>NZ_JBITGS010000030.1:0-129772 GCF_044457265.1 Streptomyces sp. NPDC050564 | reverse complement strand
GGAAGAACTCGTACCAGGAGCCGTACAGCGCCCGCTCCCGCTCCACGAGCAGGGGCAACGGCTGCGAAGACGTGACGAGTTCACGCAGCGGATGCTCCGCGAGGGCGGTGTCCACCTCCGCGGTCAGGGCGGCCGCGAGCCGGGCGGCCGGTGGCCGGGACTCGTCGCGCAGGGCGTTCGCCGCGGCCAGCACCGTGTCCCGGCCCGCTGTGTCCGGTACCCCGGCGGCGGCCCGCTCGTACAGAGCGGCGCCCTCCTCCAGGACCAGCCCGACGTCGATACCGGCCGGGACCTTGATCTCCGCGGAACGGCGCCAGGCGGCGACAGGATCGCTCCACGCTTCCACCAGGTAGGTCCAGTGGCCCACTTCGCCCGGGGTGACGTGGGCGCCCCAGCGGTCGCTTCCGGGGGCGAGTTCGCGCATCGGCGTCCACGGGCCGAGCCGGCCGCTCGGGTCGCACAGCACCACATTGGCGCCGACGGCGTCCTGGCCCTCACCGAAGACGGTGGCGGTGACCTGGAAGGTCTCGCCGGCGACCGCCTTCGCGGGCCTTCGGCCGCACTCGACGACCGGGCGGACATCCACGATCGGGATGCGGCCGGTGTCCGGGTTTGCGTCCATGCGTTTCGCCTCCGCCGTCCTCGAGCCCCACTTGTGGTGCGCGTACGTGAGCTCAACCTGCGCTTCAGATCCGTGCCGGAAGGTCCCGCAGATAGTGCTCGGCGGCGTCCGCGGCCTCCCGCGCGCAGCGCTTCCCCATCAGGACGCACAGGGTGTACCCGGTGTTCTCGAAGTTGCCCCGCACCACGTGGTCGGCGGGAGCCGCGAGCAGCAGGCGTTCCCAGGCCCGGTATCGCTCCAGATGCCTGGCGACCTCGGCTTTGGCAGGCAGCAGCATCACGCTGGTCACCTTCCCACTCTCTCGACCGCGCACGGCTGGCCGGGATGGCGGGTGAGGGCCGTGCACGCAGGGGCACCGATCCGTTACAGAAGTCAGAGCCCTCACCCATGGTGCCCGCACCGCCACCGAGCGTCTTGTTGGGACTTCAACCACATTGGGAGGCGCTCTCGTGTTGCACGTATGGAGTAGTGCTCGCACTCTGGGACTGACTCAGAAGCGATCAGTGCTCACGCTTTGTGATCGGGGCTCGGCCCGCGAGGGCGAGGAGAAGCGGGAGCTTCGCCGTGAGGAGCCAACGACGATGAAAGCTGCAGTGCCCTGCTATTACCACCTCGACGTGGAGGTCAGCCCGGAACGGGTCGGACAGGTCAAGCGCATTCTGGCCGCCCACCTCCGGTACTGGAACCTGGAGATTCTCGTCGAGTCCGTCTGCCACTGTGCCGAAGCGCTGCTCCACACCATCGAGGAGCACGCGGCGGACAAGAACACGACCATCGAGATGTGGTGGAACGGCCAGCACCTCATTGCCGCCGTCTCGGACAACAACCAGGACATCCGACCGCACAACGCGCCGCAGGGCTGCCTGGCCCAGATCGCTGCGCTGAGTGACGGCTGGGGCTGCTGCGCCACGGGCGCCGGTGGCAAGATCATCTGGTTCTCGTGGCGCGCCCGGGCCGCCGAACGCGCGCCTCTGGTTCCGGCCGCACCCGTCCCCAGCCTGCAGGAGGCGCGCCGGGCGCCCCGCGAGGCGCCGCTGCCGGAGCCGGCGCTCGCCGACCTCCGAGAGGATACGGAGGCTGTCGCGGCCGTCGGGTGATCCCCTGACGACATCGAGGCCGTGAACGCCCTGCGGTGACCGGGTACGCACCGGAAGCGGTGCCCCGAGCCGACGGGCGCGGCCACCGATGGCGGAGGAACCGGCTCCGCCCCGTTCACCGAAGTCGCCGAACGCGTCGATCGCATTCTGATCGACGTGTTCGGCGACTTTCGTATGTCCGCGCATCCCGCCGCACCATGGCGAGTTCGCCGACGCCCCGCCGGGCAGCGCGGCGCGTGCCACAATTTGCGTCGTGGATCGGGGGATCCGCGACCGCGACCGCGAGCTCGCCCAGCTGGCTGCCGCCGCGCGCGAAGCGGCCGACGGCGCCGGGTCCGTGGCGCTCGTCTTCGGCGAAGCCGGTATCGGCAAGTCCAGCCTGGTCAAAGCCCTGCCCAAAGTGCTGCCCGCCGAGGCGCGCATGCTGTTGGGGGAGTGCGACGACCTCGCGACGCGACGGCCGCTCGGGCCGTTCCGTGGCCTGGTGGGAAGCATCGGGCCGGAACTGGCGCGGGCGCTCACCGAGGGTGGCGCCGCCATCGGGTGTACGACGCCCTGCGGGTCGAACTGAGAACGGGGCCGCATCCTGCGGTACTTGTCGTCGAGGACGTGCACTGGGAGAACCCCGCCGGCCTCACGGAACGCCAGGCGCAGGTCATGCGGCTGCTGGCGGAGGGGCTGACGAACCCGGAGATCGCCGAGAGGCTGGTGGTGTCGGTGCGTACGGTGGACAACCACGTCTCCGCCGTACTGGACAAACTCGGCGTCCACACCCGACGCCAGGCCGCCGCCCGTGCCGTGGAGCTGGGCATGTGGCCGGGCCGCTGAAAGGTAGGTAGCCGCCCGGAGCGAGCTGGGTGGCGGGCACGGATATCTGCCCGGCGAGGAGCCGGACTAGAACAGGCGCATCGGACCCATCGGAGGGAGACTGGCACAGGGAGCCCGGACATGGGACCCCGGTACCGGTCCCCAGGAACGGGGGATGCACGTGGCGATCACACCGGCACAGGCGGCACGCCAGGAACTGACGGGATTCAAGGGGCAGTTGATCGGACCGGAGGACTCCGGGTACGACGTGGCCCGCACCGTGTACAACGCGATGATCGACCGGCGGCCGGCCCTGGTGGCGCAGTGCACCGGCCCCGAGGACGTCGCTCAGGTCATCGGCTTCGCCCGCGACCACGGCCTACCGCTTGCGGTGCGCGGCGGCGGCCACCATGGAGCGGGACTCGGAACGTGCGACGACGGGGTAGTCCTCGACCTCTCCCCGCTCAAGGACGTCGAGGTCGACCCGAACGCCCGCGTGGTACGGGTCGGCGGCGGCTGCGTCTGGGGCGAGGTCGACCGCACCACCAACGCGCACGGCCTGGCCACACCGAGCGGCATCATCTCCACGACGGGCGTCGGAGGCATCACTCTCGGTGGCGGCATCGGGCACCTCACCCGCAAGTGCGGGCTGACCATCGACAACCTGCTGGAGGCCGAGCTCGTCCTGGCGAACGGGGAGCGCGTACGCGCGAGCGCCGACGAGAACACCGACCTCTACTGGGCGATCCGCGGTGGCGGCGGCAACTTCGGCGTCGTCACCTCGTTCCTGTTCCGGTTGCACGAAGTGGGCACGGTCGTCGCCGGCCCCACCTTCTGGCCCGTCGAACTCGGCGCCGAAGTCCTCACCGCCTACCGCGATTTCCTCCCGCACGCGCCACGCGAGCTGAACGCCTTCTTCCTGTTCGGCTCCGTCCCCCCGGGCCCGCCGTTCCCGGAGGAGATCCACTTGCGCAAGGTCTGCGGCGTCGTGTGGTGCCGCGTCGGGGACGATCCGGAGGCGGCGGCCAGGGAGATGGCTCCCCTGCTCGACGCCGTCCCCGAGCCACTGCTGCACGGCCCCGCGCCGATGCCGCACCCCGCGATCCAGTCCGCGTTCGACGGGCTCTACCCGCCGGGCGACCAGTGGTATTGGCGCGCGGACTTCGTCAACGACATCCCGGGCGACGCGGTCGACCTGCACGCCAAGTTCGCTGCCGAGACGCCCACGTGGAAGTCGACGATGCACCTGTATCCCATCGACGGCGCCGTCCACGACCACGCTCCGACGGACACCGCGTGGAGCTACCGCGACGCCGGCTGGGCATCAGTATTCGCGGGCGTGGACCCCGACCCGGCCAACGCGGACCTCATCAGGCGGTGGAGCGTCGACTACTCCGACGCGCTGCACCCGTTCTCCGCGGGCGGGGCCTACGTCAACATGATGATGAACGAGGGCCAGGAGCGCGTACGGGCCGCCTACCGCGACAACTACGCCCGCCTGGCCCGGGTCAAGGCCGACCGTGACCCCGGCAACCTGTTCCGCCTCAACCAGAACATCGAACCGGCGGCACAGGCCTGAAGGTCCTGATCACGGCTTGCGGGCCACGCCTCCGTGGACGTCCGTGGGCTCGGGCGACGTGCCGGGCTCCGGGCGCCACAGCGGGCAGGACACGATGCCCGGGTCGATCAGTTCGAGGCCCTCGTAGTACGCGCTGATCTGGGTGGGGCTGCGCAGCACGTACGGGATCGCCCCGGTGTCGTCGTAGCCCTGCTGGGCCTCCTTGAGGGCCGCGTCGGTGTCGGTGCTGTCGTAGTGCACGAAGTAGCTGCCGGAGGGCAGGGCGGCCTGGAGGCGGCGGACGATCGACTTGGCCTCCTCGTAGTCCTGGATGTGGCCGAGGATGCCCATGAGCATCAGGGCGACGGGCTGGTCGAAGTCCAGGATGCGGCTTGCCGCTTCGATGATCTTCTCGGGCTCGTGCAGGTCCGCGTCGATGTAGTTGGTGACGCCCTCGGGGGTGCTGGTGAGCAGCGCCTGGGCATGACGGAGCACCAGGGGATCGTTGTCGACGTAGACGATGCGCGACTCCGGAGCCACCCGCTGTGCGACCTGGTGGGTGTTGTCGTACGAGGGCAGGCCGGTGCCGATGTCCAGGAACTGGCGGATGCCGCGTTCGCCGGCCACGAAGGTGACGGTGCGGATCAGATAGTCACGGGAGGCGCGGGCCATGGTCTCGATGTTCGGTGCGACTTCGCGGTAGGCGTCGCCCGCCTCCCGGTCGACCTCGTAGTTGTCCTTGCCACCCATCCAGTAGTTCCAGATGCGAGCCGAGTGCGGCACCGTGGTGTCGATCTTGGACAGCGCCTCTTGGTCGGGGGTGGACTGGCCGTCTGCCATGGGATGTCTCCTGCCGTACGTCACGCGGTCGGTCTCTAACCTATCGTCAACGCCTGTATGTGGCCCTTTAGTTGGGGCAGAGGGGAGGCTGGACCGTGGATCGGATGGCCCAGTTCCGCCGCCTCGACCGTCACGACCGGGACATGCTGGGCCAGGGTGCGCAGCGCCCGGTCGTACGCGCCGACCGCCTCGGTGTCGTCCGCCTCGCCCGTCACATGGATGAGGGCGCCGTCGCGTTCGGCCACCGCCTCCGCGAAGTCGAGTGCCTGGATCCACGTCACCCGGGAGCGGCCGCGGCGCAGCGGGCCGTAGACCAGTTCGTGGACGAGGCTGCCGTCGATGACCAACCGCTCCGGCGCGGCGAGGAGTTCGCGGTAGGGCTGGGTGGGGTTCACATGGTGAAGCTCCCCGCGCGAGCGGCGAATCATGAATCCGTGGCGGGCCAGTTCGGCGATCAGGGCGCTCCTGCCGATGCCGTCGGGGCCCTCGACGACCAGCGTCCGGCACTGGGCGAGGGCCTGGTGGAGGATCATCCCCGCACCCACTCCCTCCCAGACGACCGACTCCCTCAGTGTGTGGGGGACAACCCGCACCGCGGGAGTAGGCGTGCGGGTTGTCCGGTTGTGCGGGCGTAGTGGTGCACCCTCTGGGTCCTGCGCGGAGGATGCTCAGGCGATCAGGAAGTCGGCCTGTCCGGACTTGGCACCCTCCAGGAACGCGGTCATCTCGTCCCGGGAGTAGACCAGGGCCGGTCCCTCGGGGTCCCTGGACTGACGGAAGGCGACGCTGCCGTCGGGCAGTCGCTTGGCCTCGACACAGCTCCCGCCGTTCGTGCCGCTCCAGGGCTTCTGCCAGCCCTCGGTGCCCAGATCGACGGCGGGCATGCCGCTGTAGACGGATCCCATGGATCACAACTCCTTACGCAGTTCACCCAGGATGGCCCTGGTCCGAGCGACCGGCTCCGCCTGCACGGACATCCGGTCCAGTACTTCGAGATAGCTGACGACGTCGTCGGGCCGGTCGACGTAGACCGCGCCGACGAGACTCTCCGTGTAGACGACGTCGGGGAGTTCGGAGAAGCCGAAGCGGAAATGGTGGAACGGTCCGAAGGCGCCAGGGTGGGCGCCCACCTTGAAACGCATGATCTGGATCCGGACCTTCGGCAGGTCGAGGGCCTCGTGCAGCCAGTCGATCTGAGCTCGCATCACCTCGGCCCCGCCCACCGGACGGCGCAGCACCGTCTCGTCCAGAACGGCCCAGATCGCGGGCGCGTCCGGCTTGGCCAGCAGGTCCTGACGTTTGATCCGCAGGGCGACGCGGCGGGCGATGTCCTCCTTCGACTCGTTGGGGAAGCCGACGCGCATGAGCGCGGTGGCGTAGTCGGACGTCTGCAACAGGCCGGGAACGTAGTGGGGTTCGTAGAGGCGGATGACGCTGGCTTCGCTCTCCAGGCTCACGTACGCGCTGAACCACTCCGGCAGTACGTCGCGGTACTTGTACCACCAGCCGGGCTGGTTCGCCTCCCTGGCCAGGGCCAGGAAGTCGTCGATCTCCGCCGCCGGAACCCCGTAGGTGTGCAGCAACTCCCGGACGTACGGAATCCGGAGGCCGACCTCGGCCTTCTCGATCCGGCGGACCGTCAGCGGCGTGACCTCGATGGCCCGTGCCGCGTCCTCGAACGATACCCCCGCCCGTTCCCGCAACTGTCGCAGCCGTTTTCCGAGAACCATCCGCAGGACGGTGGGTGCGCTGCCGCCAGAGCGGTTCTCGCTCACGTCCTACCTCCCGGAACGGCCGTCACAGCGTGCAGTGTGCCACGTGGTCGATGACAGAGACAGGGCGATGCGAAACGTTCTGAAATTATCAGAACGCCGGTTGCACGCTGAGTGTGTCGGCCGCCATAGTGATCGAGTGACGTGTCGCACACTCCGTGGCGACGACGCGCAACTGTGCTCGGCCGTACGGGAATTGATGTCCCGCCAGGTGCGTCTGGGTGCAGCCGCACGCGACCGTGAGGCGAGACCGGGATGACCACCGTGACCGACGGGCAAGCGAGGAACGCCGGCAAGGCCCCCACCGGGGTCAACAAGGTGCTGGCGGACGCCCTCAAGGAAGCCGGCTGCTCCTATGCCTCACTCGCCCTGCGGGTCAACGAGCTGGGCCGCCGTCAGGGCACGGATTCCCACTACGACAAGGCGTCGGTCACCCGCTGGCTCCAGGGCCAGCAACCGCGGGGAACCACACCGGAGTTGATCGCCGCCGTCCTGTCCGAGCGGCTCGGCCGCGCCGTGTCGCCCGCGGACCTCGGCTTCCACTCCGATCAGCAGCGCCCGGTTGCAGGCAGGGCGCTCATCTATGGCGAAGACGTGGCAGAAACCCTTCACATCCTGGCCGAACTGGGGTCCACCGACATCTCCCGCCGCAGCCTCCTCGGCTCGGTCCCCTTTGTCGCGGCCGCACTGACGATCCCTCAGCGTGAATGGCTGCTCTGGCTGTTGGAACACCAGGACGCCGTCGAACCCACCCTGGTGGCGAGCGGCGGGCCGGTCGAGCAGGTGCACGCGATGATCGCGATGTTCGACCAGATGGACAACCACTACGGCGGCGGCGGAGTGCGCACCAGCATCGTGCACTATCTGTCCACCGAGGTAGTCCCCCTGCTGCAGCGGCGCGGTACACCGCCGCGGCTGCGCCGCCAGTTGTACGCCGCTGCCGCGCGCCTGGCCGCGATGGCCGGGTGGAGCTCGTACGACGCGGGGGAGTACGGCCTGGCGCAGCGCTATATGACCCAGGCGCTGCGACTGTGCGCCGAGGGACGCGACCGGGTGCTGGGCGGTCAGATCCTGGCCGGACTCTCCCATCTGGCCACCAACCTCGGCCGCCCCGACGAGGGGGTGGCCCTGGCCCGCGCCGGGATCGTCACCGCGAAGGAATCGGGCAGCCCGCTCGGCTTGATGCGCCTGTACGCCATGTCGGCGCGCGGGCACGCCGCGCGGGGCCGCTCGGACGAGGCCTCCGAGGCGCTGCGCCTGGCCGAGCGACAGCTGGACGCGAGCAAGGGAGCCGCCCAGGAGTCGGTGTGGGTGCGCTATCTCGACCACCACTATCTGCAGGCCGAGTCCGCCCTGTGCTTCCGTGACCTGGGCCTTGCCGCGCAGGCGGAGCGCACGGCGAGCGAATCGCTCACCGCCAACGCGGACCGGCGCAGGCGCCAGGCCATCAGCCGCTCCGTGCTCGCGACCGCGCATCTCCAGCAGGACCGGCTGGACGAGGCCGTCGGCACGGCGACCGAGGCGCTCGCCACCCTCAGCACCGTGCACAGTGAACGGTCGATCCAGGCCCTGCGCGACTTCCGCAGGCGGCTCGAGCCCCGCCGCCACGAGCCCGTGGTGCAGGAATTCGAGCGCAGGTCGCGCGCCGTACTGGGAGCGGTGGCATGACCGGTACCGGGACGCCGGGTGCCTTAGTACCCGTCGGGAGAGGGGGCGTTCTGGGCGCGGTCGACCGGCAGGTGGGCGCCCGAGATCCCGCTCGACCAGTCCGACAGCAGGAACGCCACCACGCGGGCGACCTCCTGCGGCGCGACCGGCGCTCCGCCCGGAAGCTCGGCCGCCACGAATCGGGCGAACGCCTCGGGTTCCTCCCTGCGCATGCGGTCCCAGCGCCTGCCGGGGATGAGCATCGACCCGGGGGAGACGGCGTTCACGCGGATGCCGTCGGCGCCGAGCTCGCGGGCCAACGAGGCGGCCAGATGGATCTGCGCGGACTTCGCCACCCCGTACTGGGCGTGCGGGCCGGGCTTCCAGCCGGAGATCGACGAGATCACCACGACCGAGCCGCCGCCCGCCGCCCGCAGGTGCGGGACCGCCGCCCGCACCAGCCGTGCCGCATGGCCGACGTTCACGTCCCAGGTCGCCGCCCAGTCCTCGGCATCCGCCTGCTCGATGCCGCCCCCGCGAGAACCCCCCGCGCAGGCCACCACCCCGTCCAAGCCGCCGAAACGTTTCGCCGAAGCCGCGACGAATCCTTCCAGCTCCTCGGGCGCGGTGACGTCGAGCGGCTGGGTGAACACGGCGGAGTCCATCGACGTGGCCAGCGCCTCCAGGTCGAGCGCGGTGCGCGCGCAGGTCGCCACTCGCGCGCCCTCGGCGGCCAACAGTCGCACGATCTGTTCGCCGAGCCCCCGCGTACCACCTGTGACCAGTACGCGTTTGCCGCGCACCCCCGACCATCCGGTGCCACTGCTCCGTCGCACCGCCGTCAGGCCCCCGCTCACTTTCCTCACGCGATCGAACATACATCCAATGCCACTACGTGCCTGCAACCGGACAACCCCCATACCCCCTGGTCCACCCGCCGCTTCGGCGTGTTGGCTGCACGGGCAGCCACCGAGACCGTCCCCCACCCGGGCTGCATCCGAAGGAGGATCGATGACGGCATCCAGGGCGCATCGCCGCGGGCCGTCGCCCTCACTGGCGCAGGACATCCACGCGCCGTCGCCTCCAGTGGTGCACGACGTGCACGCGGCGGCGCACAACGTCCACGCGGCGGGCGACCGCGCGCCCGCGGGCACGGCCCGGCCCGCTGAGGCAACCATGATCCCCGTGTCCGCACCGACCCCGGTGAGTCCCGCAATCCCCGTGACGCACGTGATCCCCGTGAGCAAAGCCCACCTCCTGCGGACCACCGTCCCCGCCCACCCCTCGCGCGCGGCGGGCGTACGGGCCATACTCGCCGAGCACCTCACCCATCTGCGACTGCCGCCCGAGTGTCGCGACAATGCTGTCCTAGCCACCGACGAGTTGTTCGCCAACGCGGTGAAACACGGAAGTCCCGACCGCGGGAACATGATCACCGTCACCATCGAGTACACCGTGCGCGAGCTGCGCGTGACGGTCGCCGACAGCTCGCCCGCCCTGCCGTGCCCGCGTACGGCGGACGGTGCCGAGGAGTCGGGACGCGGGCTGGCCATCGTCGCCGCGCTGGCCGACGACTGGGGCACCGCACCGCCCGACCCGGGCGGCTCGGGCAAGAAGGTGTGGTTCGCGCTGGTGCTGCAAGGAATGCCGTGAAGGGTTACCCGGGGCACCTCGCGGTCGACGACGACATGCGCCAGGATCAGGAGGCCGCGCGACGGATGGTCCCGGAGCTCGCGGCCGCTCTCGCCGCGGAGCTGGTGCGCCGGGCGGACGAGGAGCGGCACCTCATGCGGCAGGCGCGGGTGGACCCCACCTCGTGGTGCCGAGGCGCCCTCCACGAGTGCCGCCAGGCCAATGCCGAGGCCCTCCGGACGATCGTCGACCGGCACGGCTGGCCGACCGCCGACCTGGTCGGCGCGCCCGCCTCGACGGCAGCCCTGATGATCCTGCTGCACGCCACCGATCTCGACTTCCAGGTCAGGTGCCGCGACCTGATCGCCCAGGCCGCGGCGGACGGGTGCTGCCCCGCCGTGCACCACGCCTATATCGCCGACCACTGCGCGGTCGAGGAGGGCCGGCCGCAGTTCTACGGCACCCGTGTCAATCCCCTGACCCTCCGCCCGTACCCGATCCGCCGGCCCCAGACCCTCGACGAGCGCCGGCGCGACGTCGGGCTGGGGCCGCTCGACGAGCAGATGCGGACGTTGCGCGCGGACGGATGAGCCGCCGCTGGACGTGATGTGCAGCACGCACGGAAATGCCGTCGCGTCCGCCGGGGAAAGGTTCTGGCTGGGCACGGCTTGATCGCCGATCAAGAAAAGGGAAATCCCTGGCCACGGCATGTTCCGCGCATTTGACACTGCGTTCGGAGCACAGATAGGAAACAGCTCTCTGAGGTGAGAGGTGGACTGTGCGCGAGCCGAACGTGGTCGGGGACTGGCAGGAGTACGACGAGCATGCCGGTCTGCGTGTCCGCGTCCACGGGGTGGAAAAGGCGGAGCCGCCGCGGGGCCGGGACGACGCTGCCGACGGACTCACCTACTTCAGATTTCGAGTGACCGTTGAAAACCGCACGACCGAGCATTTCGGTATCCATCTCGAAGACGGACAGATCGATATTCGCGTCGGCGCCGACGGCGAGAGCGCGTTCCTCGACTGGCGGAACTCACAGTTCATCGAGGGCTTCGACGTCTACCCGCTGCGCCGGGCAACGGCGGTGCTGTACTCCGCGGGCCCCGACGCCGTCCTGCACCGCGTGGACATCCAGATCCAGCTGAAGGTCGACGACGAGTGGACCGAGCGCTACCTCTGGGCGGGCGGCATCGACCTGTACGAGACCTCCGCCGACGACGCGGAGACGCGTCCCGGCACGGCCAGGGACAGCCTCGCCTGCCAGGTGAGCAACTTCCTGAGGAGGGAAGCGGACTCGTGAGCGCCGGGCCCAGGGCCTGCAGTTCGGATCACGCCTGGGCCGCGGAGCTTGTGACGCGTCGTGGGTCGAGACCGGCGTGATCCGAAGGACAGGCCCTAACGCTCCCCGGCGGGGTTCTGCTCCACCCACTGGATGAGGAGCTGGCGCACGTACGCATTGCCCTCCTGCGCGGCGTGCGCCAGTCGCTCCGCGCTCGCCCGGGCCGCTCGCCAGCCCGCCGGCGTGTCTTCGTCGTACGCGTGGTCGGCGGCGGCCAGCGCGTCGGCTGCCAAATGGCGGAGCTTCTCGGACAGATCGTCGTCGGCCGCGGCCCGGTACGCCTCCAGGCGCAGGGCCGCCAGGTCCCGTGGGGTACCGGACTGCAGCGTGAGGGGCTGGGCATACCCGCTGACGGCGATGACCACGCAGAAGGTGGCCACGTCCCGGCGGCTCTCCTGCTGCCCCTTCGCGATGGCGGGCCCGAGCCACGAAGGGGCCCTCCAGTGCGCGACCGACGTGGCCGCGACGAGGACAACGGACAGCAGCACGACCGGAATCCAGCCACCCAGGACCCACCCGACCGGCCCGAGCACCAGGAAGCAGGCTGCGCTGCCCAGCCACAGGCGACGGCGACCGAGTCTCAGGTGTCGAGGGTCCATGCGGCTCAGTGTCGCAGGGGCGCGCGGGGCGCGATGAGGCGGCGGGCGATTCCCGCGGTCACCGTGCCTCTCGCCCCGCCACCGTTGGCCGGATCACTACGGCTTGCGTCCCACCCCGCCGTAGGCGTCGACGGCGACGCCGCTCGACGCACCATCGGGTTCCGGACGCCACTGCGTGACCTGGACGATGCCCGGCTCGGCCAGTTCGAGTCCGTCGAAGAAGCCGCCGATCTCCTCGACGCTGCGCACGTAGTACGGCACCGCGCCACTGGAGTTGTAGGCCTCGGACGCCGCGATCATGCCCTCGCTGGTGGAGGTGCCGTCACAGATGACGAGGTGACTGCCCGGCGGAAGGCCGTCCATGAGCCGGGAGACCAGCGCGCGCGCCCGGTCGTGGTCGGCGACATGGCCGAGCGTGTTGAGGATCATCAGGGCGACCGGTCGGGAGAAGTCCAGCGTGCCTGCGGCGGCCTTGAGGATGGCGTCGGTGTCGTACAGGTCGGCGTCGAGATACGCGGTCCCGCCCTCGGGCGTGCTGGTCAGCAGGGCACGGGCGTGCGCGAGCACCATGGGGTCGTTGTCCACGTACACGATCCGCGCGTCCGGTGCCAGTCGCTGCGCCACCTCGTGGGTGTTGTCGGCGGTCGGCAGACCGGTACCGATGTCCAGGAACTGCCGGATGCCCTGGTCCACCACCAGGTACCGGACCGTACGGCCCAGGAAATGACGGCTGGTGCGCGCCACGTCCACCAGGCCGGGGAAGATCTCCTTGATGCGGTCGCCGATCTCACGGTCGACCTCGTAGTGGTCCTTGCCGCCGACGAAGTAGTTCCAAAAGCGCGCGGAGTGGGGCTTGCTCGTATCGATCCGGGCGCGTATACCGGCGGCGGCGACGAGCTGAGGATCAGGGTCTGACAAGGGAGCGCCTCCTGCGCAGCGATGTTCGACGGTCGAACATCAACCTAGACGAACCGGCGCGGCACCCGCCCGGCTCCGCCACCTCAACTCGGCGTCGACGTACGACTTTTGGCCACGCCCGCCACGGGCCACACGTCGGGTCGTGCACGGTGTGCAGCACGCGCCGGGACGCTCGCGTCCGCCGTCGCGCTGCCCCTTGGGCGCCCCGGCGCTAACGTGGCGTACATGCGCCGTACGAGCCGCCGGAAGGCCGGAACCATCGTGGCGGCAGCCGTGCTCGGGCTCACCGCCGGCTGCGGGGGCGGCGGAGGCGCCGCTGCCGCATCCGCCGCACCGACACCCCACGCGTCGAAGACGATCACGGTGTCCAGCACGGCCTTCGCGGAGGGTGCGACCATCCCGCGCCGTTACACCTGCGACGGCGAGAACGTCTCGCCGCCGCTGGTCTTCGACGGTGTGCCGGGCGACGCCGCCGAGCTGGTGGTCCTGGTCGAGGACCCGGACGCCCCGCACGGCACCTTCGTGCACTGGGTAGTGTGGGGCATCGATCCCCACGAGACGGCTCTCGGCACGGGTGAGCTGCCGAACGGAGCCGAGCAGGGCCGCAACAGCTTCGGGAAACGCGGCTACGGCGGGCCCTGCCCACCCAAGGGCGAGTCCCATCGCTACGTCTTCTCGGTGTTCGCCGCCGACGCGAAACCGACCCTGCCCGAGGACGCCTCGGCCGACGACGTCAAGCGCGCGCTCACCGGACAGACCGCCGCATACGGCATGCTGGTCGGCCGATACGGTCGGTGACCGGCTTGCGCGCCCGCAGCCGGCAGCGTCGAACGACCGCTGTCGAATGGCCGGAGATGACCCTGGCCGCCCCGAGCGCGCGTACATACGATGCCGTCACTCCCGGCTCTTCACGGCTCCTTCACAACCGGGGGTGAAGTGCGCATGCGCGTTTGTCATGTGCATGATTCAACGAGTCACGCTTGATCCAACGCACTGGTCTGCGACGGTTCCCCGCGCATGCGGGGAACCGCACCCCCCATTCCACGACGGCACACATCCCGTGCTGCCGCCGGAACACCAACGCAACGGATTGGAGCACCATGGCTGGTGGGCTGATTCTGGGCGGCGCGATCGCCGCCCTGTTCGCCTCAGCGCTCCCGACACAGAACCCGTCCTCCGGGATCGTCGACCCGCCCCCGGACAAGATCGTCATCAAGGTCGCCACGGTGAACGGCTCCGGATGTCCCCAGGGGACCGCCGCCGTCGCGGTCTCCCCGGACAACACGGCCTTCACAGTGACCTACAGCGACTACCTCGCCCAGGTCGGGGGCAATTCCGACCCCACCGCGTTCCGCAAGAACTGCCAGCTCAACCTGATCGTCCACGTTCCGCAGGGCTTCACGTACGCCATCGCCAGCGCGGACTACCGCGGCTTCGCCGCACTCCAGCAGGGCGCGAGCAGCACCGAGAAGGCCTCGTACTACTTCCAGGGCTCCCCGAACACGGCCGCCATCACCCACCCCTTCAGGGGTCCGTACAACGACAACTGGCAGTCCACGGACACCACCGACTGGGCGCAACTGGTGTGGGCGCCCTGCGGTGTTCAGCGCAACTTCAACATCAACACGGAGCTGCGCGTCAACGCGGGCACCTCCGCACCCGGCAGCACCAGCTTCATGACCATGGACTCGACCGACGGTGACATCAGCACCATCTACCACCTGGCCTGGAAGGAGTGCCCCGCCTCCTGACCCGTCGCACCTGACCCCCTGTTTCCGACACGTGGGTCCTTGACCGGCTCCGCCGCACCGGAGCCGGTCAAGGTTGCGGGCAAGCTACGGGAGCAGCTTGTCCATGGCCGCCCGCCCTTCCTCCTGCAGCTTTCGCTCGGCCCATGCGAGGTTCTTCGGGTTGATGTCGCGGCCCGCGGCGAGCACCAGGTCCTCGGCGGTCACGTCGCCGCTGGAGCCGGTGTGCAGCAATGCGTCGGGGGTCGCCTTGTCGTCGGACGGCGCGGGCGAATCGGGTTGGCTGGTTGTCATGATTTCTCCCTCTTCCACCTGACCTGTTCTCACGCTACGGGCATTCCGCGCACCCCGCGCGACGCGTCCCGCGCAGGCGCAGGTCAGGGGCGCCCCTGGGCGGGAGGGGCCCCGTTCGGGCGTACAGCGATGTCGGCCGCCGCTCCTGGAGGTGATGGTGGAGGGAATCGCACCCCTGCGACTGAACGGAGCTTGTAATGCGTATTCGTCTGATGGCTGCCGCCGGGCTGGCGAGTGTGGCCCTTCTGGCCGCCGCCGGGGCCGCCGCCGCCGACCCCGACCCGGTCGGTGCCGCCGTGGGCAGTCCCGGAGTCCTGTCCGGCAACGTCATCCAGGTCCCCGTTGACCTCGGCCTCAACCTCTGTGGCAACTCCATCGACGTGCTGAGCCTGCTGAACCCGGCGTTCGGCAACAGCTGCGTGAACGACTGACCGCCGCGTGACGCCGGGCAGGGCTCTTCCCTGCCCGGCGGACGGCCGGGAGCAACGGAATCTGCGGAATCAACGGAATCGAGGAGATTTCGGTGATCAGGTGGTCTCGGGGACGACCCGGCGGCTCACTCGTCCTCCCCGGTGAGCTGCGCATCCGAAGGCGGAATGATCCGGGCCGCGAGGTCCGGTTCGGCCATCTCCGGGTCGAACGGGAACATCGGGCGGCGAATGCGGCGGTGGCCCAGCCGGACGAGGTCCTGGTCGACACCGCCCGGAGTGAGCGCCAGCTTCCAGCCCGCCGACATGTCGAACAGTTCCGGTTCCAGATAGCCGATCTTGACGAGGACGATGTCCGCGCCGCGCGGGTGAAGCGCCAGGTCGGTGAAGTCGTGCTCGTGGTGGTACGGCTTGCGGAGCCTGGTGATGATCACGTACACGCTGCCCGCCCGCAGCACCACCTCCGTCCCCGCGTCCCGGTCGCCGTGCCGGATCGCGTGCACGACCCCCGTCATGGTGAGCGGCCCCGCATGTCGGTCGTCCACCTCGGCACCGGCCGTGACCGTGACGGTCGCGCCGACACCCGCCTTCTCCGCCGTCTCGACGGCCGCCGGGCCGGGCACCGAGGCGTAGATCACCGTCGGGCCGGACGCGTCCTTGAACTCCGGCCGGGCAAGGACCTGTTCGAGCCCCCAGGTGACATCGCCGGCGCCGCCCGCGGTCGGATTGTCACCGGTGTCGCTGATGAAGAACGGCCGCGCGTCGGAGGGAGAGGCCAGCGCCTCCTCGAGACACTCGTCCAGTGAGCCGGTCGGCGCCACGAAGGCGAACGCGTGCCGTGCCTCCCAGAAGCCGCGGGCCAGCCGTTCGGCGCCCGCGGTGACGGCGGCCTCGGACGGTCCGGTGACGACGACGGCGGCACGGTTGCGCGGCTCGTCCGCCCAGGCGTACCCGACCCAGATCGCGGCGTCGGTGACGCCGTCCATCGCCTCCACGTCGCCGACCGCCGCGTAGACACTCCTGGCCGGTTCGATACGCGTCGAGGTCTGCTCGCCCGCCAGCAGCACGGGTACCGGGATCCAGGCCTTGAGCGGCCGGGGAGCGCCGGTGGTGAGCAGGTCCACGAGATGGCGGGCGGCCCGCTCCTTGGTCTCCAGGTGATCCTCGTGCGGGGCCATCCGGTAGCAGGTGATCAGGTCACTCATATGGGCGAGCTCGCGTGACACGTTGCCGTGCAGGTCCATGGAGGTGGACACGATCACGTCCGGACCGACGGTCTCGCGGATCCGGGCGAGCAGGACGGCCTCGGCGTCGTCGATTCCTTCCACCGTCATGGCGCCGTGGATGTCGTACCAGAGGCCGTCGAGACGTGGTATCGCGGCGAGCCGCGCGATGAGTTCGTCGCAGAGCTCGGCGAACGCGGCGGCGGTCACCGTGCCGCCGGGCAACGCCTTGCCGACGAGGGCGCCGCGCCACTCGGCGGCGGCGAGCAGCGGCGTCCCGGGCGCGAGGAAGGGATAGCGCGTCAGGACGTCAGCGCCGCGCAGCGGATGGAAGGCAGGGGCCTCGGTCCGGGCCGGCGAGAACGTCGACGACTCGATGCCAAGTCCGGCGATGGCGATGACGGGGTGGGCGACGGGGGTGCGGGGTTGCGGCACGGCTCCTCCTGGCGACACGGCTGCTCGTCCTCCTTGCGGCTGACTGCTCGTCTTCTTTGCGGCACGGCTGCTCGCCTTGCTCGCCACACGGCTGCCCGTGCTCCGTGCGGCATGACTGCGCGTTCTCCTCGTGGTGGCGCGGCTCCTCGATGGGTGCTCGGGGTCAGAAACCCGTGCGCGCGGCGCCGTGCCGCGCTTCGGGGTGCGGGGCGGCGATACCGGTTCCGGTGACGGCCTGGAGCGCGTGGGCCAGCGCGCGTTGGAGGGCGAACTGGCCCGCGCCGACGAGCCCCGCGTCCGCGCCGAGGCTCGCGCGCTCGATCACCAGATGCTGGGTCACCAGCGGATGGCAGCCTTCGTACAGCTGACTGCGCACGGCGGCCACGAACGGTTCGAGCGTGGAAAGGATGCCGCCGAGGTACACGGCATCGGGGTTGAAGAAGTTGACGTTCGCGGCCAGCACCATGCCGAGGTACCGGCCGGCCTGGCGCACGGCGTGTGTCGCCTCCGGGTCGGCGTCGTGCGCCAGGCGCACGACCTCCTCGATCGTGGCGACGTCCAGGCCCCGGGCGCGCAGGATGCGCACCAGCGCGGCACCCGAGGCGACGGTCTCCAGGCATCCTGTGTTGCCGCAGGAGCAGGGAATGTCGTGGCCGGCTTCGACACGTACGTGGGTGATCTCGCCCGCCGCGCCGGTCCCGCCCCGGTACAGCCGTCCGTCCGCGATGACGCCCGCGCCGATGGCCGACCCCATCTTCACCATGATCGACTGGCGTCGCTCGGCGGGCCGGACGCTGTGCTCGCCGACGGCCATGCAGTTGGCGTCGTTCTCGATCGCCGCCGGAACGCCGAACCGGTCCTCCAGCCAGGCCTGAACGGGAAATCTGTTCCAGCCCGGCATCCGCGACGGCAGCGTCACCACGCCGGCGGCGACGTCCACCGGACCCGGGAGGGAGAGGCCGACACCCTTCAGCAGTTCCCTGCCGTGCTGCTCGGCGAGGCCTTGCAGGGTCTCGGCGAGTCCGGGCAGCGCCACCTCGGGTCCCTCAGCCGTCGTGAACGGGACGGTCGAGACATCGGTGAGCCCGCCGCCGGGCAGCACCACGCCCACGTGCGCGTGCCGGCCGCCGAGTTCGGCCGCGACGGCGAACCCCTCGCTGCCACCGAGCCGCAACACCTTGCGCGGACGCCCGCCGGTGGAGGAGCGCGTGCCCTGCTCCGCGACCAGCCCGTGGGTCACCAACTGGCCGACGGTGAGCGAGATCGTCGACGGCGCTGCACCGAGCAGATCGGCCAGTTCGGTGCGGGTGGTCGCCTGTCCGGAGGCGAGGAGCTCGAGGACGCGCTCGGCCAGTGAGGAGACGCCCGTGACGCCCCTGCGGTACGACACACTTTTTTCAGACATGGACGAAGTAACTTCCGACGTGGGGTCCGAGAAGGGGAGCGTACGTCCAAAGAGCCGCCTCCCGACTTTTTGCAGAACAGCAGAAACAGGCTTTTTACAGGAAGCCGTCTGTTTCTTCGAGCAGCCGGGTCGTTGACTGGCTCCGCCACACGCCATCGCTCACCCCGAGGAGAGCCATGTCCCCTGCTCGCCCGACACTCGTCGCCGGTGCCGTCGTCTCGGCGGGCACCCTGCTGCTCGCGGGCTGCTCCGGCACGAGCGGTACGTCGTCCGCTTCACGCGACTCCATCAACTACGCGCTGCCCGCGAACTTCACGCCGAACTGGATCCTGCCGATCGGTACCGCGGCGCACCTGAACACCAACAACATCTCCATCGCCGCGAGTCTGTGGGAGCGGCTCGTCGCGTACGACGGTTCCACCGGCGAGGTTGCCTGGAACAAGAAGGCGTCCATCGCCACCGCGGCCGACTTCGCCTCCGACGGCAAGAGCGTCAACATCACCCTGGGCGACCGGAGCTGGAGCGACGGCAAGCCGATCACCTCGCGCGACGTCGAGTTCTGGTTCAACCTCATCAAGGCCGACAAGGCACAGTGGGCGGGCTACACCCCCGGCAAGTCCCCGGACAACTGGACCTCGTTCAAGACCATCGACGACCGTCACTTCACGATCACCTTCGACAAGGCCTACAACGCCCAGTGGATGCTGGCCAACGAACTGAGCGAGATCACCCCGCTGCCGCAGCACGCCTGGGACAGAACGAGCGCGTCGGCCACGGTGTCGGACGCCGACCGGACGGCCGCGGGTGCGAAGAAAGTCTGGACGTACCTGAACACGGCCGCGAAAAACATCTCCGGCTATGAGAAGGACGCGCTGTGGAAGACCATCAGCGGCCCGTACACGGTCAAGTCGTTCTCGACGTCCGGCAAGGTCGTCCTCGCGGCCAACAAGAAGTACGACGGCGGTGAGAAGGCGAACATCGCGACGGTGAACCTGCTCCCGTTCACCACGGCCGACGCCGAGAAGAACGCCCTGCGCTCCGGCGGCGTCGACTACGGCTACATCGAGGCCACCGACCTCGACCAGAAGGACCGGTTCACCGCACAGGGATACACGGTGAAGCCGTGGTCCGGCTGGGCGATCACCTACATGCCCTACAACTTCAACAACCCGTCCATGGGCGCCGTGTTCAAGCAGCTGTACGCCCGCCAGGCGGTCCAGAAGTCGATCGACCAGGCCGCTCTGGCGAAGGTCATCTTCAATGGCACCGCGGTCCCCGGCTACGGCCCGATTCCCCAGGCCCAGTCGTCGGACTTCCTTTCGCCGACGCAGAAGGACAACCCGTACCCGTTCTCGACCTCAGCGGCGAAGGAGCTGCTGACCAGCCACGGTTGGACGGAGAAGGGCGGCGTGATGCTGTGCACCGACCCCGGCACCGGCTCCGACCGGTGCGGGGCGGGCGTCGCCAAGGGCACCAAGTTCCAGATGCAGGTGCTGTCGCAGTCCGGTTCGAGCGTCACGGACAACATGATGAGCGCCATCCAGTCCTCGCTGGAGAAGACCGGCATCAAGTTCTCGATCAAGACCGCGCCCGTCAACTCGGTACTGTCCCAGACCCCGCCCTGCACCGCGAGCCAGTCGATCTGCAAGTGGCAGCTGTCCTTCTTCGGCACCGCCGGTAGTTGGTACTTCAGCGCCTTCCCGACCGGTGACTCCCTCTTCCAGAGCAAAGGCGGCTCGAACTTCGGCAGTTACTCCAACCCGGAGGTCGACCAGCTCCTCACCGCATCGACGACCTCCAACTCGCCGCAGGCCGTACGGGACTACAGCGCCGCTGTCGCCAAGGACCTGCCGGTGATCTGGCTGCCCGAGCCCGACTACCAGATCTCCGTCGTCAAGAACGGTATCGGCGGCTTCGCGCAGGACTCACTCGCCAACTTCCACCCCGCGCAGTGGAAGTGGACCAGCTGACGCCGCATGGACACCTTCCTCTACCTGACCCGGCGCGTCCTCCAGTCGCTCGTGGTGATCCTCATCGTGACCGTGGTGGTCTTCTGCCTGCTGCACGCGCTGCCCGGAGGTCCCGCGCGCGGAATCCTCGGCCCACAGGCGACCGCCCAGCAGATCGCGCAGTTCAACCACGAGCAGGGCCTCGACCGCTCGCTCCCCGTGCAGTACGTCTACTACCTGCGCACCCTTCTGCACGGCGACCTCGGCACCTCGTACACCCTGAACGAGGCGGTCTCCCGGCTCATCGAGCAGCGTCTGCCGAAGACGCTCGTCCTCACCGTGCTGTCCGCACTCGTCGGGCTCGCGCTCGCGGTGCCGCTGGGCATGTGGCAGGCGGTCCGGCGCAACAAGCCCGTCGACTACGTCATCACGACGCTCGGCTTCGTCGCGTACTCGACACCGGTGTACTTCCTCGGACTCGTACTGGTCCTCGTGTTCACCCAGCTCCTGCCCTGGTTCCCGTCGCAGGCGCCCCAGGGCGACACGCTCGGGCAGGTGCTCGCGCAGCCGAACGCGCTCGTCCTGCCGGTCGTCGCGGGGGCCGCGTCCATGGTCGCCGTGTTCAGCCGGTACATGCGCGCCGCGACGCTGGAGAACCTCTCCGAGGACTACGTACGGACCGCCCGCGCCGGCGGCTCCGGGCCGCGCGCGATCCTGTGGCGGCACGTCTTCCGCAACTCGCTGACCCCCGTCGTCGCGATGCTCGGCTACTACGTGCCGGTGCTCTTCGGCGGAGCGCTCGTGGTCGAACAGCTCTTCAACTACCCAGGAATGGGGCTGCTGTTCTGGAGCGCCGCGCAGTCCTCCGACTATCCGGTGCTGCTCGGCTGCGTCCTCGTCATCTCCGTCGCGACCGTCATTGGCACGCTGCTCGCCGACGTCGTCCAGCGGATCATCGATCCCCGAGTGAAGGCGGAGCGCGCATGAGTGCCGTATTGCCGGTCACACCACCAGTGGAGGCGGCCGCCGGGTACCGGCTCTCCGTGCGCCGGTTCGCGCGGAACAGACTCGCAGTCGCCGGGCTCGTGGTCGTCGTCCTGTTCGTGCTCTTCTCCTTCCTGGGCCCATTGGTGTACTCGACCGACCAGACCCACACGAACCTCACGCAGGTGAACCTCGCCCCCGGCGGCGCGCACCTGCTGGGCACCGACGCCGTCGGACACGACGAGCTCGGACGGCTCATGTACGGCGGCCAGGTGTCGCTCCTCGTGGGCCTCGCGGCCGGCATCCTCGCCACCGTCATCGGCACGCTCTGGGGAGCGGTCGCCGGCTATGCGGGCGGCTGGATCGACGCGGTCATGATGCGCGTCGTCGACGCCGGGATCGCGATCCCGGCGCTCTTCATCCTGCTCGTGGTCTCCGCCATCACCACCCCGGACACCGCCGGACTCATCGTCATCCTCGGTCTGGTGTCGTGGCTGGTGCCGTCGCGGCTCGTCCGGGCGGAGACCCTCACCCTCAAGAACCGCGACTACGTGCTGACCCTCCGCGCCATCGGCGGTACGCACGGGCGGGCGATCGCCCGGCACATCCTGCCGAATTCGGTGTCGACCATCGTGGTCGCCGCGACCTTCCAGGTCGCCGACGCGATCCTGCTCGTCGCGTACGTGTCCTATCTCGGCCTCGGCGTGCAACCGCCGTCCACCGACTGGGGCGGCATGCTGTCGGCCGGGCTCACCGCCGCCTACTCCGGGCGCTGGTGGCTGATCGTTCCGCCGGGCCTCGCCATCATCCTCGTCGTGTGCGCGTTCAACGCGATCGGGGACGGGCTGCGGGACGCGTTCGACGTGAGGGGGCGGGGATGAGCATCCTGGAGATCGAGAACCTGGGCGTGACGTTCTCGACGGAGACGGGTGACGTGCCCGCCGTCCGTGACGTGTCCCTGCGCGTGCGACCCGGTGAAACGCTCGCCCTGGTCGGCGAGTCGGGCTCGGGGAAGTCGACGGTCGCGCTCGCCGCGATGGGGCTGCTGCCGGGCAGCGCCCGCGCCACGGGCCGCGTCCGCGTCGGCGGGACCGACGTCATCGGCGCGGCCGAAGCAGACCTGGCGGGCCTTCGCGGGCGTACCGCGTCGATGGTGTTCCAGGAACCCGCGACCGCGCTCGACCCGCTCACCCGGATCGGAGCGCAGATAGCCGAGGTCATACGCAATCATCGGCCCGTCCCGGTCAAGGACGCCGCTAGAGAAGCGGTCGAGCTGCTGCGCCGTGTCGGCATCCCCGAGCCGGAGAAGCGGGCCTTGGCGTTTCCCTTCCAACTCTCCGGCGGGCAGCGGCAGCGCGTGGTCATCGCCATGGCGATCGCGAACGCGCCGAGCCTGCTCATCGCGGACGAACCGACCACCGCGCTCGATGTGACGGTGCAGGCCGAGATCCTGGACCTGCTGCGGGGGCTCGCCGCCGACTCCGGCACAGGGGTGCTGCTGGTCACGCACAACATGGGCGTCGTCGCTGACTTCGCGGACCGCGTCGCCGTGATGCTCCAGGGGGAGGTCGTGGAGACGGGCCCGGTGGAGGAGGTGCTGCTGCGGCCGACGGCCGACTACACCAAGCGGTTGTTGGGGGCGGTGCCGAGACTGTCCCTCGCCGAGCCGGCAAGTGGCGCCCGCCACCGGCCCGTGGAGGACCCGGTGGTCGATCTCCGAGAGGTGTCGGTGCGGTTCGGCCGCGGCCGCCGGGCGGTACGGGCACTCGACGGTGTCTCGCTCACGGTCCGTCCCGGCGAGACCGTCGGCCTCGTCGGTGAGTCCGGCTCCGGCAAGTCGACCGCGGCCCGGGTCGCGCTCGGCCTGGTACCCCCGTCCGCGGGCTCGGTCTCGCTCTTCGGGGCCGACCTCGGCAGAGCCAGGGGCCGAACGCGTCGCGCCCTGCTGTCCGGCGTCGGCGTGGTCCTGCAGGATCCGGTGGCCTCGCTCGACGCCCGGATGAGTGTGGGGGAGTGCGTCGCCGAACCGTTGCGCGTGCACCGCGCGGGCATGTCGTCGGCCGAGCGCCGGGCCCGGGTCGCGGACGTACTCGAACTCGTGCGTCTGCCACGGGACTTGGCGCACCGGGGGCCACGTGAACTGTCCGGGGGGCAGCGTCAGCGGGTGAGCCTCGCCCGCGCGCTGGTCCTGCGGCCGCGGCTGCTGGTCGCCGACGAGCCGACGAGCGCACTCGACGTCAGTGTGCAGCAGTCGGTGCTGGAGGTGATCGGTGAACTCCAGGGCGAACTCGGCTTCGCCTGCCTGTTCGTCTCCCACGACCTGGCCGTCGTACAGCAATTCGCCCAGCACGTCGTCGTCCTGCGTGCCGGGCACGTCGAAGAGGAGGGCAGCACAGCGACCACGCTCCTGCGCCCGCGCACCGACTACACGCGGCGGCTCATCGCCGCCGTGCCCGTACCGGACCCGGTTGTGCAACGCCGTCGCCGCGACGAACGCCGGGCCGCCACGGAGGTCAAGGCGTGACCGCATCCCGCACACACCGCCCCGGGCCCGAGGTGTACGCCGGTGTCGACATCGGCGGCACGACCACGCAGGTCGTACTCTGCACGGCCGACCTCACCGCGGTCGACAGCGTCGAGGTGCCCACGCCGGCCGTCCGCGGCGGGCAGGCGATGATGCGCGCCGCGCTCGACGCGCTGATGCTGCTCCAGGATCGCGTGCCCTCGCGCCTGCTCGGCGTCGGAGTCGGCGCGGCGGGCGTGGTGGACACCCGTACGGGGCGCATCCTCGTGGCGAGCGACTCCTTCACCGACTGGGCCGGATTCCCGGTCACGGCGACGATCGAGAAGGCGCTCGGTGTACCGGCCTTCCTCGACAACGACGTCAACGCCTTCCTCCGCGGCGAGGTGTCCAAGGGCGCCGTCGCGGGAGAACCGCACGTACTCGGGATGACACTCGGCACCGGAGTCGGCGGCGCGCTGTGGATGAACGGCACGCTGGTCGACGGCCCGCACGGGGCAGCGGGCGAGATAGGGCACATCCCGGGTTTCGGCGAACTCCCCTGCACCTGTGGCGGCCGGGGCCATCTGGAGACACTCGCCTCCGGGCGCTCCATCGCCGCGCGCTACGGCGAGCGGACGGGGCGAAAACTCACCGCGCGGGAAGTCGCCGCGGCGGCGGTCGCGGGGGATCCCGACGCGATCGCCGTGTACGAGGCGGCGGGCGCGGGGATCGCCCGCGCCCTCCTGATCACGGCAGGCCTGGTGGACCTCGCGACCTTCGTGATCGGTGGCGGTGTCAGCGGGGCGTGGGATCTCCTCGAACCGCCGATCCTGGCGACGCTCGCCGCCGAGCCGCCCGTCAGCGGGCAGCCGATCCGGGTCGTACGGGCCCGGCTCGGCAACGGTGGCGTCGCGCTCGGGGCCGCGGCGCGTCCGCGTATGGAACTCGGGGCGGCGACACCGGAACAGGCGGCGACACCGGTGCAGGGGCCGTCCTTGTCACGTCCTCGGCGGTGACGTGTCTCGTGGACGGTCAGTCGTCGCCTCCTGGACAGTGCGTCCCCTTCGGGGTCGGTGAGGTCTCGGCTCCTGGACGGGGCGTCCCATCCGGAGCGGTGAGGTGTCGCCTGCTGGACGGGCCTTGCCTCCGGGCCGTTGAGTCGCTTCCTGGACGGTGAGCCGACGACTGACGTCCATTCATTGGTCTGTACATGACCATCAACTCGGGCCAGACTGTGCGCCGAACACACCCCCCACTGAGGAGTCGACCTCATGCGCATGCCCGCACGGCAACGTTGTCACAGCGTCCTGGCCGGTCTCGTCACACTCGCCACGGCGGCCGTCCTGTCCGTCGGCACCACCGCGCCCGCCGCGGCCGCCGACACCTGGAGCGAGGTGGGTTCGGACCGTGCCGATCCGCTGACCGAGAGCCAGGGCCTGACCTCGGTCGAGGTCCCAGCCGCAAGCGCCAACCGCTACACCGGCATCGGCACGATCCCCGCCGGCGTGTCCAGCCGCGGCTGGAACCACGTCGGCGACCCGGACGCCTCCTACAACGGCTACTACATCGAGCCGTACCAGAGCGACTCCGGCAGTTCGAAGATGTTCCGGGTACAGGCGCCGGGCGGCGGCTGGTCGGAGTACGTCCACGCGCTGAGCGCGGGAGAAGCGCTGAACAACTCGTTCGTCGCCATCGCCCCGAGCGGTACGTGGATGGTGTCCGGCGAGTACGGCACGATGAGCCGGCTGCTGGTGTTCCCGACCCCGGGCGTGAACCCGAGTACGTCCCCCTCGGCGAACCTGCCGCAGGCGTCCACGATCAACCTGGATCACGCGGTCCGCGACATACAGGGCTGCGACTTCGTCACCGCGACGCAACTGCTGTGCTCGTCCGACGATCCGGCGGGCACGCTGTTCGGCATCACCAAGCCGCTGCTGCAGGTCGACCTGAGCGGCGAGCCCGGCTCGGCGGACGTCTCCGGCCATGTCACGGCGCTCCGCCAGCTCCCGCTGCGCAGCTCCTGCTCGGGCACCTTCGAGGCGGAGGGCATCGACTACGACCGGCGTACCGGCACGCTGCGCGTGATCGTCGTGTCGCCGGGCTTCTGCGTCCTGACCGACAGCAAGACCTACCGGTTCACCAGGAGCTGAGCGTGCGCGCCCCCGGCAGAACACGGGGAGCGACAGGAGCATAGGCGCCCGACGCGAGTGGGGTCTAAGGTCGGAAGGAGAACAAGAGCGATTGGGGGCGGCTGACAGTGGTGCAGGACGATGCCGTGATCGGCTGCACGGGGGAACTGCTCGTCGGCACGCGCGGAGCTGTCGGTCCCGGCGAGATCCTCGTGCGGGTCAGAGGTGGATCCGAGACGTTCCTTGCCTGGTCGCAGGAGCCCCTGCCGACAGGGGCGACTGTGCTTGTGATCGAATCACGTGGATGTCGCGAGGTCGACGTCATCGAGTGGGCCGATCCGTTGGACGCGTTGGGCGGGGATGCCGCCGACGCCGGTTAAGGAGTAGCAGGATGTTCGGTTACCGCGTTCCCGCCCCCGACGAGGCAATGCTGATCTCGGGAGGCAGGCGGGGATTGGGGGGCGCGCCGTTCCGAGTGGTCACGGGGCACGGCAAGTTCGTGCTCCCCGTCTTCCGCAAGACCCGGTTCCTCACGCTGTCGATGTGCGAGGCCGAGGTCACCGAGACCTGTGTGACCAGGCAGGGCATCGCGCTGCACGTCCGCGCCGTGATCGCGTTCAAGGTCGGCAATGACCACGAGAGCATCATCAACGCCGGTCAGCGCTTCCTTTCCGACCAAGACCAGATGTCGGTGCTGACCGGCCGGATCTTCGCCGGCCATCTGCGCGCCATCATCGGTTCGATGACCGTCGAGGAGATCGTCACCGAGCGGCAGAAGCTCGCCGCGGAGGTCCTGGACACCTCGAAGGTCGAGATGGCGAAGATCGGCCTGATCGTGGACTCGCTGCAGATCCAGTCGATAGACGACGGCGACGTCGGTTACATCGAGGCCATGTCCGCACCGCACAAGGCGGCCATCCAGCGGCAGGCCCAGATCGCGCAGGCCCAGGCCACCCAGGCCTCGGTCGAGGCGGAACAGGTGGCCGCGCGCAACCAGGCCGAGTACGCCAGGCAGACCGCGGTCGTGAAGGCGGAGTACTCGGCCGAGGTGGACCGCGCCCAGGCGCAGGCCGCCCAGGCCGGGCCCTTGGCGCAGGCCCACGCCCAGCAGGAGGTGCTCGCCGCCCAGACCGAACTCGCCCAGAAGGCAGCCCAGTTGCGCCAGCAGCAGCTGGTGGGCGAGATCGTGAAGCCCGCCGAGGCGGAGGCCGAGCGGATCAAGGTGCTCGCCATCGCCGAGGCGGAACGGATGAAGATCCAGGCCGAGGCCGCGGCCTCGCACGACCGTGTCGCCCTCGACCGCATGCTGATCGACCAGCTCCCGTTGATCGTGAAGGAAGCGGCGGGCGGTCTCGCCGGAGCGAACGTCAATGTTCTCAACGGCGCCGACGGTCTCGGCGAGATAGCGGCCGGCCTGGTCGCCCAGGGTCTGACGATCCTGGACTCGGTCCGGCAGAACCTGAACGGCCAGAACTCCGAAGGCCGCTCCGAGAAGGCGGAGGGTCTGCTCGAACTTCAGGGGTACCTGCGTACGCCGGAGAAGAACACCGACGAGGACAAGCCGGCGGAGGGCCCGTCCTCGACGACATGAGCCGCGCGATGGCGGCCGCCCCCGACGCGTTGTGCACGTTCAGGGGCGGCGCTCTGCGGCCACGGGCACGCTCCACAACACCATGTGCCGCGCTTCATGGCTCTACGGGGCGCGAGCGCTGGGCGACTTGAGCGGCGGCGCCGGGTTCGGCGCCGCCCTCGACGCGTGTGTGGTGCCGTGCCGGCGTGTGTGCCGTGCGGCTCGGGCGCGTGAGTCGTGCCGTATCGACGCGTGAGCGGCGCCGCTGCCGGGGTGTGAGCCGTGCCGCGTCCGCATGAAGTCGGCCGCCGTCCTCGCCCGGACGGCGGCCGCACTCGTCCCACCTCATGCGGCCCCGGGGAAACAGGGCCGTTGGTGGGAATCCACGGTGGTCCGCGCTCGTCTCACGTCCCAATCACCTTAGACTCGGCCGGAGTTGATCGCTGCATCCCGCCTGCCCCAGGAGGAGCGCATGCCCCGGACTCCCTCGCGACGTACCGCACTGCACGGCCTCGCGGCCGTCGGCGCTGCGGTGATCGGGTTCGACCCCTTCACCCGCAGCTGGGCGGTCACCGCGTCCGACCGGCCGCTGACCGGCCTCCCCCCGCTCGACGGGACCCTGCACACCGACGAGGCATCACTCACCGCCGCCGCCGACGACTTCGGACACATCGTCCACCGGCGTCCGGCCGCGGTCCTGCGACCCGGTTCCGTCAGGGACGTCGTCGCGATGATCCGTTTCTGCAACGCGCACGGATTGCAGGCCGCCCCCCGTGGTCAGGGCCACGCCACGCAAGGCCAGGCACAGGTCGACGGCGGCCTGGTCATCGAGACGACACCGCTTGCGGCCATCGGTGCGGTCGGACCACGGAGTTCGACGGTCACGGTCGGGGCCGGCGCCAAGTGGAGCGACGTGGCCAAGGCCACCCTGGCCCACGGACTGACACCGCCCACCTTCACCGACTATCTCGAACTCTCCGTCGGCGGCACCCTGTCGGTCGGCGGGCTCGGCGGCCAGACCCACCGGCACGGCGCCCAGGTCGACAACGTCACGGAACTGCAAGTGGTCACCGGCGCCGGAGAGTTCGTCCGCTGCTCCCCGACGCGCCATCGTGACCTCTTCCGCGTCGTGCTCGCCGGACTCGGCCAGTGCGCGGTCGTCGTCGGCGCCACCCTGCGTCTGGTTCCCGCGCCCGAGACCGTGCGCCACTACCTCCTCCCGTACGACGACCTGCGGACGTTTCTCGACGACCAGCGGCTGCTGGTGCGGGAGGGCCGTTTCGCCTATGTCGAGGGCCAGGTCACCCCTGACAGCGCCGGATCCTTCCGCGGCTACCTCCTCGAAGCCGTCGCCTACGGCCCTCCCGTCGGTCCCGCCCCCGACGACAGCGCACTGCTGCGGGGGCTGCGCCACGACCCGTCCGGTGTGCAGACGTCCGACCTCGCGTACTACGACTTCCTCGACCGGCTCGCCCCCGGCGTCGCCGCCCTGAAGGAAGCGGGTCTTTGGGCCTACGCCCACCCCTGGCTCAATCTGCTGCTGCCCGGCCGCGAGGCCGCCGCTCTCGCCGGATCGCTCCTCGACGACCTCACCTCGGCCGACCTCGGCCCGGGCGTCGTCCTTCTGTACCCCCTGCTGCGCGAGCGGCTGCACGCGCCGCTGCTGCGCACCCCCGACGACCCCGTGCCGTACCTTCTGGCGGTTCTGCGCACGACCCCGCCCGACGACACCGCGACCATCGACCGGCTGCTCGCCGCCAACCGCGCCGCCTACGACACCGTTCACGCGGCCGGCGGCACCCACTACCCGGTCGGCTCGGTCCCCTTCGGCCCGTCGGACTGGCGTGACCACTTCGGCTCCGCCTGGCGCCAACTCGCCACCGCCAGACACACCTACGACCCGAACGGAATCCTGGTCCCGGGACAGGGCATCTTCTGACGACGCCCTGTCCTGACGACCTGCCGCACGCCTGTCGGCCGTGGCTCACCAGCGCTGTGGCTCGCTGCCCACGACCGCTGCCGACGGCTTGCCGTCGACCCCCTCCGGGACATCGCCCGCGAGCATCACGCGGTGCATGACCCGGGAGTGATCGACATGGGCCGTGTCACTGGGCGCCAGATGGATGGTGGCCCGGTTGTCCCAGAAGGCCACACTGCCCGGCTCCCACCGGAACCGGACCGTGTACTCGGGCCGGGTCGCCTGCTCCAGCAGCATCTCCAGCAGCGCCCGGCTCTCCGCGCGGGACACCCCGAGGATCTGCTCGATGTAGTAGCCGTTGACGAAGAGCACTCGCTCGCCCGTCTCCGGGTGCACCCGTACCAGCGGGTGGTCGGAGGCGATCTGATGGTCCAGCAGATGGCGCACATACGCGTCGTCGCCGGGCCGTGCCTGGTACCCGACCCCGAGTCGGTGCTCCGCACGCAGACCGTCCACGAAGTGCCGTACGGGCTCCGAAAGGCCCGCGTAGGCGACGGCCAGGTTGGACCAGGTCGTGTCACCACCGTACGGCGGCACCGTCTCGGCGCGCAGGATGGTCGCGGCCGGCGGATCCACGCGGGCGCCGTGGTCGCAGTGCCACCCCCGCAGCAGCGAATGGCGGCGCCGTCGCAGCCACTCGTCGTGGTCCATGCCGTATCGGCCGCCGAGTTCCAGCCGATCGGCTGTCGTCTCGACCTCGGGGAAGTCCCGCGGCGACGCGCTGCCGCGTGACCTCAGACGGATCGGCTCGCCGAACCGCCGAGCGAACGCGACATGCGAGGGGTGATCCAGTCGCTGGGCCCGGAAGAACACCACCTTCCAGCGCAGCACCGCCGCCCGGATCCGGTCGACGACCTCGTCCGCCAACTCCCCGGCCAGGTCCACTCCCGTGATCTCGGCTCCGATATGGCCGGCGACCGGCTTCACTTCGAGTCGGGTGACCTGGTCTGTCATCTGGGCTCCGTCGATCGCGCTGTCGGCTCGTCGGGGACCAGCATGACCGCTCGGTCCGGCTCACGACAGGGCGCCTCGCGGGCCGGGCGCACGGGAGACGCGGCGGACACACGGGGTGTGCCCCGTGTCGCGGACATGCCTGGTCGCACTCCCTGCCGGAGCCCGTGCGAGGTGTCGAAAATGAAGCGCAGTGAACGGGACCCGCCCACCATCCGCGAAGGGGCGGGCCCCGTTCACGTGGGCACGTGGCCGTGTCGTGCGTGCGTCAGCTCCGATGGTCGCGCAGCGCGGCCAGGGCGCGGTCGGCGTGCGCGCTCATCCGCAGTTCGCTGCGGACCACCTCCAGGACCGTGCGGTCCTGTGCGATGACGAAGGTGACCCGCTTGGTCGGGGCCATGGAGAAGCCGCGCTTCACCCCGAACCGTTCACGGACGGTCCCTTCGGTGTCCGACAGGAGCGGGAATCCGAGCGTGTGGCGCCCGGCGAACTCCTGCTGCCGGTCGACCGTGTCACCGCTGATCCCCACCGGCCGCGCACCCGCGGCGGCGAACTCGGCGGCCAGGTCGCGGAAGTGGCAGGCCTCGGCGGTGCAGCCGGCGGTGAGGGCGGCGGGATAGAAGAACAGCACCACCGGCCCGTCGCCAAGCAGTTCGGACAGGCTCCGGCTCGCCCCGGTCTCGTCCGGCAGCGTGAAGTCCTCGACCGTGTCGCCCACGTTCATCCGAGACGTCATGACCGGGCCTCCGCACCCCGGGCGACACCGCGCGCCCACAGGACGAGTGGCACCTGCAGCGGCAGCCGCGCGAGGGCCGCCGCCTTGAGAGGGGCCGGACGATGGCGCCAGTCCACCGCCATCTGGACGTTGGCGGGGAAAACGCCGACGAAGAAGGCGGCGCCGGCCAGCCCTGCGATGCGCCGTGTACGGGGCAGCGCCAGCCCTGCCGCCAGCGCGAGTTCGGCGGCACCGCTGGCGTAGGTCCAGGTCCGCGGGGTGCCCGGCAGAGCGCGCGGAATGGTCGCGTCGTACTGCCGTGGGGCGACGAAGTGGGTGACGCCCGCGGCGGCCAACAGGCCGGCGAGCAACAAGGGCGAACGTTCCGACCGGGGCACGGTTCCTCCTCTGGGGGGCCTGTCGCGCGATATTACTGGACGGTAAGTCGCGGTGGGGCGAGGTGCGCCCGTTCATCGCCACTTGGGCCTGGACACGCCGAGGACTCAGGTGGCGGGGGGAGCCGCGGTAGTACCGCGCGTGACGAGGTGCGGCTCGATGACGACCTCCTGTCCCTCGCCCTCGCGTGGCGCTTCGCCCTCCAGGCGTGCCACGGCCCGGCCGACCGTCAACTGTGCGAGGCGCGCGATGTCCTGACCGACGGTCGTGAGGTCGATATGGGCGAGCCGGGCCAGACGGCTGTCGTCGAAGCCGACGACGGAGATCTCACCGGGGACGGGTACGCGGGCGCGCAGAAGCGTGTCGAGGACGCCGGTGGCACAGCGGTCGTTGAAGGCGAGGACGGCGGTGGGCCGTCGGTCGGCGTCGAGGAGGGCGCGGGCCGCGGCGGCGCCGTCCTCCTCGGTGAGTCCGCCCGGCTGGACCTGGGCGTGCTCGCCGAGACCGTGGCGGTTCATGGCCGTACGGTAGCCGCGGCGCCGGTCTGCCGCGCCCGGCGCCCGGCCGCCGTCGATATGGGCGATGTCCCGGTGACCGAGGGACACGAGATGATCGACGGCCTGGCGGGCGCCCTCGTCGTCGGCCGTCCGGACGACATCCACCCCGACCGGGGTCGGCCGCAGCCGCCGAGCCACGGAAACGACCGGCAGTTGTGCGGCGAGCTCCGCCAGCCGTGCGGCGGGGGCCTGCGGACCGAGCAGGATCAGCGCCTCGCATCGGTCGGCGAGCAGCGCCTCCACGGCCTGCCGCTCGCTGCGACTCGGGGCGACGGCGCCGAGGGCGATCTGGTAGCCGAGGGGCTCGGCCGCGGCGTACAAGCCCTCCACCAGGTCGGTGTGGAACGGCTGTTGGAGCCCGAACTGCACCCCGAGCAGACGTGAGCGGCTGCTGCGCAGCAGGCGCGCCCGAGTGTCGGGCCGGTAGCCGATCTCCTTCGCGGCCTGCAGCACCCGCTCCCGGGTGGCGGCTCCCGCGCCCTTGGCCCCGCGCATTACGACGGAGACCAGGGCGACGGACACATCGGCTCGCGCCGCGACATCGGCGAGGGTCGGCCGCTTGCCTCCCGGGACCGCAGGGGTCGGTGACACAGCTGCTCCCTGGTCGAAGTGTCGAAGTGTCGAAGCGTGCTTCCCGTCGAGGATCGTAGACCAGACGCGAACACGCTGGTCCACCTTACTGCAACGTTCTAGTTCCGCGCCTTCGCGGAACCTTGACAAAGACGCTCGGCGGCTGGCGTACTGCTGCTCCGGGACTAGAACGTTCTAGAAGCCCGAGAACCGGAAAGGGGGCGACGAACGATGCACACGTTGGCGGTCTGCGCCGAGATGGTCCACCTGGATCTGCCGGTCCAGGAGCGGGCGCGGCGGATCCACGACGCCGGCTTCCAGGTCGAGATCTGGGACTGGAGCCGGCACGACCTGAGCGCACTGGCGCGGAGCGGGGCGGTCTTCTCCTCGATGACCGGTTACCTGCGCGGCAGCCTGACCGACGAGGACGGGGCGGCCGAGCTGCTGCGTACCGCTGAGGAGTCGGTCAAGGCGGCTCACCTGCTGGGCTGCACCCGGCTGAACCTGCACGGCACCGGCCTCGACTCCGAGGGCCTCACGGTCACCGCGGTCGCCGGCGAGGCCGCCGGTCCGATGTGGATCGCCGCCCACCGCACACTCACCCGCGTCGCCGAGCTGGGGGAGAGCGCCGGGGTGGTCTTCACCCTGGAGAACCTCAACACCGCGGTCGACCACCCCGGAGTGCCGTTCGCGACGGCCGCCGACACCCTCGCCCTGGTGGCGGCCGTGAACCGACCCGGACTGCGCATGAATCTCGACCTCTACCACGCACAGATCGGCGAGGGGAACCTGATCGAGCTGGTGCGCCGCGCCCACGGCCGGGGCCTGATCGGCGAGATCCAGGTGGCCGACGTGCCCGGCCGCTGCGAGCCCGGAACCGGCGAGATCAACTACCCGGCCGTCGCACGCGCCCTCGTGGACCTCGGCTACGACGGCACCGTCGCCATGGAGGCCTGGGCGTCCGGCGACAGTGACCTCGCCCTGGAGCGCTTCCGTTCCGCCTTCACCCTCTGACGACGCACTCCCCGCCCCGCACGCACCCACCCACGGAGAACTCATGGCCTCGCAGCAACCGCTCGCCGTCGGTCTCATAGGCGCCGGACGGATGGGCTCCTTCCACGCCGAAACCCTCGCCCACCGCCTGCCCCATGTCCGCCTCGCCGCCGTCGCGGACCCGGCCCCCGGCGCCGCCGAGCGCCTCGCCGCCCCGCTCGGCTGTGCCACGGCCTACACCGCGATCGTCGATCTGCTGGCCGACCCGCGGATCGAGGCGGTGGTGATCGCCACCCCGGCCCGCACCCACGCCGACCTGGTCGAGGCGGCGGCGCGGGCGGGGAAGGCCGTCTACTGCGAGAAGCCCATGGCGGTCACCCTCGCCGAGGCCGACCGTGCCGTCTCGGCCGCCCGAGACGCCGGGGTGGCTCTCCAGGTGGGCTTCAACCGGCGTTACGACCCCGGCTTCCGCGCCGCGCACGACAAGGTCGTCGCCGGCGCCGTGGGCACGCCGCAACTGCTCCGCTCCCTCACGCGTGACCCGAAGCTCGCGGACCCGGCGCCCATCCCGCCGTGGACGATCTTCCTGGAGACTCTGATCCACGACTTCGACACCCTGCGTTATCTGAACCCCGGCGCCGAGCCCGTCGAGGTCTTCGCCATGGCCGACGCCCTGGTCCGCCCCGACTTCAAGGACCGCGGTCTGCTCGACACCGCCGTCGTCACGATCCGCTTCGACAACGGCGCGCTCGCCACCGCCGAGGCCAACTTCCAGGCTGTGTACGGTTATGACGTACGCGGCGAGGTGTTCGGCTCGGCGGGCATGCTCACCATGGGCGACATCCGCCGCACCCATCTGACCTCCTACGGCTCGGCAGGCATCACCGCCGAGTGCGTCCGCTACGACCAGGACCTCTTCCACGACGCCTACGTGGCCGAACTCGCCGACTTCACCGACCGGGTCCGCACCGGCCGCGCTCCCGCCGTCACGGGTGACGACGCCCGCGCCGCTCTGTCCATTGCCCTGGCCGCCGTCCAGTCGGTCACCATCGGTGCACCGGTCCGCGTCGACGAACTCAAGGAACACTGACGCCACGGCCGCCTCGGGTACGCCCCTGGGGTGTGCCCGCAGGCCCTCTGCTTGCGCGCTCTTGACCCTCCCTTTTCCGAAATACCTCTGCCGCAGAGCTATTCTCGGAGTGTGGAGTCAGAGAGCCTTTCCGAGGAACTGGCCGACACCCTGGCCGGAGTGCAGCGGCTGATCCGGCGGCGGCTGCGCAGCGGCATGACCGCTCCGCGGCTGCGCGGCGCCGAGGTCGAGCTGCTGCGCCTGGTCGTGGCCCGTCCCGGTATCCGTGTGTCGGAGGCCGCCAAGGAGCTCTACCTGGCGGGCAATTCGGTCTCGACGCTGGTGAACCAGCTGGTGCGGGACGGCTATGTGATCCGCGAGACGGACCCGGCCGACCGGCGGGCCGCGCTGCTCTTGCCCACCCCGGCAGCCGACGCGCGGCTGCGCGACTGGCGGCAGCGGCGCGCGGCGCTCGTGCGGCGCCAGATGGCCCGTCTCGACGAGGCCGACCGTGCGGCCCTGGAGGCGGCCCTTCCGGCCCTGCGCAAGCTGGCGGCGAACCTGCACGAGGAGGCCGAGGAGACATGACACGGAACACGACCGGAGGCGCAGACCCCGCCCACGACGGAAGCCGGGCCGAGGCGAACGACGGCGCGACGGGCGCGGGCGAGGCTCGGGCCGTGTCGACGGACAGTGGGAGGGACGCGGCCGTCGGCCGCGCCGCGCCCACGAGCGGGCGAAAGGGCGCCGCCGACGGACCGGCCGTGGCAGCCGGTACCGGGACGGACGCGGTCACCTGCGCGGGGCTCGCCTACGCCTTCGGCGAGACCACCGCGGTCGACGGGCTCGAACTCTCCGTCCATGACGGCGAGGTCTTCGGACTGCTCGGACCCAACGGCGCGGGCAAGACCACGGCGATCCGCTGCATGACCACGCTCCTGCCCGTCCCCTCCGGCATGGTCCGTGTCTTCGGGCACGACGCCACGCGCGAACGCATGGCCGTACGGCGCCTGTTGGGCTACGTACCGCAGCAGCTCTCCGCCGACTCCGGGCTCACGGGGCGGGAGAATGTGGAGCTGTTCGCCCGTGTCTTTGACGTCTCCCGCCGGGAGCGCGCGGCACGCGTCGATCAGGCGCTCGCGGCGGTCGACCTCTGCGACGCGGCCGACCGGCTCGCGAAGACATACTCCGGAGGCATGGTCCGCCGCCTGGAACTCGCCCAGGCGCTGGTGAGCGCGCCCCGGCTGCTGATCCTCGACGAGCCGACCATCGGCCTCGACCCGATCGCCCGGACCAGCGTGTGGGAGCACATCAACGCCGTGCGCGCCGCCACGGGCATGACGGTGCTCGTGACCACCCACTACATGGACGAGGCCGACCAGTACTGCGACCGGGTCGCGCTGATGCACCGCGGCCGGGTCCGCGCCCTCGGCACCCCCGACGAGCTGAGGACGGGCCTCGGTGAACGGCGCGGGGGGGCCGGCAACGGTGAACTGCCCACGCTGGAGGACGTCTTCCGCGACATCGCCGGCAGTGGCCTCGACGACCAGTCAGGAGACTTCAGCGATGTCCGAAACACGCGTCGCACCGCAACCCGTGTCGGCTGACCGCGTCCACCCCGCGGGTCTCGACCTGCTCGTCGTGCCGCCCCGGGCCCGCAGCGGCTGGAAGGTGCTGCCCGCCCGGGTCGGCGCGATGTGCGCGGTCGAGCTGCAAAAACTCCGCCACGACCGCACCGAGCTGTACACCAGGGCGGTCCAGCCGGCGCTCTGGCTGCTGATTTTCGGCGAGACCTTCACCCGGATCAAGGCGATACCCACCGGCGGCATCCCCTACATCGACTATCTGGCGCCCGGCATCATCGCCCAGTCCGCCATGTTCATCGCCATCTTCTACGGCATCATGATCATCTGGGAGCGGGACGCCGGGATCCTCACCAAACTCCTCGTCACACCGACTCCGCGCTCGGCGCTCATCACCGGCAAGGCCTTCGCCGCCGGCGTGAAGGCGTTGATCCAGGCGGTCGTGGTCGTCGTCATCGCCGCGCTGCTCGGGGTGGCGATGACGTGGAACCCGCTGCGGCTGCTGGGTGTCGCGGTGGCCGTCGTCCTCGGCTCGGCCTTCTTCTCCTGCCTTTCGATGACGATCGCGGGCATCGTGCTGACCCGGGACCGGCTGATGGGCATCGGCCAGGCCATCACCATGCCGCTGTTCTTCGGCTCCAACGCCCTGTATCCCGTGGCCGTCATGCCCGGCTGGCTCCAGACCATCAGCAAGATCAATCCCCTCAGCTACCAAGTGGACGCGCTGCGCGGCCTGTTGCTGGGCACGCATGCCCATCTGGCTCTCGACTACGGGGTTCTCGTGCTGGCCGCGGGCCTCGGCATCCTGTCCGCCTCGTCCCTGCTGGGCCGTCTGGCCCGCTGAGCTCGGCTCTCTGCTCGGCGGACGCTCGGGGGAGTCCTGGCAGATGCTCGCGGCGCGCTCCCCGCAGGGCGTCGGCGGGGAGAGGCGTATTCAGCACCGTCGAACGCCGGGGGCGGTGAGGGGCAGCCGGTTCACGGCTGCGCGGCACGTTCAGGGCAGCGGCTGCTCCGCCCAGATCACCTTGCCCGAGGGGTTGTAGCGGGTGCCCCAGCGCTCGGCGAGCTGTGCGACCAGGAACAGGCCGCGTCCGCCCTCGTCCGTGGAGGCCGCGTAGCGCAGGTGGGGTGAGGTGCTGCTGCCGTCGGAGACCTCGCAGATCAGACTGCGGTCGCGCAGCACCCGGACCCGGATCGGACCGCTGCCGTAACGGATCGCGTTGGTAACCAGCTCGCTGAGGATGAGCTCCGTGGTGAACACCATCTCGTCCAGTTCCCACTCCGTCAGCTGCCGAGTGATGGCGGCGCGCGCCTCGCCGACCGCGGCCGGGTCGGACGGCACCTCCCATTCGGCGATGCGGTCGGCATCGAGCGCCCGGGTGCGGGCGACGATCAGGGCGATGTCATCGCTCGGCCGGGGCGGGAGCAGGGCGTCGAGCACGGCTCGGCAGGTGTCCTCCGGCGACCGGTCGGCCCCGGCCAGGGCGGTGCGCAGCAGCTCGATTCCGCTGTCGATGTCCCGATCCCGGTCCTCGACGAGCCCGTCCGTGTACAGCACCAGGCGGCTGCCCTCGGCCAGCTCGAGCTCGGCCGTCTCGAACGGGAGGCCGCCCAGCCCGAGCGGAGGACCGGCCGGCACCTCGGGGAACTCGACGCTCCCGTCGGGACGCACCACCACCGGCGGCGGGTGCCCGGCCCGCGCGACGGTGCAGAGCCGGGAGATCGGGTCGTAGATGGCGTACAGACAGGTGGCGCCGGTGACGGCGGCTCCGCTCTCCTCTGCCACCTCGTCCTGGTCGATGCGGCCGACCAGTTCGTCCAGGAGCCCGAGGAGCTCGTCGGGCGGCAGGTCCAGGGCGGAGAAGTTGTGGACCGCCGTACGCAGCCGTCCCATCGTCGCCGCTGCATGCAGCCCATGGCCGACGACATCGCCCACGACGACCGCGACACGGGCGCCGGGCAACGGCAGCACGTCGAACCAGTCGCCGCCAACGCCGGCCTGCGCGGGAAGGTAGCGGTACGCGATGTCCAGGGCGCTCTGCTCGGGCAGGTTGCGCGGCAGCAGGCTGCGCTGCAGCGTCACGGCCATGGTGTGCTCGCGGGTGTAGCGGCGAGCGTTGTCGATCGAGACGGCCGCCCGGGCGACCAACTCCTCGGCGAGGGCCAGATCCTCCCCGTCGAAGGGTTCGGGCTTCTCGGAGCGCCAGAAGTTGACCACGCCCATCACCAGGGGGCCCACCCGCAGCGGGACGGTGATCAGTGAGTGGATGCCGTAGTCCACGACTCGCCCGGTGCGCTGCAGATCCTGGGCCAGCCAGCCCGGGGACCCACCGAGGTCGGGCTCGATGGCGGCCTGACCGGTGCGCAGACTGTGGGCCTGGGGGGTGGAGGGGACGAATTCGATGTGCTCGCCCAGCGGATAGAGCGGTGCGTCCTTGCGGATTCCGCCGGACGCGGTGCGGCGGAGGTCGGTGCTGACGTCCGGCTCCTGCCCGTTCAGCACGGCGGCGGCCAGATCGACGGTGACGAAGTCCGCGAACCGCGGGACGGCCACCTCCGCCAGTTCCTCGGCGGTGCGCGTCACGTCCAGGGTCGTCCCGATACCCACCCCGGCGTCGTACAAGAGTTTGAGTCGTTCGCGTGCCACGTCGGCCCGGCCGGACAATGCGCGCAGTTCCGTCGAGTCACGGAGTGTCGCGACACTGCCGGCCGGTCCGCCCTGAAGATCAGTGGGGCGTTGGTTGATGGCCAGCAGCCGGTCGCCCACCAGACGCACCTCGTCGGTGGCGACGCGTCCCGAGGCCAGCAGGTCGGCGGTGTCCGAGTCGAGACCGAGGTCGCGGACGTCCCGCCCCTCGGCGTCGTCGGGCAGGTCGAGCAGCCGGTTCGCCTCGTCGTTGGCGAGGAGCAGCTGTCTCTCGTCGCCGATGATGATCACTCCCTCCCTGACGGCGTGCAGCACCGCGTCGTGGTGCTCATACATCCGGGTCATCTCGTAAGGGCCCAGGCCGCGGGTCTGGCGCAGCAGACGCCTGCTGACGAGCGCCGTCCCGCCTGTGGCCAGGGCCAGCGCGACACCCGCGGAGGTCAGCATGAGCGGCAGCTGCCGGTCCGCGACACCGCCCACGTTCGCCGTGGTGATACCGGCCGACACCAGGCCCACCACCTTGCCGTCGGGGGCCTTGACGGGGACCGTGGCCTGTACCAGTGGCCCGATGGTTCCCGTGACCTCCTCGACGACGGGGTGACCGGCCAGCGCGGGCGCGATGGTTCCGACGAATTTCTTGCCGATCCGGTCGGGCTTGGGATGGGTGTAGCGGATCCCGTCGGTGTTCATCACGACGATGAAGTCCACCTTCGACGCCTTGCGGGCGGCTTCGGCCTGTGGCTGAAGCACAGCCGTGGGATCGGGGGCGCTGAGCGCCGCGCGGGTGCCCGGTGCATTGGCGAAGGTCTCGGCGACGGCGAGCGAACGGTTGCGGGCCTCCTGGGTAGTGTCGTGACGTACCTGGAGAACCAGCGCCACCACGCCCGACACGACCAGGAGCAGCACGATCACCACTTGCAGGAGGAATACCTGCCCGGCGACGCTGCGCCCGCCCAGCGCCGACCGGAGCCCGGCGGAGGGGCTGCGTCGGTGCCTGCCTCCGTGTGGCCCGCGCTGATCGAGGGGGGTCTTGAGGCGGCGGGTCGACTGAGCCCGGGATCGACCCAATAGTCCGACCATGTGCCTATGTCTACACTGCCCGGCGCCCGGAGGCGAGAGGCGTCACGCAATGTGGACGAAGCTCGCCGGGGCCGTGTGGCACGGCCCCGGCGCCGCTCGTTGTCGCGAGTGCTGCTGTCGAGAGGATCTGGCCGCATCATGGAGGGGTAACCCATTTGCCCGCATTCGTTCCCAGCGTGGGAGGGCGTCATGAAGACCATGGACCGCTACCGGCTGACCTTCACGCAACCCGGATCGGGTACCGGCGTCGTGACGGACGAGGTGGTCGTCGAAAGGACCGACAACCTCGGCCCGGGCGGCAACCCGGTGTACTGCGATCCGACGGGAATCCTCCGTGCCGAGATCAGCCCGGCGGGGGAGGTGCGCATGCTGGCCAGTGGCGCCTACCAGTCACCGATCAATCCCTCCGCCGAACCGATTCCCTGACGACGTCCGGCCCTTCGGGTACCTCCCTGTCGGTGTCGCGCAGCTCCCGGACGAAACGAAGGCCCGGGCGACCGCTCAGCCGGATCTCGCCGACAGACTGAAATCCCGTACGGGCCAGGACGGTTCGGGAGCCGGTGTTGTCGAGGGTCGTGGCGGCCCTCAGCGTGCTCAGGCCGTACTCCGCGACGGCCAGGGCGCAGACCTCGCGCACGGCTGTCGTGGCGAGTCCCCGTCCCGCGGCCCGCTCGGCGATCCGATAGCCGAGTGCGGCTGAACCGTCCCGCACGTCGACCAAGTTGACGCGTCCCAGCACCGCACCGTCGGTGTCCACCACGAGGTGGAAGAAGTGCAACCCCGCCGCCTGTTCGGCGAGCAACTCGTGGTGTCGTGCGTCGAAGTGGGCGAAGTAGTCGTCGCCTCGGTCGGGAATCGAGGCGGCGAAGTAGTCCCTGTTCTCCCGTTCGAACCGAAGAAGAGCCGGGGCGTGGTCGAGGCGGAGGAGCTGGAGCAGAGGCATCCCGCAATGCTATGCACTCTTCTGCCGCGGACGGGGGGCGGCTGCGCGTTCTCCGCTGCCGTCCGGGCCAAGTCGCCTTCCCGCGACCGGTGTTCGTGCACCAGCCGGGCGGCGATGGCACCTCTCCTTGAGCGGCGAGGAGTCGCAGCATCCGATGTGCCCGCAGGTCAGAAGGAGCCTGAGGTGCAGCCATGGGGAGCTGAGTCGCAGGCACTCCTCGCAGCCATGCGGGGTGCGCGGTATCACCGGGCGTACGAACGACAGGTGCGGATCCGCCCGCATGGCAATTCTCCATACGGGGCAGGGAAGTTCACCGGCGGTGCGGGCCCGTGGCTACGCGTTCACCGGCGAACCGCCAGGCTCTCCTCGACCCACTGCCGCAGCGCCGGAGCGGGTGCCGCGCCCGTCTTGCGAGAGATCACCTCCCCCTTGTCGAGCAGCAGCAGGGTCGGCACGGCCTGCACCTGGAAGCGCTGGGCGAGCCGTGGATTCTGGTCGATGTCGACCTTGACCAGCTTGACCTGCCCGGCGAGCTGATGGGCCACCTGTTCCAGTGCGGGGCTGACCATCCGGCAGGGCCCGCACCAGGTGGCCCACAGGTCGACGAGGACGTACGGCTTCGCCCGCTCGGCAGTTTCCGCGAAGTCCTGGTCGCCGGCGTCGGCGATCCACGCGAGCGGGGAGTGGCAGCTCCCACAGCGCGGGGCACCTTCGGCCGCCGCCGGTACCCGGTTCTTGCGGCCGCACTGGTCACAGACGATCGTCCTGCTCCGGCTCGTGGCCACCGGACTCACGCGGCCTTCTGCACGTCCGGCCGGGACGGCTCGCCATAGGTGACGACCAGTTCGCCGTTCTGCGCGTCGACGCGGATCGTCGAACCGTCCTGCACATCACCGCGGATCAGGGCCCGGCCGACGAGCGTCTCGACCTCGTGCGAGATATACCGGCGCAGCGGCCGTGCTCCGTAGACAGGGTCGAAGCCGTGCTTCGCGATGAGTTCGCACGCGCCCTCGGTGAGCTCGACGGTGATCTGCCGTTCGGCCAGCCGACGGCGCAGGTCGTTGAACTGCAGCTCCACGATGTGCTCGATCTGCGTCATGCCCAGCGGCTTGAAGAGCACGATGTCGTCGACGCGGTTGAGGAACTCGGGCCGGAAGTGGCTCTGCAGTTCGCTCACCACCAGGGCCCGCGCGTCGGGCTTGATCTCGCCGTCGGCGGTCACCCCGTCGAGCAGATGGGCCGAACCGATGTTGGACGTCATGATGATCACGGTGTTGCGGAAGTCGACGGTGCGGCCCTGGGAGTCGGTGATCCGGCCGTCGTCCAGCACCTGGAGAAGGGTGTTGAAGACATCGGCGTGGGCCTTCTCGATCTCGTCGAACAGCACCACGGAATACGGCTTGCGGCGCACCGCCTCGGTGAGCTGGCCGCCCTCCTCGTAGCCGACGTACCCGGGAGGCGCTCCCACCAGCCTGCTGACGGTGTGCCGTTCCTGGTACTCACTCATGTCCAGGCGGATCAGGTTCTCCTCCGAGTCGAAGAGCGCCGCGGCGAGCGTCTTGGCCAGCTCGGTCTTTCCGACACCGGTCGGGCCGAGGAAGATGAACGAGCCGATCGGCCGGCGCGGGTCCCGGATCCCGGAGCGGGCCCGGATGATGGCGTCGGTGACCAGCTTGACCGCCTCGTCCTGCCCGACCACACGCTCGGTGAGGATCTCGTCGAGCCGAAGCAGCTTCTCGCGCTCGCCCTCCTGCAGACGGGTGACCGGGATGCCGGTCCAGGCCGCGACGATCTCCGCGATCTCGTCCTCCGTCACCACCTCGCGCAGCAGCCGGTTCTCGCCCTGCTTGGTGTCCAGCCGCTCCTCTTCGGCCGCCAGCCGGCGTTCGAGTTCGGTGAGCCTGCCGTAGCGCAGCTCCGCGGCACGGTTGAGGTCGTAGGCGCGTTCCGCCTCCTCCGCGTCCTGGCGTACCTGCTCCAGCTCTTGGCGCAGGTCCTGTACGCGGCGGATGGCCTGGCGTTCGGCCTCCCACTGGGCGTGCATGGCGTCGGATTCGGCGCGCAGGTCCGACAGCTCGCGCCGCAGCTCCTCCAGGCGCTTGGCGCTGGCGGGGTCGCTCTCCTTGGCGAGCGCCGCGTCCTCGATCTCCAGTCGGGTCACCCGGCGGGTGATCTCGTCCAGTTCGGCCGGCATGGAGTCGATCTCGGTCCGCAGCCGCGCGCAGGCCTCGTCGACGAGGTCGATGGCCTTGTCGGGCAGGAACCGGTCGGTGATGTAGCGGTGGCTGAGGGTCGCCGCCGCGACCAGCGCGGTGTCCTGGATCTTCACCCCGTGGAAGACCTCCAGGCGCTCGCGCAGCCCGCGCAGGATGGAGACGGTGTCCTCGACGCTGGGCTCGTCCACCTGGACCTGCTGGAAGCGGCGTTCGAGGGCGGCGTCGGACTCGACGTACTTGCGGTACTCCTCCAGCGTGGTGGCGCCGATCATGTGCAGCTCGCCGCGCGCCAGCATCGGCTTGAGCATGTTCCCCGCGTCCATCGCGCCTTCGGCGCCGCCCGCGCCGACGACCGTGTGCAGTTCGTCGACGAAGAGCAGGATGCGTCCCTCGCCCGCCTTGACCTCGCTCAGCACGGCCTGCAGGCGCTCCTCGAATTCACCGCGGTACTTGGCGCCCGCCACCAGCGAACTCATGTCGAGCGAGAAGATCGTGCGATCGCGCAGCCCGTCGGGCACGTCACCCCGCACGATGCGCTGGGCGAGACCTTCCACGATGGCGGTCTTGCCGACGCCCGGGTCACCGATGAGTACCGGGTTGTTCTTGGTCTTGCGGCTGAGGATCTGGATCACGCGGCGGATCTCCGCGTCCCGGCCGATCACCGGGTCCATCCTGCCGCCGCGCGCCTCCGCGACCAGGTCACGACCGTACTTCTCCAATGCCTCGTACGCCGCTTCGGGCGTCGCCGAGGTGACGCGCTGGTTGCCGCGGATCCCGGTCAGCGCCGACAGGAACGCGTCCTTGGTGACGCCGTGCTCCTTCAGCAGGCGTCCGGCAGAGGTCCGTGAGCCCTCGTCGGCCAGCGCCAGGACCAGGTGCTCCACGGACACGTACTCGTCCTTGAGCCGCTTGGCCTCCTGCTCGGCCGCGTCCAGCACCTTGGCCAGCCGCTGGGTGACGTACACCTGGCCGGGGGTGGCGCCGGGGCCGGTCACCTTCGGCCGACGCGCCAACTCGTCGGAGAGGGCGGTGCGCAGAGCACGGGTGTCGGCTCCGGTCCGGTCGATCAGATGGGGTATCAGGCCGTCCGGCTGGTCGAGGAGGGCGAGGAGCAGGTGCTCGCCGTCGACCTCGGTCTGGTTCAGCCGACCGGCGATCGTCTGTGCTTCCTGCAGCGCTTCCTGGGACTTCTGGGTGAGCCGGTTCAAATCCACGATTCATCACTCCTGGAGCCGGCGTTGCTGCGCCTCAGTGCGTCCTCCAACTCACTGATCCGGTCGAGCAGGTCGAGCACCAGACCGAGGGAGGCGTAGTTGAGGGGGAGCGCGGCCCGTAGACGTTGGATGCGGGCGAGGGTGGCGGGAGCGGACGGCTCGAACCACAGCCGCCCGTTGGCGTCCCGGGCGGCGTCGACGAGGCCGAGGGCGACGAACCGCCGTACGAGGTCCGGATGGAGACCGGACCGCTGGGCGACGACGTCGAGACCGAGCCGGCGGACCGGTTCGAGGGTGGTGGTTGTGCGGACCAGTACGTTCACGCCCGGCCGGGAGACCGGGGCGGCCGTCCGGCGGTTCTCGCCACCTGGACCAGGGGCTGTGGTCATCGGGGCCTCCTCGGATCGAAGGCGGACACGGCGGCCAGCTCCTCGAAGAGCTCGCGCTCGCGGGGGGTGGGATCGGGCGGCACCATGATGCGGATCTCCGCGTACAAGTCCCCGCCATGGCCTCGCGGGTTGGGCATGCCCTCACCGCGCAGCCGCAGCCGGCGGCCGCCCGACGAGCCCGCGGGGACCGTGACCTTGGCCGTGCCACCGGGGGTGGGCACCGGCACGGTCGCGCCGAGCGCCGCCTCCCACGGCGTCACCGGGACGACGACGTGAATGTCGCGTCCTTCCAGACGGAAACGCGCGTCGGGCTTGATCCGAACCCGCAGGTACAGGTCGCCCGGTCGGGCGTCGCCGCTGCCCTTCCCGCCCTCTCCGGCCAGCCGGATGCGCTGGCCGTCGGCCACCCCTCGCGGGATGGTGACGTCGTACGACCGCTGCCCGCTCGGCCCGCCCAGGGTGACACTCCGCTTGCCGCCCCGGTAGGCCTCCTCGACGCCGAGCTGGATCTCGGCCTCCTGGTCGGCGCCGGGAACCGGTCCCCAACTGCCGCCCCCGCCCCGTCCGAAGATCCCGCCGAACAGGTCCTCGATGTCGATGCCGGAGCCGTCGAAGTCGACACCTTCAGCGGTGCGGAAGCGGGCCCCGGTGCCGCCTGTTCCTCCTCGTGCGCCCCAGCCGCCGCGGGCGCCCGCACCGGCTGCCACCCGCTCGTCGTAGTCCTCCGGGATCTGCCGGAAGTTCGCGCCGAAGCGGTTGTAGCGCTGCCGTGTCCCGGGGTCCGACAGCACGCTGTACGCGTCGTTGATCTCCTTGAAGCGTTCCTCTGCCTGTGGGTCCTTGTTGATGTCGGGGTGGTGCTTGCGCGCCAGCTTGCGGAAGGCCTGCTGGATCTCCTCGGAGTTCGCGTCGCGCGACACCCCGAGCACGTCGTAGTAGTCGCGTGGCATGGGGGCGTCACTCCTGCCGCTTGCTGACCACGACGAACGCCGGCCGCAGCTGCTTGCCGTTCGCGCCGTAGCCCGGACTCACCACCTGAGCCACCGTGTTCGGCTCGGCGCCGGGATCGTCGACCACACCGACGACCTCGTGCCGGGTCGGGTCGAAGGGCACCCCGATCTCCTCGTAACGGGGATATCCGAGGCCGCGCAGCACCTCGACGGCCTGGTCGCGTACGGCCTCGATGCCCTTCAGCACGGCGGTGGGATCGGAGTCGGCGTGGGCCAGAGCCCGTTCGAGGTTGTCGAGGACGGGCAGCCAGGCTGCTGCCGTACGGGCGCGCTCTTCCATGCGCACGCCCTCCAGTTCCTTCGCATGCCGCTTGCGCAGGTTGTCCAGGTCGGCGAGCGCCCTGCGCCAGCGGTCCCGGAGTTCGTCGAGGGCCGCGGCCTGGTCGTCCGCGTCCGGCTGCCGCGTGGGCGCGGCGTTGTGGCCCGGCTGCTGCGTGGTCGGGTCCTCGACCGGCTGCTCCTGCTCCGGGGGCGTCATCGGCTCCTGTCCGGTGGCCATGACCGCACCTCAACTCTTGTCGAATTCCGCGTCGATCACGTCGTCGTCGGCGGCCGCGGTGCTGCTCGCGGTGTCGTCCGTCCCGGCCCGGGCCTGAGCGGTCGCGCCTGCTTGGCGGGCTGCGAGCGCGGCCAGCATCTGCTGCAGCTCGGAGGCGAGCGGCCTGGCCTTGTCCGGCGGCGCCTCCTGCTTGACCGCCTCCCGGGCGTCGGCCACGAGCATGTCCGCGCGGGCCCGCTCGTGCGAGGGGACGGCGTCCCCCAGCTCGCTCAGCCGGCGTTCGACCTGGTAGGCCACGGCGTCGAGCTCGTTGCGGGCGTCCACGGCCTCGCGCAGCGCCTGGTCCTCGCCGCGGTGCCGCTCGGCCTCCTGGATCATCCGGTCGACCTCGCCCTGGTCGAGGTTGGAGCCCTCGCTGATGGTGATGGACTGCTCCTTGCCGGTGTCCTTGTCCCGTGCGGTGACGTTCAGGATGCCGTTGGCGTCGATGTCGAAGGTGACCTCGACCTGCGGCTCACCGCGCGGTGCCGGGCGGATGTCCTTCAGCTGGAACCTGCCCAGGACCCGGTTGTCGGCGGCCAGTTCGCGCTCGCCCTGCAGGGCGACGACGTCCACGGCCGCCTGGTTGTCCTCCGCGGTGGAGAAGGTCTCCGAGCGGCGGACCGGGATCGTGGTGTTGCGTTCGATGATCTTCGTCATCACGCCACCGCGGGTCTCCACGCCCAGCGACAGCGGTGTCACATCGAGCAGCAGGACGTCCTTGACCTCGCCCTTGAGGACACCCGCCTGGATCGCGGCGCCCAGCGCCACGACCTCATCCGGGTTGACGCTCATGTTCGGGTCCTTGCCGCCGGTCAGCCGGCGGACCAGGCTCTGCACGGCGGGTATACGGGTGGAACCGCCCACCAGGATGACCTCGTCGATGTCGCTCTCACTGATCTTGGCGTCCGCCATGGCCTGCTTGACCGGCTCCAGGGTCCGTTCCACCAGATCCGCGGTGATCTGCTCGAACGTGGATCGCATGACCGTCTCGGTCAGGTGCTTGGGACCGGAGGCGTCCGCGGTGATGAACGGCAGACTGACCTGCGTCTGGGTGACCGAACTCAGCTCGGTCTTGGCCTTCTCCGCGGCCTCGAACAGCCGCTGCAGCGCCTGCGGGTCCTTGCGCAGATCGATCCCGTTCTCCTTCTGGAAGGTGTCGGCCAGCAGGTCGACGAGCCGGCGGTCGAAGTCGTCGCCGCCGAGGTGGCTGTCACCCGCGGTCGACCGTACTTCCACCACGCCGTCGCCGACGTCCAGGATGCTCACGTCGAAGGTGCCGCCACCGAGGTCGAAGACCAGCACCGTCTCGTGCTGCTTCTTGTCCATGCCGTACGCCAGTGCCGCCGCCGTCGGCTCGTTGATGATCCGGAGCACCTCGAGCCCCGCGATACGGCCGGCGTCCTTGGTCGCCTGGCGCTGGGCGTCGTTGAAGTACGCCGGCACGGTGATGACGGCCTCGGTGACCCGCTCGCCGAGCTGCTTGCCCGCGTCGTCGGCCAGCTTGCGCAGCACCTGGGCGCTGATCTCCTCGGGTGCGTACAGCTTGTCGCGCACCTTGAACCGGGCGACGCCGCCCTCGCCCTCGACGACGTCGTACGCCACGGCCTTGGCCTCGTCCGATATCTCGTCGTAGTGCCGGCCGATGAACCGTTTGGCCGAGTAGATGGTGCCCTTGGGATTGAGGATCGCCTGGCGCCTGGCCAGCTGACCCACCAGGCGTTCGCCCCCTTCGGTGAAGGCGACGATGGAGGGTGTCGTACGCGAGCCTTCGGCGTTCGGTACGACGGTCGCTTCGCCGCCCTCCCACACGGCGATCACGGAGTTGGTGGTGCCCAGATCGATTCCGACTGCCTTGGCCATGAGGAACTCCTTCGCCTGCCACCCCGGCATCCACCCGCACCCGCCCGGTGGTGGCGGCTGTGTTCAGGTGAGAGCGCCCTGTTGTCGGCGCGCTCCGGCAGAGCCTTCGGTGCTCGCGCTGTCGGCGCGCTGAGAGGCCCGGTGCGAACTCGGATTCGTGGTTCGTCGTTCTTGTCCCGGTCAGCCTGGTACAAGGACCGAGGGCGACGCCTGCTCCCGGCGGGGCCAAATTCGGCTCCCGGATTCCACCCGCCAGTGCAGGGGGGCGGACGTACGTATGTCCTGCGGGGAGACGTAGGTGTCAGTCCGCAGCCCCGGGGCGGGCCCTTCCCCCTCCAGATACCCCAGGGCGGTAACTGCACCCTGTCGCGCACGGGAAGCGGCGCGATGGCGCGAAAGTTAATATTGCGGCATGTCCGGCACGGCCGACGACACTCCCGGTGCGGCCCACCAGATCGGAGGACCCGGCGGGCCCTCCGGCAAGGTCCCGACCACTGACGCGGCGTGCTTGGACCGCTGGCAGTCGGCCCCTCTGTACGACGTGTTCGGGTTGGCCATGACCATGCTGGACGGCCGTCCGGCGGAAGAGATCCTGCAGCTGGCCATGGGCGCGGTACCGCGCCTGACCGGCTGTCGGCCCGAGGGCGGCTATCTGCTCAAGGACGGACGCTTCGAGCTCGGAGCTGCTCCGCCGGCCGAGCTCGTCGGTGGACACACTCCGCGCGACATGTCCGAAACCCCCGATCAGCTGACCGCACTGCACGGGCAGGACGGCGAAATCAGCTTCCGGGAGGGTGGCTGGGGATGGGCGGTCGGCATGCGTTGTGCCGGCGCACTGCTCGGCTACCTCGTCGTCAGCGCGCGGAATCCGCCGTCCGACGACGCGCGCTTCCTCGCGTACGCCCTGGCCCAGCCGACCGGGGCCGCTCTCTTCAACGCGGACGCCCGCCGCCGCGACCGCGAGTACGCCCGGCAGCTGTTCCGGGCGATCGAGGAGCGGGAAGCGGCCAACGCACGGCTCACCGCGCTCGTGGCGGAGTTGGAGGGCCAGCACAACGTGCATGAAGTCCTGGCCCGGTCGAGTCTCGCCGACGAGAGGGAGGACGGCATCGCCCGCGCCGTGTACGAACTGACCGGTTTCCCCACCTGCGTCGAGGACCGCTTCGGGAACCTCCTCTCCTGGGCGGGCCCCGGCCTTGCCGACGCCGGCGACAAGCCCGATCCATCGGTGCGCGAGCAGGTCGTGCAGGACGCGATGCGCGCATTGGCCCCGGTCCGGCACGGTGGCCGTCTCGTCGGACTGGCCCGCCACCACGGCGAGGTGCTGGGCACGATCGCACTCGTCGATCCCACCGCCGAGGCGGGGCGGGCGGAGGAGTTCACTCTGGGCCAGGCGTGCACGGCACTGGCGCTGGAACTGGCGCACCGGCGCAGCCTGGCCGAGACGGAACTGCGCATGCGCCGCGAGCTGGTGGACGACCTGCTCACCGGCGCGGACGAGGGCGGAGCCTGTGCCAGGGCGGAAGCCGTCGGGCACGATTTGCACGGGCCGCAGTACGTGGTGGCCGTGCGGTGGCAGGGGAGGGCCACCGACGACCGGTTCATCGCAGCGGTGGCCCATGCGGCCCAGAAAGTGGGCCTTCGCTCGCTGATCGGTCGACGCTCGGAGATGGCGGTCCTAGTCGTCCAGGGGGAGCCGCGGGAGGAGGGGCTGTACGAGGCCGTCGCCGAGGAGCTGGGCTCCTTGCAGGGGGCGGTGGGGATCGGCGGCCGGTGCGAGGCCACGGCCGACATTCCCCGCTCCTTCGACATGGCTGTCCGCTCGCTCAGCGTCCGCCGGCAGTCGGAGCCGCCGTACGGCACCACCGTGTACGAGGAACTGGGGCTCTACCGCATCCTCGCGCGGGGCAACGACTCCAAGGACGTCGACATCTTCGTCCGCGAGTGGCTGGGCCCGCTGTTGAACTACGACGAGGCCCACGGTACGGATCTGGTGCGCACCCTCGCCCAGTACTTCGACCATGGCGGCAACTACGACGAGACGGCCCACGCCCTCGCCGTCCACCGCAGCACGCTGCGCTACCGGTTGCAGCGCATCCGGGAGGTCAGCGGCCGGCGACTGGACGACGTGGACACGCGCTTTCACCTCCAAGTGGCCACCCGGATCTGGAAAGTGAGCGGCCTCGCGCTGTAACGCGAGATCGGCCGTACGGCGAGCTTCGAGGTGAGCCCTACCGACTCGCCGCCCGACAGCAGAATGGGGTGACAGCCCGACCCCGCTTCGCGGCAAACCGTCCATTCGGCCGGTGGCAACCTGTCGATTCGGTCGGTGGCCGTTCGTTCAGGTAGCGAGATGTCGGCGTCGGGCCGACCCGGGACAAGGGCTGTGATGAGGATGAACGAGGTACGGACGCTGCTCGGCGGACGGGGACTGGTCGAATCGCCGCGCTGGCACGGTGACCGGTTGTACTTCTCCGACTGGTCGGCCGGCGAGGTCGTCGCCGTCGATCCGGCCGGCCGCAGCGAGGTGATCGCGCGCGTGGCGTCGCTGCCGCTGTGCACCGCCTGGCTCCCCGACGGGCGGATGGTGATCGTCTCGTCGCCGGACGGGCAACTGCTGCGCCGGGAACCCGACGGCTCACTGAGCACCTGTGCGGACCTGGGCAGGCCCGGTTGGAACGACATCGTGATCGACGGCCGCGGCAACACCTACGTCAATCGCGCCGACTTCAACCCCATGGCGGGGGAGGCCTTCAAGCCGGGCTCGGTCTCACTGGTCACGCCGGACGGCTCGGTGCGCCTTGTGGCCGACGACATCGCGTTCCCCAACGGGATGGCGGTGACGCCCGAGAATTCCACGCTGATCGTGGCGGACTCGTACCGGCACAGCCTGGTGGCCTTCGACATCGGCGCGGACGGTGGGCTGTCCGGCCGGCGGGTCTGGGCCGACCTCGGGGAGGGGACCCCGGACGGCATCTGCGTCGACGCACAGAACGCCGTCTGGTACGCCGATGTGCCGGGCCGGTGCTGTGTGCGCGTCGCGGAGGGCGGCGCGGTGCTGGACCGGGTCGACCTGGACCGGGGCGGCTTCGCCTGCGCACTGGGCGGTCCCGACCGGACGACCCTATTCATCGTGGCCGCCGGGTGGCAGGGGATGACGGCGTCCGAGCTGGTGACACCCGGATCCGGGCAGGTGCTCGCCACCGAGGTCGAGGTGCCGGGGGCCGGCTGGCCGTGAGACGGGCGATCACCCCGCAGACCGGCCGACGGGCGGCCGTACTTCCAGGACGATCGCGGTGCCGGCCACGGCCCGGCCCTCGTGCATGGTGATCCGACGGCCCGGCTCAAGATGCTGCCACGAGGCGGGAACGAAGGGCACGAGTCGCACCCGGCACCGGCCACCGGCCACCGGCCGCCGGGCTCGAGGAAGGGCACGTCCTCGAGCCACATCGGCGCGATGTTGACCGACTGTTCGCCGGTAGCCGTTCTGTGCCCGATGCCCCACATCGGCCGAAGAACTCCCGCCCCGTCGACAGGGGTTGAACGGCGGCCCTCCCCGGCCGGACGAAGCGTCAGGTCCGCCCGGATCACGCCGTTGCGGATTTCGGTAGAGCGCCAATGGCACCAGGCCGCACTCCGTGCCATACGCAGCTGCTCGGCGGCGTCGGCCAGGGTCTCCCAGAACGTCAAAGGCAGCCGCCCGGCGTTCCCGAACTCCTCCAACAGGCCGAGCGCGGTCTCCCAGTCGTCGGCGGCGAGGCACTCCCAGACATCGCGCACCGTGAGGTCGTCGTCGGTGGCAGTCTTCTCGGGGACCAAGAGGCCGGCCGCTTCGAGTATTTCGGGGACGTGCATGCGCTGATTGTGGACCACGTCGAGGGATAACCCTCGAAAAATCCCCAGGGCATGTCATGCATCGGTCAACGATGCGACTCTTCCCCCACCACAGGTCGCGCTCCACCTGTCACCCAGGTCGCGCCCGGCCTGCGCACGGTCACGCTCCCGCACACCCCTGCTCAGCTCGTCCCGGACAGCACATCCCGTTTGTCCGGTCTGTCACCGGCCGCCGACGCGCGGCTGTCGCAGAAGGAGTACGAGTGAGACGAATCCCCCGCCAGGCGACCGCGGCCGGAGCCCTGGTGGCCACCGCCGCGTTCCTGGCCGTCGGCATACAGTCGGTTCCGGCGGCCGCCAAGCCCTCCCCCCACCCCAGCCCCCTGCGCACCGGAGGCCTGGAGGCCGAACTCACCCCGGCCCAGCACACGGCGCTGCTGAAGAAGGCATCCCAGCAGACCGTGGCGGCCGCCGACTCCCTGGGCCTCGGCCCCAAGGAAAAGCTCGTCGTCAAGGACGTCGTCAAGGACAACGACGGCACGCTCCACACCCGCTATGAGCGCACCTATGCCGGTCTCCCGGTACTGGGCGGCGACATCGTCGTCCACACACCGCCGGCCTCCCTGGCCTCCGGCACGGTGAGCACCACCTCCAACAACAAGCACACCATCAAGGTTGCTTCCACCGCCGCGACGTTCACCAAGTCGGCCGCCGCGACCAAGGCGTTGAAGGCCGCCAAGGCGCTCGACGCGGTACGGCCCACGACCGACAGTGCCCGCAAGGTGATCTGGGCGGGCACCGGCACCCCCAGGCTCGCCTGGGAGACCGTGATCAGCGGCCTCCAGGACGACGGCACCCCGAGCAAGCTGCATGTCGTCACCGACGCCACGACCGGCAAGGAACTCCACCGCTATCAGGGCATCGAGACCGGCACCGGCAACACGCAGTACAGCGGCACGGTGACGCTCAACACGACCCTGTCCGGCTCGACGTACCAGCTGTACGACACCACGCGCGGCGGCCACAAGACGTACAGCCTCAACAACGGCACGTCGGGTACGGGCACGCTGATGACCGACTCCGACGACACCTGGGGTACCGGATCCGGCTCCAACACCCAGACCGCCGGTGCCGACGCCGCGTACGGCGCCCAGACGACCTGGGACTTCTACAAGAACACCTTCGGCCGCAGCGGCATCAAGAACGACGGCGTCGCCGCCTACTCACGCGTCCACTACAGCACGGCGTACGTCAACGCCTTCTGGGACGACGACTGCTTCTGCATGACCTACGGCGACGGCTCGGGCGGCACCCACGCCCTCACCTCGCTCGACGTGGCCGGCCACGAGATGAGCCACGGCGTCACCTCCAACACCGCGGGCCTGGACTACAGCGGGGAGTCCGGCGGCCTCAACGAGGCCACGTCCGACATCTTCGGCACCGGCGTGGAGTTCTACGCGGGCAACAGCAGCGACGTCGGTGACTACCTCATCGGCGAGAAGATCGACATCAACGGCGACGGCACCCCGCTGCGCTACATGGACAAGCCCAGCAAGGACGGCGGCTCCGCCGACAGTTGGTACTCCGGCGTCGGCAACCTGGACGTCCACTACTCCTCGGGCCCGGCGAACCACATGTTCTACCTGCTCTCCGAGGGCAGTGGCACCAAGGTCATCAACGGCGTCACCTACAACTCGCCGACGTCCGACGGTGTCGCCGTCGCGGGCATCGGCCGGGCCGCAGCGCTGCAGATCTGGTACAAGGCGCTGACGACGTACATGACGTCCAGCACCAACTACGCGGGCGCCCGGACCGCCGCCCTCAACGCCGCCACCGCCCTGTACGGCGCCAATTCCACCCAGTACGCCGGGGTGGCGAACGCCTTCGCGGGCATCAACGTCGGCGCGCACGTCACCCCGCCGTCGAGCGGTGTGACCGTCACCAACCCCGGCAGCCAGTCCTCCACCGTCGGTACGGCGGTGAGCCTGCAGGTATCGGCCAGCAGCACCAACAGCGGCGCACTGACGTACGCCGCCACCGGACTGCCGACCGGCCTGTCGATCAACAGCTCCACCGGTGTCATCTCGGGCACTCCGACCACCGCCGGGACATACAGCACGACCGTCACCGTGACCGACAGCACCGGCGCGACCGGCACCGCGTCCTACACCTGGACGGTCAGCTCCTCGGGCGGCGGCACCTGCACCTCGACCCAGCTGCTGGGCAACCCGGGCTTCGAGTCGGGCAATACCACCTGGACCGCCACCAGCGGTGTCATCACCAACTCCAGCAGCGAGGCGGCCCACGGCGGCTCGTACAAGGCCTGGCTGGACGGCTACGGCTCCACTCACACCGACACGCTGTCCCAGTCGGTGACGGTGCCGTCCGGCTGCAAGGCCACGCTCACCTTCTACCTGCACATCGACAGCGCGGAGACCACCACCAGCACCCAGTACGACAAGCTGACCGTGACCGCCGGTTCGACCACCCTGGCGACCTACTCCAACCTCAACAAGGCCACCGGGTACACCCAGAAGTCCTTCGACCTGTCCTCTTTCGCCGGTACCACCGTCACGCTGAAGTTCAGCGGCGTCGAGGACTCCTCCCTCCAGACCAGCTTCGTCGTGGACGACACGGCCCTGACGACGAGCTGATCCGCACCACCTGAGATCTCCGCGACGGCCGCGACGCGACTCATCCGTGAGGACGAGCCCGTCGCGGCCCCGCACCGCTCACAGGCGCGGCCGGTCGATCAGCCGGGAGAGCACGATGACGCTCTCGGTGCGCTCGACGGGGGCGGTGGCCCGGACGTGCTGGATGGCCTGTTCCAGGTGGGTGATGTCCCTGGCCAGCATGTGCAGGACTGCGTCCGCGGCGCCGGACACAGTACAGGCCTCGACGACCTCCGGGATGTCCTCCAGTGCCTGGCGCAGTTCGCCGGGAGTGGGGTTGCCGCGGCAGTAGACCTCGACGAAAGCCTCGGTGCGCCATGCCAGTGTCTGGGGGTCGACGATGGCCGTGAAGCCACGGATGGCGCCGGTCGAGACCAGACGGTCGAGACGACGCTTGGCGGCCGGCGCGGACAGCCCGGCCGCTTTGCCGATCTCGGCGTACGTGGACCGGGCGTTGCGCAGCACGCAGCGGATGATCTCCTCGTCGATCGAGTCCACGAACGGCCTCCGGGCATCAGGGGAGTGGCAAATACGCGCAAAGATTCGCCGAAACGCGCCGAATATTGCAAGTGATCGCCTGTGACCGGCAGGATATGGCGATTGTTTGCGCCGACCCCGCGGCCATAGTCTCCGCTCGACCTGACGTCGACGTGCGGGGAGCGGAATCGCCATGACAGCGATCCTCAGCGATGTGGAAGCGGCCGCGCTGGCAGCAGTGGACGAAGCGGCCGTCGCCCGCGTGCTGCTGGAACTGCTCGCCGTGCCGAGCGTGACGGGCAGCGCCGCGGAGTCCGAGCTGCAGCACATCCTGGCCCGGCACCTGCAACGGCTGGATCTCGATGTCGACCTGTGGTCCATGAACGTGCCCGAGTTGCGCGAGCATCCCGACTTCCCGGGTTGTGAGGCGCCGCGCGAGGAGGCGTGGGGGCTGGTGGGCAGCACGGGCAACGGCGGTGATGGCCCGACCCTGATACTCCAGGGCCATGTCGACGTCGTACCGCCCGGTGACCGCGCGCAGTGGGCGGGTGATCCATTCGTCGCCCGCTGCGCCGGAGATGTGGTCCGGGCTCGCGGAGCCTGCGACATGAAGGCAGGAGTGGCGGCTGTGCTCGCCGCCCTGGCGGCGATCCGCGCCGTAGGGGCCGAGCTGCGCGGCCGTGTCGCCGCCCACTTCGTGGTCAGCGAGGAAGACGGCGGGCTCGGCGCGTTCGGCACACTCCGGCGCGGCCACATCGGTGACGCCTGCATCATCACCGAACCGACCAGCGCCACGCTCGTGACCGCGAACGCCGGGGCGCTGACCTTTCGGATCGAGGTGCCCGGCAAAGCCACCCACGGCAGCACGCGTTACGCGGGAGTCAGCGCCCTCGACGCCTACCTGCCGATACATCGCGCACTCAGCCGCCTTGAAGCCGGCCGCAATACCGACCCGCACCCTCTGATGACCGAATACCCCATCCCCTACCCGCTGTCCGTGGGCACGGTCCGCTCGGGCGACTGGGCCAGCAGCGTCCCCGACCTGCTCGTGGTCGAGGGAAGACTGGGTGTCCGGCTGGGTGAGGACCCGGCACAGGCGCGTACGGAACTGGAGACGTGCGTCGCCGAAGCCTGCGCGGACGACGTCTGGCTACGCGTCCACCCCGCCACGGTGTCCTGGCCCGGCGGCCGGTTCGCCGGCGGACGCCTGCCGGCCGGGCACCCGCTCGCGGCGTTGGTCGGTGGCGCGCACGCCGAGGTCACCGGAGGTCACCGCCCGCACGAACACGGTGCGCCCTACGGCAGCGACCTGCGGCTGTACAGCGCAGCGGGCGTACCCACCGTGCAGTACGGACCCGGCGACGTGCGACTGGCACACGGTCCGCGGGAGCAGGTACACCTCGCCGAAGTCGTGGCCGTCACGCGTACGTTGGTGCTCGCCGCACTGCGCACCGTCGGTACTAAATAGCGGTTGCCCTGGCTGATCCGGGACTACTCGAACCGTGAGGGATCTCCGGCCCCCAGACGTACGATCTCCGGTTCTGGGCCGGAGAAGTCGATGACGGTCGTCGGCTCGGTGCCGCAGTCACCGGAGTCGATCACCGCGTCCACCGCGTGATCGAGCTCCTCCTTGATCTCCCACCCCTGGGTGAGGGGTTTGTCCTCGTGTGGCAGGAGCAGGGTGCTCGACAACAGCGGTTCACCGAGTTCGGCGAGGAGCGCCTGGGCCACGAGATGGTCGGGGATCCGCACCCCGACCGTCTTCTTCTTCGGATGCAGCAGTCTGCGGGGCGCCTCCTTCGTCGCCGGGAGGATGAAGGTGTAGTTGCCGGGTGTCGCCGCCTTGACCGTACGGAACACCGCGTTGTCGACGCGTACGAAGTGGCCCAGCTGCGCGAAGTCCTGGCACATCAGGGTGAAGTGGTGCCGCTCGTCGAGCTGGCGGATCGAGCGGATGCGGTCGAGCCCCTCCCGGTTGCCCAGCGCGCACCCGAGCGCGAAGCAGGAGTCCGTCGGATAGACGATGAGCCCTCCGGAGCGAACGATGTCGACCACCTGGCCGATGATGCGGCGCTGCGGGTTTTCTGGGTGCACGTCGAAGTACTTGGCCATGCGCCGAGCTTAGATCCGCGGAGCGCTCGTCCGGCCGACCGGCGCTCGCCTCACACATCTTCACCGCTCACGGCTATAGGAACCTCGAGGTCCTCTCGCTACCCTCCGCCGCATGATTTCCACGGTGGTGTGGGGTACCGGCAATGTCGGCCGCGCGGCCATCCGCGCCGTCGAGGCCCATCCGGCGCTGAAACTCGCGGCCGTGCTCGTGCACAACCCCGACAAGGTCGGCCGCGACGCCGGTGACCTCTCCGGGCTGGACCACGGACTGGGGGTCGCGGCGACCGACGACATCGACGCCGTACTGGCCACCGGACCGCAGGCCGTGGTGTACGCGGCGTCCGGCGACATCCGGCCCGACGAGGCCCTTGCCGACATCGGCAGGGCGATCCGCGCCGGAGCCGTCGTCGTCACCCCCGCGCTCTATCCGCTCTACGACCAGCGCAATGCCCCGCCCGAGTTCCGGGATCCGGTGCTCGCCGCCATCGAGGACGGCGGCGGCTCCCTGTTCGTCTCCGGTGTCGACCCCGGCTGGGGCAACGACGTCCTGCCCCTGCTGATCAGCGGACTCGGCACCGAGGTGGACGCGATCCGCTGCCAGGAGATCTTCGACTACTCCACGTACGAACAGGAAGAATCCGTTCGGTATCTGGTCGGCATGGGCCAGCCGATGGACTACGAACCGCTGATGCTCACGCCGTCGATCCCCATCATGGTGTGGGGCGGGCAGGTACGGCTGATGGCCAGGGCGCTGGGAGTCGCACTCGACGAGATCCGCGAGACGGTGGAGCGGCGCCCGCTTGAGGCCACGGTGAGCACGCGCACGATGGGCGAGTTCGAGGCCGGAAACCAAGGCGCGGTCCGGTTCGAGGTGCAGGGGATCGTCGGGGGCGAACCCCGGATCGTCATCGAGCACGTCACCCGCATCCACCCGTCCTGCGCACCGGACTGGCCGACGCCGCCCGACGGCGACGGAGCCCATCGCGTGATCATCGAGGGCCGACCGCGCATCCAGGTCACCGTGGAGGCCACCGACGAAGGCGAGAACCGCTCAGCGGGCGGCAACGCCACCGCGGTCGGCCGGCTGGTGGGCGCCATCGACTGGCTCGTGGACGCGCAACCCGGACTCTACGACGCGCTCGACGTCCCGCTGCGTCCCGCAGTCGGCAGATTCGGAAGGAAGTGACCCATGACGATGCACATCGACATCCCCGAGGGCCAGGAGCCGATTGGGTACGTGTGGGGGGAGATGGTCCCCGGCATCGGTGTGGCGGCCGCGAACTTCTCGCTCTCGGTGTACGAGCACACGACCCTGGGACTGCGCGAGTTCGAGGCCGCGCGGCTGCGCATCGCGCAGATCAACGGGTGCCTGTTCTGCCTCGACTGGCGCACGGAGCGGGACGGGCAGAAGGTCGAGGAGGAGTTTGCCGACGCGGTGACCCAGTGGCGTACCACCGACGCCTTCGACGACCGCACCCGGCTGGCCGCGGAGTACGCCGAGCGGTACGCACTGGATCACCACGGTCTGGACGACGAGTTCTGGACTCGGATGACCGCGCATTACAGCCAGCGCGAGATCGTGGAGCTGAGCATGAGCATCGGCTCCTGGCTGGCGTTCGGCCGGCTCAATCATGTGCTGGGCCTGGACACCGTGTGCGTGCTGCCCACCCACTGAGCGGGCCCTGCACGGTCTTGGGCCCCGGCCGGCGTCAGAGGTCGGTGGCGATGATCTTCTCGATGTTCCGTTCGGCGAGCGCCGTGATGGTGACGAACGGGTTGACGCTCGTGTTGCCGGGGATCAGCGAGCCGTCGATGACGTACAGGCCGGAATGGCCCTGCAGACGACCGTAGTTGTCGGTGGCATTGTTGAGCACCGCGCCGCCGAGCGGGTGGTACGTGAGGTGGTCGCCCCAGATCTTGTACGTGCCGAAGAGATCCGTCCGGTAGATCGTCCCCTCCTTCGCGTTGATCTTGTCGAAGATCGACTTGGCCATGTCGATGGCCGGCTGCTTCCAGGCCGTCTGCCAGTTCAGATCGACGTTGCCGGTGGCGGCGTTCCAGGAGAACTGGGCACGATTCGGGTTGTTGGTGATGGAGAGATAGAACGACGCGAACGTCTCGATCCCGGTGGGCAGCGGCGCGACCTCGGCGAACGCGCCACCGGCGGTCCAGTTGTCGATGCCGCCGCAGGGGATGCTCGACTGGAGCGCGCCGGTCGGGTCCCACAGATGGTTGGCGCGACCGCACATGACGTTGCCGTTGTCGCCCCAGCCTTTGCCGATCTGGTCGTTGAGGCCGGGCAGCGACCCGGTGGCCTTCAGTTTGACGAGCAGCTTGCTGGTGCCGAGGCTGCCGGCCGCGAAGAACACCCGGTCCGCGGTGACCGTCTTGGTGGCCGTGGTGTCTCCGGTGGTGTTGATCTGGTCGATGAGGACGGTGTAGCCGCCGCCGGCCGCGGGCGAGACCGAAGTCACCTTGTGCAGCGGTGAGATGGTGACCCTGCCGGTGGCCTTGGCCTGCGCGAGGTAGGTCTTCTGCAGGGATTTCTTCCCGTAGTTGTTGCCGTAGAGGATCTCGCCCGCCAGCGCCGACTTGGGAACGGTTCCGGCGGCCTCCTGTTCCATGTAGTCCCAGTCGTACACGTCGGGTACGAAGACGAAGGGGAAGCCGGAACGCTGGGCCTGCTTACGGCCGACGCGCGCGTACTGGTAGCAGTCGGTGCTGTCGAACCACGTCGGGTCCACGGTCGCGACCCCGAGTCCGGCATTGGCGCGCGGGTAGTAAGTGCCGTACATCTCGTCGGCGTTCACCGACGGGAGGATGGCGCCGAAGTTCTCCCGCTTGGGGGTGACCGCCATACCGCCGTTGACCAGCGAGCCGCCGCCGACGCCGCGCCCCTGGTACACGATGATCTGGCCCATCTCCTCGGCGTCCAGGATCCCGGTGTAGCGGGGGACATCCTTGTCGATCGGGAAGCCGAGGAAGTTGCTGATCGGCTGCTTGGTCCTGGTGCGCAGCCAGTACGACCGGTAGTCCGGGCTCGTCGTGTTGGCGAAGATCTTGCCGTCCGAGCCCGGGGTGTCCCAGGCCATCCCCATCTCGATCATCTGGACGTCGATACCGGCCTGCGCCAGTCGCAGGGCGGCGACCGAGCCGCCGTACCCGGTGCCGATCACCAGGACGGGGACATGGGCTCCGGAGGCGATCGGTCCGGCCGCCGTGACGGCCTGTTCCTGAGCCGCCGCTGGATGATGACCCGCAACAGCCACGGCTCCAATAATAGAACCAGTTCCAGTGATAAATCTTCGGCGTGAGACACCCCTGGAATCCTTGTTTTGCTGGGTAGTGTCACTCATATGACGCTCCTCACTCTCGATGAGTGGGAACACGTTCTACTGTTGCTTGCTTGTTAAGTCACTACATACCTCTAGGTAACTTGTGTCCGATCCTGGGGTGGTCTGGAGTGATGGGCCTTGCGTGTCTTGACTTCACAAGACCCCTGCGCAACGTTCCTGACGCTGCATCAGAACTGCTGTGGCCGGGGCCGGTTGGCCCTCGGAGCGCGGAACGCCTCATATCCCTTCGCCCTGCTGGAGCGCCCTGCCATGTCCACGAGCGCGGATTCCGTCAGACGTACCGCATCCTTCTCGGCCCCCGGCCCGTCACGGCGCCATGTGCTCGGCGCCGCGACGGGCGCCGGGCTCGCGCTCGCGGCAGGCCTCCCGGCTGTCACCGAGGCGGCCGACCTGCCCCTGCTCGGCACGTACGACGTCGTGGTGATCGGTTCCGGAGCGGCGGGTATGACCGCCGCGCTGACGGCCGCGAAACAGGGGCTGAGCTGCGTCGTCGTGGAGAAGGCGGCCACCTTCGGGGGATCGGCGGCACGCTCCGGCGCGGGTGTCTGGATCCCGAACAACCCGGTGATCCTCGCCGCCGGTGTCCCGGACACCCCGGCGAAGGCCGCCACGTACCTGTCCGCGGTGGTCGGCCCCGATGTCTCCGCCGACCGCCAACAGGCGTTCCTCGGCCACGGACCCGCCATGATCTCCTTCGTCATGGCCAACAGCCCGCTCCGCTTCCGCTGGATGGAGGGTTACAGCGACTACTACCCCGAGCTGCCCGGCGGGCTGCCGAACGGCCGCTCCATCGAGCCCGACCAGCTCGACGGAAACATCCTCGGCGCCGAACTCGCCCGCCTGAACCCGTCGTACCTGACCGTCCCGAGCGGCATGGTCGTCTTCAGCGCCGACTACAAATGGCTCACCCTCTCCGCCGTCAGCGCAAAGGGCGCCGCCGTCGCCACCGAATGCCTCGCCCGCGGCACCAAGGCGGCGCTGCTGGGTCAAAAGCCCCTGACGATGGGTCAGTCGCTGGCGGCCGGCCTGCGTGCCGGACTGCTCGACGCCCAGGTGCCGGTGTGGCTGAACACCCCACTGTCCGATCTGTTTGTCGACAACGGCGCCGTCACCGGCGCCGTGGTCACCCAGAACGGCACATCAGGCCTGGTCAGGGCTCGGCGCGGGGTGATCGTCGGCTCCGGCGGCTTCGAGCACAACGCGGCGATGCGCGCCCAGTACCAGCGGCAGCCGATCGGCACCGCGTGGACGGTGGGCGCCAAGGAGAACACCGGCGACGGCATCCGGGCGGGGGAGCGGGCCGGGGCGGCGCTCGACCTGATGGACGACGCCTGGTGGGGCCCGGCGATCCCGCTGCCCGACCAGCCCTACTTCTGCCTCGCAGAACGCACCCTGCCCGGCGGGCTGTTGGTCAACGCCGCCGGAGCCCGCTTCGTCAACGAGGCCGCCCCCTACAGCGATGTCGTGCACATCATGTACGAGCGCGACGCCGCCGCGCCCGACATTCCGGCCTGGCTGATCGTCGACCAGAACTACCGCAACCGCTACCTGTTCAAGGACGTCGTGCCGACGTTCACGTTCCCCGACGCGTGGTACACGTCCGGCGCCGCGCACAAGGCATGGACGCTGGACGCACTGGCCGCCGCGATCGGTGTACCCGCGGCCGCCCTGCGCACCACCGTCAGCCGCTTCAACAGCCTCGCCCGCAGCGGCAAGGACACCGACCTCCATCGCGGCGACAGCGTCTACGACCACTACTACACGGACCCCGCGATCCTCCCCAACTCCTGTCTGGCCCCCCTGTGGCTGGCCCCGTACTACGCCTTCAAGATCGTCCCTGGCGATCTGGGGACCAAGGGCGGACTGCGCACGGACGCCCGCGCCCGCGTACTGCGCGCGGACGGCTCCGTGATTCCCGGCCTGTACGCGGCCGGGAACGCGAGCGCGGCGGTCATGGGGCACAGCTACGCGGGCGCCGGCTCGACGATCGGTCCGGCGATGACGTTCGGCTACATCGCGGCGCTGGACATCGCGGCGACGGCCTGAACGGGCCGGGCCCTCTCCCCTCGATGGTGCCGGACCCTAGTCGCCGGCGAGCGTCGATGGTGGGTCGACGGCATCGGGTGAAACGGAGTACTGCGCCATCCCGTGGCCGAACGACCAGTCGATCGACTCGTTCACGGTCACGGTGATGAACACGTTCCGCGGCTCGGCCCCCGCGTACTCGTGGGCGCGCTCGGCGATCTGTCGGTACAGGGCCCGCTTCTGCTCGGGTGTGCGCCCGGAGCGCATGGTGATCGCGACGAACACGATGCCGTCGTCGCGGTGCACACCGAGGTAGTCGTCGTAGCGCAGCGTGCTGCCTGCGCCGTCGTGTCCCACCAGGATCTGGAACCGGTCGTCGGGCGGGAAACCGATCGTCTCCACCAGGGCGTCGTGCACGGCCCGCCCGAGCGCGTCGAGCCGGTCGCCGTCGGTCCCCAACGCGTCAACGCGAACGAAGGGCATGACAGCGGTTCTCCTCGTCGCCGGGGCCACGCCTCTCTGACCGGGATCGTACATACTAGTAGGTACAATCTCAAGGCTCTTGCAGCGGCGTGAGAACCAGCATGGTCACATCGTCGCGAACCGATGCGCAGAACTGGACGAGGTCCTCCCACACACCGTCGATCAGCGCGGTCGGCGAGTCCTCCGCGAACTTCGTCAGACGATCGGCCAATGGGTAGAAGGCGCCGGTGTCGTCCCGGCCCTCCGTTACTCCGTCGGATGCCAGGAACAGCCGGTCACCGGGCTCGAGGCGGACGGTGCGCCCTTGCGGGGCGGAGACGTCGAGGAGCCCGAGACCCAGCGGCACCCCGGCCTCGAGATCGAGTTCGACGGCCTCCGCTCCGCGCAGCAGCAGCGGCCGTGGATGCCCGCAGGACACCAGCCGCACCGTGTCGGCGCCGGGTGGGAACTCCAGGAGCACGGCGGTCGCGAACAGCTCGGCATGCTCGGTTTCCGCAGAGTCCACGACCAGTCTGCGATCGAGGCGGGCCGCGGCCGCCTCCAGGTCGCGCTGGTCGAGCACTGCCTCCCGGAAGGCCCCGAGCAGCGAGGCGACCGTGCCCACGGCCGCCAGCCCGTGCCCCCGTACATCGCCCATCAGGGCCCGAACGCCGTAGGGCCCGTCGCGCACATCGAAGAAGTCGCCGCCGACCAGCGTCTCGCGCTGCGCCGCCCGGTACAGACCGGCGCAGCGCACGGGGCCGACGCGCTCGGGAAGCGGCGGCAGAACGGCGAGCTGGGCGGCTTCCGCGACGCTGCGCACCGTCACCAGGTGTTCGTCCCGCCGGCTGCGGACCAGCGACGCGAGGACGCTCAGCACGGCGATGAAGCTGATGGTCCACAGGTCGGTATTGCCCGGGTGGTTGAGCCGCAGGATCGGGAGGTTCAACAGCACGACGACGATGCAACCGAATACGCCCGTGGCCACCGGCCCGTACGAGAGCACGGCCAGCGACGGAATGGCGCCCAGCAGAAACCCGATGTCCAGCGGCTCGTGACTGATGAGCTCGGCCGCACAGACCCCCACCAGCAGTGCGGGCGGCAGCACGCGCACCAAGCGCGGAGGCGGCGAACCATACAGCCACCCCCGGTCCTCGCCGTTCCGCCTCCCGGAAGCGACCCTGCCGGCCATGGCGCTCCTCCTTACATCACCACGCTCCTCCGTTCGGGCCTGCCGCGCATTCCGATCCACCTGCGAACGGCACCTTCATCGCGACGATCACAGTCGTCCAGCGCATCAACATCCGTGCGGGGGCAGGCCGCATGCACGTGGAAGCCGTCCGCACTGACACGGCTGCGCTCTGTGGCCCACGCGGCGTAGCGCTGCCGGCAGCCCCCGCCCCCGCCCCCGCGGCCGGCGCAGCCCCGTCCCGCGGCTCGCTGCCGCCGGGCACCGTTGTGACACGTGGATGGTGCCGGAACGGTCTGCTGCACCGGCGGCAGGTCCGGTCAGGCGGTGTGGAGGGTGAGCCCGTAGCGGTTCAGGATCTCGTTGATCGGCTGGTACCAGGTTTCGCCGCCGCCGCTGCAGTTGCCCCAGCCGCCCGAGGTGACGCCCTGGGCCTGGTCACCGCTGATGAAGGAGCCGCCGGAGTCCCCGGGTTCGGCGCAGACACTCGTCTTCGTCATCTGGTGCACGGCGCCCTGGCTGTAGTTGACGGTCTCGTTCTTGGCCAGCACGGTGCCACAGTGCCAGTGGGAGGTGGAGCCCGAACGGCAGATGGACGCACCGACGGGGGCTTCCGCCGATCCCCGGACGAGTTGGTCGGAGACGGTTCCCCAGCCCAGGACGACGGGCACGGTCCACCAGCCGCTGCCGACGTTGACCCAGGCGTAGTCGTTGTCGGGGAAGGACGAACCTTGGAAGTTGCCGATGTAGCTGTGGTCCCAGCCGCTCACGCCGGCGCCGGGCTGTCCGCAGTGTCCGGCGGTGACGAAGCCGCCGTACACGGAGAAGCCGATGGAGCAGCGGACGTTGCCCGTGTAGTAGGGGTCTCCGCCCACCGTTCCGGCGGCCAGCGTGTGTGGCGCCTGCTCCGTCTCTCGGACGATCACCGGTCCGGCCTGGCGAGCGCGCGTCAGGAACGTCCGGACATCGTTGTCATCCCGCCGTGCGACGACCACGCTGACGACGACCGAGTTGCGCCGTGGATCGACATGCCAGCCGCCGACGCTCGGTGGGGCGTCAAGGGTGTCGATCCTTGCCATGGCGGCGTCGAGCTGCCGTTCGGTGTGCTCGACAAGAACGGCCCGGGCGCCCGTGGCCTCAACGGCCTTCCTTCGCGCGCTGTCGGCGATCGCGACGGTGAGCCGGCCGCCCTTGGCCTCGAACCACGAGCCGCCGTACGAGCCGCCCGCGGCGCGCCGGGCGGCTCGCTCGACGGCGCGCGCCGTCGCCTCGGCCTTGAGCCGAGCGGTGGCCTGGCTGCTCGACAGGCCGAGATCCCGCTCCATGGCGGTGATCAGGGCCGGTGATCCGGGAGCGCCCGTCGCGGAGGAGGAAGCGGTGGTGGGGGCGTCGGCTGCGGACGCCTGGGTCGTGAGGGCGGCGGCCGCGGTGCTCACGGCCAAGGCCGCGGACAAGGCGACCCGCAGAACTGTTGTGCATCTCAAGGGAGTTGCCTTTCGTCGTTCCGGTCATGGGGGAGTGGAGCGGAAGGACAGAGAGAGCGCTCTCAAGGCTGTGCGTCGACGACGATAGTCGCGGATCAAGGGCAGGTCCATGCCAATGCAAGCCATTGCTGGGCCCGCGGCTCAGCCGCCACGGCTGCTGAGCCTGGGCCGAGGTGCCGCCGATCGGGAGGCGGGTCTGCGGACCGCACGTTCTCGCGGTGTGGGAGGTCCCAGGAGTCCCTGTACAGGTTCGCCGCGGGTGACGCCGAAGAGCGCCACCCGCGGCGAACCGGTGCTTTGTCAGCCGTCGATGCGGTGCTGCGTCCAGAACGAGGTCAGGTCCGTGGTCGTGGCGGCCTGGGCGGCGGCCTTGAACTCGGCCGTGGTCGAGACGCCGTACCAGTGCGAAGTGGCGTAGTCCTTCAGGAGCTTGGCCATGACGCTGTCGCCGAGGACGCGGCGCAGATCGTGCAGCGCGCATTTGCCGTATCCGTAGACGACGGTGGAGTAACGGGAGGAGTGGGCGTCCCAGTAGGCCATCGAGTTGGTGATCTTCTCCGCCGACGAGGACCACGAGACGCTGTTCCAGCAGTTGGTGCCGGTCTTGTTGAGCGCCAGATCGGTGGCGTAGTCGGTGAACGCCTCATCGAGCCACGGGCTGTTGTACTCGTCGTCGCCGACGATCCCGTACCACCACTGGTGTCCGATCTCATGGGTGAGCGCCGTCGTGCTGACCAGGTCGAGGACGAACCCCGGATACTCCATGCCGCCGAACCAGAAGTTGTTGTCGATCACGGCGTCCAACTCGCCGTACGGGTAGGCGCCGAAGCGTGCCGCGTGGGCGTCCACGGCGGTCTTGGCGGTGGTGAGCATCGACTGCGCGTCGGACGAGCTGATGCCGGAGACGGAGTAGACGTTCACCGGGGTGCCGGCCGTCGAGGTGCCGGAGATCTTGGTGAACGGGCCCGCCGCCCAGGCGAAGTCACGGACCTTCGAGGCGGTGGCCGTGGTGACCGTGCGTCCGCTGGAGCCGGGTGTGTCGACCGAGGCGCCGGTGGCCGGCACCAGCAGGGTGCTCGGGTGGTCGAGGGTCACCTTGAAGTCGGCGGCCAGGGAGTAGAACGACTCACCGTTGTTGGTGTACGGGTCGAGGTGCCAGCCGGATCCGTCCTTGACCGCGAGGACGGGCAGCGCGTTGCCGATGAAGCTGAAGGCCCCGTCGTGGCCGAAGCGGTCGGCCCCGCTGGGGACGGCGATGACGAGGTCGAAACCGATCGTGGCGGTCTGCCCCTGTGCCAGGGGTGTCGACAGGTCGATCTTCAGGGCCGTGCAGCCGACCGACAGGGCGCCCGCGGTGCCGCCCGTGACGTTGCTGACCGTGATCGGCATGGCGGAGCAGGTGCCGTGATAGTTGTCCCACAGCCTCAGGTACACCTCGCTGAGCGCGGTCGAGGACGCGTTGGTGAAGACCGCGCTCTCGTGACCGGTCCAGACCGTGCCGCTGGTGTTGCTGCTCAGATTGACGGTGTACGAGGGCGCGGCCGGGGTGCGCGTGGAGTCCGCCGGCGGGGTCGTGTCGCCGGAGGTGTTGAGGGCGACGTCGTCGAGGACGAAGCTCGTCTGAAGGCTGGAGTCCTCGGTGCCGGTGAAGGCGACGTTGACGGTCTGGCCCGCGAACGACGAGACGTCGAACGACTTCTGTGCATAGCCGCTGTTCTTGTTCAGGTTCGAGTACGTCGCCAGCGTCGTGCTGCCGATCTTCGCCGTCAGCTTGTCGTACGCGGTGGACGAGGTCGTCTCGGCGGTGTCGATGTGCAGCCAGAAGGTGAGGGTTGCGCTACTGCATCCGGACGGGATGGTGACGCTCTGGGAGAGCGTGTCGGTGTGCGTGCTGCCGACACCGTTCAGCCAGGCGAAGGTGGTGCCGCCGTGGGCGGTCTGCCCGGCGCGGTTGGTGATCAGGGTGGACGACGACTGGGTCCACGGCGAAGTGCCGCTTTCGAAGCCACCGTTGGTGACCACCTGAGTCGGAGTGCAGGCAGCAGCCCGAGGTGCCGCATGCGGCGCGGCTGCGGCAGGGGCGACGGGGAGAGAGACAGCGGCCGACGCGGCGAGGACGAGTACGCTCGCGGCGAGGGCCTTGCGGGGGGTTGGTCTCACGCGAAACTCCTTTACGGCGGCCGGGATTCCGGCCTGCTCGACAGCCGCCCGGACGGCTGGGGTGCGCCGGAGGCGGCAGGCTGCGCAAAAGCGTGGCAGATTTGACCGAGACATGCCATCAGTCGTGACTGTCGGGAGTGGGCCGGGGCCCGCCCGGGCGCATCCCGAACAGAAAACGAGTCACTGGCGTGCGCCGCACGAGCAGGTCGTAGGCGGCCAGGGTCAGACAGAGCGAAGCCGCCACGATCAGCGCGTATTTGACCGGGATCGAGGCGTCCATACCGACCGCGCCGTACGCCACCGCAACGACGATCGGCTGGTGCAACACGTACAACGGCAGCGCCCCGACGGCCAGATAGCCGAAGAACCGCCGACGTCGGCCGACATCGGCCCCATCCTCGTGCCCCTCGTCGGGTGCCGGCACAGGCCGCCGTCGCCGGTCGAGCAGCCCGACCATGCCCACGATCCAGCACCAGCCCGCCGCACCGTACAGCGTCCGCGCGAGCATCGCGGAACCGGTCCAGTCCATGAAAGGGTCGCCTTCGGCCATGAGACCGGGCGCACTGGCGGCGAAGAGGAGCGGTCCCAGCACGGCCGCCAGCACCGCGTCACGACGCATCACCGTCCGCAGGCGGTCGTCGCCGGCCAGCACGAATCCGTACCCGAAGAACATCAGATACGTCCACCGATGCCAGGCCGCGTAGTTCTCCTCGAGGCCGAGCAGCGCGCACATCACGGCAACCGGAACTGCCGCCAGCAGCACCATGCCCCGCCGCTCGCATGCACGGGCCACACCGTCGCGGATCCGCCGGGCGTACACGGCGGGAATCCACCGCGTCGCCAGCGCGAGCAACAGCGAGAACGTGAGCAGCAGCACCACGAACCACAGATGCCCTGTCTCGAAGTATTCGCCCTGGACGACGAACGGGAACTCGGACAGATCCAGATGTACGTCGAAGAAGCGCGGCAGAAAGTGGAGATACGACTCGTCGGGGCCCGGGTGCGAGGCCCGCTCGCGCAGCCACTGCGGGACCGGCAGCAGCACCGCCGTCGCGAAGAGCAGCGGTACGCCGAGCCGTAGCAGCCTCTCCCGGGCGAAGCCGCGCGAGCCGCGGCGGCGCAGCGAGTACCAGGAGCCGAGGCCCGCGACGAAGAACAGCATCGGCATCGCCCAGACCACGCCGAAACCGCCGATGACCAGGATCGTGTCGGTGGTGTCGCGGTTCTTGACGTAGAAGTCGTTGTCCGTGGCGAAGACCAACGCCGAATGGAAGAAGACGAGTCCGATCACGACCAGGGTGCGGATCGCGTCCAGCTCCGTGCGCCGCCCCGACTGGACTGTCGGTTCCGTCATGCCGCCTCCCCCGTAGGCCCATGGCGCCACCAGTGTCCGGCCTGTGGGTGCCGACCGCCAGGGTCGGTCACGGCGTTCTACGCCACCCCCTCGCTCAACGCAGGCGTCAACCGCGCTCAAGGGTTGAGGAGTTCGCCCGTCACCGGTCCGGAGACCGTCGCGCCGCGATCGCGTGCGGTGCGGACGGCGAGCGGGACGAGCGCCTCGGGCACGCCGTGGACGAGGTGGCAGAAACGCTCGGGGGCCGGAGTCGGACGACGCCCGGGACGCGGGGGCGGCGTACGACGAGATCCGGCAGCATGTCTCGCTGTTCTCCCCGGACGGTTCCGTCCCCGAGTTTCTGCTGCACATCGCGGGGAACCGCGCATGGTTCCGCTGGAGCGACCAGCCGTTCGGCGACGACGAGTCGTGAGTGCATCCTGGCGGCCCCCGCTACTGGGCGGCGACTCGTGAGCGCACCCGGGAGCCACTCGCTCGTGGGCGACGGCGGGCGAGTCACCACCCCGTGCGTCACTCCCGTGCCATATCGGATTCGGCGGAGCTCGCGGCCGACTCGGCGCCCTCGACCAGCTTCTGCAGATGCGTGAGATCCGTGGAGGAGGCAGGCGCCGGGCTCTGCGTGTTCGCATCGTGGCTGCCGCATGCTGTCAAAAGCAGCAGCAGGGCGGCGCCGGTGGCCAGTCCCGCGTGGCGCGCCCGCATCATTTGCCGGCTCCGTTGTCATGCGCCCCGCACCACTTCTCCACGTCCGCCAGATCCTTCTGGCGCGCTTCCAGGGTGGGGACGAGGGAACGCCGGAAGGTGAGCCGGTCGTTCAGATAGGTCTCGATCTCCGTGTGTCCCGCCGACTTGGCGTTGGCCACGCGCTGTTCCAGGCGGGCGATGGAGCCACGCTGTGACGCGTCCGCGTGCAGCCGGGCGAGGATCCGGTCGATTCGGTGGTCGATCTTCGGTGCGCGCTTACAGAGCGCGGACGCACCGTCCCCCGTGGGGGCGCCCGACGGCGTGGGCTGTGGGTCGCTGGCCGTCGCGGCGCCCGCGGCACCGAGCAGCGTGCCGACGGCGACCAGCGAGACGACGGTTGTCCTGGTCCTTGGCATGACGAACTCCTCTGCTTTCAGGGGCGGTTGCCCTCACGCCCGGAAAGCTAGGAGTCTTCTTTGTGGAATTCTTGTGGCCGGTCGGCGGTCGTGATCATCCAGTTGCGCTGCAGGGGAAGTGTGGCCTCCGCGTCGGCCGAGCCGCTGATGAGCGGCAGGGTGACCTCGATGCGAGTGCCCGGGCCTGCCGGCGGGTTCAGTATGCGGATCCCGCCCCGGTGCAGGTCGATCTGCTGGGCGACGAGGGTGAGCCCGAGGCCGGAACCCGGGCTGTCCGGTCGGCGCCTGAAGCGCTCGAAGACCTCGGCGCGGCGCTCGGGCCGGATGCCCGGTCCCCGGTCGTCGACGACGATGACGGCGGAACCGCCGTTCGCGCTCAGCGTGATCTCGACCTGCGCGGGCCGGCCGTCCACGCAGCCGTGCACCAGCGCGTTGACGAGGAGATTGTCCACGACCACGCGCAGCCCGGGCTCCCAGCCGTGGACGCGCAGCCCCACCGTGGATTCACTGGAGATCCGGGCGAGCGGATGGCGTCGCCGCTGTTCCTCGGCGCTCGCCTCGACGACATCCGCCAGATCCACCGGGCCGAAGGCGTCCACCTCGACCAGATCGCCACGGCCGAGTTCGCGCAGCATGACCAGCAGCCCCAGCAGTCGGCCGTGCTCGCGGCGCAGGTCGCCGAGCACTTCGTCGCGGTCGGGCCCGGGAAGCTCCGGATGCTCGGTGAGTATCTCCAGATTGGTCTGCATACTCATCAACGGAGTGCGCAGCTCGTGCGAGGCCGCCGAGGCGAAGGAGCGGGCCGTGGCGAGTGCCTCGGCGGTTCTGGCGGCCTGTTCGTCGTAGCGGGTCAGGACGGTCTGCAGGGTGTGCGCCAGGTCGTCGACCTCGGCGATCCGCGTGGGCGCGTGCTCCAGCCGGGCCGTGTTGGTGCGCGGGTCCAAGCCGCTCGCACGGTCCCGCAGGCGGCGCAGCGGACGGCTCGCGCGCGTCGCGACGGCCCCGGCGAGCAGTCCGGACAGCGGCGCGGCGAGCAGCGCCACGGTCACGACGCGTCTGCGGACCAGGCGCAGTTGGGTCTCGCCGGCCGTGTCCGGCGCGAACAGCCAGAGCGTGCCGCGTACGCCGGGCCGCGCGCCGGTCACCCGCGTCGACAGGACCCGCCAGCTCCGGCCGTCGGCCCGCAGTGTCACCGGGACCGGCGCGCTCTGGGGCAGCGCCACGCCTTCATCGGGTTGCGGGCCACCGGTGAAGGTCTCCTCGGGACCGATCAGGCGTACGCCTACGTCCAGGGCCGAGGTGAACAGCCGCCGCTCGCGGGCCTGCTCCACCGCTGCCGACCGGTCGGCAGCGCTCGCGCGCAGCAGCCCGCGCGCATCCTTGGCCACGGCCGTGGCGCGCTCGTGCAGGTGAGTGTCCTGCTCGTCGTGCAGATCCGCCGCGACCAGTCGCAACAGCAGCCAGCCGGTGGCCAGGACCAGTACGGGTACGGTGGCCCCGACGGCCAGAGCGATCCGTGTGGAGAGCCTCATCGCCCGGCCCCCGCATCGTCGTCCCGCAGCACGAAGCCCACTCCTCGTACCGTGTGGATGATCCGGGAGCGGCCCGATGCCTCCAGCTTGCGCCGCAGATAGCTCACGAAGGTGTCCACCGCGTCGGTGCGCACCTCGAAGTCGTACCCCCAGACCCGGTCGAGGAGTTGGTCGCGGCTGAGCACGAGGCCGGCGTTGCGCGCGAGCACGTGCAGAAGCTCGAACTCGCGCCGCGTCAGTTCCACGGGGTTCCCGTCGAGGCTCACCCGGCGGGTCGCGGGATCCAGCAGCAGTCCGCAGACTCGCACGGAGTCGATGTCCCGCGGCGGTCGGCGCCGGAGCAGGGCCTGCAGGCGCAGCACCAACTCCTGCAGGGCGAAGGGCTTGACCAGATAGTCGTCGCCGCCGGCCTGCAGTCCCGCGATCCGGTCGGTGGTCTCGTCGAGGGCGGAGAGCATCAGGACAGGTATGTCGTTGTCTTCGCCGCGCAGCGTCCGGCACACCTCGATGCCGCTGAGGTCCGGCATGGAGATGTCCAGCACGATCGCGTCCGGCGGCGTCCCTCTGACCGCGGCCAGCGCCGGGCGGCCGCCGTCGGCGAGATCCACGGTGAACCCGTCGAGCCGCAGCCCGCGTTCCAGCGAGCGCCGTATCGCCGCGTCGTCGTCGACGACCAGGACACGGCCTCGGTCTCCGCTCATCGCCACACACCCCCAGGTCGCTGGAAACCGGCCATCGCGTGCCCGGCCCGCCCATGGTGCATCAGCCCCGTCGGGAGCTCCTTCGCCGCCCGTGGGAACGAAACGGTAACGAACGATTTGTGTGGCGTAATTGACCGACCGCGAAGCGTAACGTCCGCTGTCCTGGGAGCCCGTGGGGGAGCCACCAGGCGTGGGGGAGGGGATGTCATGTCCGTCATGACAGGTGTACGACGGCTGCCCGGAATCGCTCGGGTTCGCCTGGTCGCAGCGGTCTGCCTGGGGCTCATATGCGCCACGCTGACCGGGTGCGGGGAGGGAGGCTCACCACATGCCGCAGCGTCGTCGGAGCCACCCAGCACCTTCGCCTCCAGTCCGACGGCGTCCCCCTCACCACCCGAACCGACGCCCTCGGTCAGTGACGCACCGACGACCGAGGCCGACGACCCGGTCACGCAGTCTGCGCAGGACGAACCGGCGACCGACGAGGCGTCGGACGCCTCGGCGCTGTGGGGCAAGGCGTACAGCGGTACGGCCGACATCTCCGTCGACATCTACGACTACTGCAACGCCGACGGCTCTCGTCGCCTGGCCGACAGCCAGACCTACTCCCTGGCGAGCACGCTCAACCTGAGCCGGCCGCGGACCGGCGGTGACGAGACCGAGGACAACCCGTTCTCCCTGCTGTTCGCGGCGGGCGATCCGTCCCAGGCCGGTGCGGTGTCGTTCTGGTCCTCGGCGGTCGGCACGACCTCTGGCCAGGACCTGGCGGGCAACCCCAGGGATCCGCAACTGCTGTTGACGTACTGGGATGTGAGCTGGTCCGACGGCGAACTGGACGCCCGGCTGACCGACCCGCACACCCACGAGGCCGTGGCTCTCAATCTGCTCAACTGGCCCAGCCCGGTCGTGGCCTGTCGGTCCGACCTCGGCCAGTTGCCCGGAGGTTATCCGCACGCACTCGCCTCCGGTACGACCTTCGCAGGGCAACTCGACGGCTCCACAGCATCTTTGACGGCGGAGGGCAGCAGCACCGACAGCCTGATCCAGTTCCGCTTCGAGTTTGAAGGGACCGCCTCGTGAGGCGCCGGGCGTGGGGGACCGGAATCAAGGAGACGGGACACAAGGAGACCGGACGCGGGGAGGCCGGATGACGACGACCGAGCGACTCGACCTGTGGAGCGTACGGATCGCCGCGTGGGCCGCGCCCGGTGAGACCGCGCTGGCCGCTCAGACCACTCGGGCCTACGCCGCGGGTGGCAGCACGCGCTGGAATCTCTTCGCTTCGCGCGGACAGGCACCCGGCGGGATGGGCGGCGGGACGGTCTCCGTCCTGCCCGCGGTGCTGGACGGGCTGGCCTACGCAGCTGAGGCCATCAAGTCGGCCTTGGGGAGCCCGGAGTTGAGCAACGCGCTGTCCGTCACTGGGCTGTTGCTCGGACTGCGGGCGCAGCGGTCCGAATCGTCACGACACACCGTGGACGGAAGTGACCCGGTGTTGCCACGACACGCTGGGGAGGGAGGCGACCCGGCCTTGCCGCGACACACGGACGGGGACGGCGGCGCGGATCGGAATGCGAGCGGGGATGCTGCGGGCCGGGCCGGTCAGGTGCACAGTCCTGGCCCGGATTCCACCACGGACGACACCCGGGCATCGGCAGCGCCCACGATGCAGGTCATGCGAGCCGCCCTGCAGATGAGCGGACGGCTCAGAGCCCGGGGGATCGAGCCGTCCGAGGCCGATGAGTTGGCCGCCCGGGTGAGCGCCCAGTTGCTCGCCCACCATGACCCGGCCGAGGTGGTGGCATTTCTCGACGCCCTCGTGGCCGAGGAGCCGCCGCAGCCGGCCGTGCCCGGGGCCCACCCCCGGCGTACCGGACTGCACCGGCTCACTTCCGCCGCGTCGGGCCTGCGTTCTCGCTTCGGACGGCCGCGCACGAGGGGCCCCCGACCGTCGTCCGGTCCGGACGGAACGAACCACGGATGAGCCAATTGCCTACTGGACGCTTCCACCCCTCGCGTCGACACGGCGGACACCGCCGCACGACATCATGATCGGGTCCCCGCCCTCCCGGCGCGCCCGTTCGTGCAGTCCGCCTCCGTGGTTGTGGCTGATGTTGCTCCTGTTCATGACACAGGTCCCCTCACTGATCGGTCAGACCTTCGGGGTGGGCACGGGGCTGGGCCAGTTCGACGGGGCGCACCGGGGCCGCTTCGTCACAGCGATGCTCAGCCTGACGCAGTTCCTGCCCCTCTTCTTCCTCCTGGCAGCGGTCATCGCGATCTTCGCACCGCGGTTGCGCTGCCACTTCGTGGAGCGGCGCTACGGACTGATGCCCGACCATCCGCTGATGGCCCCGGCGGCAAGGCCCACGCCGGCGCCCGGCGAAGTCCCTGAACCGCACTTCCACGACCGGATGACGGCCTTTCTGAATGAGCACGCACCGGGCACCCAACTGCGGCTGAGCACCCAATCCGGCCTCTCCGCCCGCGTGTACCCGAGCAGTTGGCGCGGCACCCGGGTCGGCGTCTTCGCTCCGCTCGTCCACCTGTGGGAGACGGACGTGGAGGCGGCCCACGCGGTCCTCCTCCACGAGCTCGGGCATCTGCGCCGCGGCGAACAGCATGTCGCCGGGCTCGGCAGCCCCTTCACCACCCTCGTCCGCGTCTGGCCGTACGTGCTCGGGGGCATGGTCGCACTCCCCGTCACCATGTTGTTCGTCACCGGCGATGCGACCGCCCGCCTGACGCTCGCCGAGGTTGTCCTGGTCCTGTTCAGCGTGCCGAAGGTGCTGCTCCTCGTGGTGGCCGCGCTCTGGTCGGCGGAACTGGGGGCGGACCGGTACGCCGCCGAGGCCGTGGGGCCCGGCACGCTCGTACGCGCGCTGCGTCGCCTGGAACAGGGGGATCACGGAGGGCTCGCCCGGCTCTACCATCCGCCCGTAAGGGCACGGATCTGGTTCGCCTCGCGGGGGGAAAGCGGCCGGGCGCAGCTCCTGCTGACGCTGCTGTGGCCGGCCGCTCTGCTCGCTCAGCCGCTGCTTGCCATGCTGGGCGCGATGCCCGCGTACGTGCTGCTGGGCGCGTCGCAGGATCGCGCCACCAGGGAAGTCCTCGCGCTGGCCCACGACACGCTCACGACGGACCCAGCATGGTGGGCGACGCTCGCCGCCGTCCTTGTGTGGCCCCTGGCGACCAGCGTCCGATCCTGGGCCGGAGGCCGGCCCGCGTTCTCCATCTCGCCGAGGGTGTACGCGACAGCCGCACTGTTCCCTGCGGTTGTCCTGCTCGTCGGACTTCTGCCCCTGACGTCCCGCCCGGCCGGGGACGTCTTCGCCGACGGTCCTGACGGGCGCGCCACCGCGTCCACGGGGGTACCCAGCCAGGGCGGCGGCTCGGCCGACGGCACGTCGACGGCGTGCCCCAGCCGTTCGGCCCCGGCTGATCCGCCGCGTCCTCCCGGGCTCCCTTCCTTCACCCGGGAAGGCCCGGCGGCGCCGGGTGGGTCGGCGCCGCACCCGGCGGACGGACCGCGCACCTTCCGTACCCTGAACGTCACATCCGTCGAAGCGCTGTCCGGATCCAAGGTTCAGGCCCAGGACCTGGGCGACCGTCTCCGCGGAGCCCGCTGGACACTGCACAGGGACGGCAGTCTGAGCGCAGACGTGGCCGGTGTCCCCGTCCTGCGCAGTACCGACGTCAGCGACACGACTCGCTGGCTCACCGGGCGGCGCACCGAACGGACCGACGTCAGCGCGGCCACGACCTGGATGGAGGCCCGCCTCGTCCTCGATACGCACCAGCCGCCACGACTTGACGTCATCAGGGCGGCGACGCAGGCCATGCGGGCCGTGGTCGACTGCCGTGAATTCACGGCCATGTCAAGCACGGCACAGCGCCTGTCCCTGACGCTGGGCGAACAGCCTTAATGGCGGGTTAAGCATGCCTTAAGCAATCTTCCGTCGTGTTGGTTACCTCAAATAATCCCAGGTCAGGGGGACTTGACCATCTCGCGCGGCGGTTGGCCGCGGAGTTGTTCGTGCGTAGCATCGGGGCCCATCGGCGGCGCCCGCGGCTCGCAAGAGAGCGCTCTCAAGACTGTGAGGATCGACCACTGCGCGAACGGCCCTGACAACGTTGCCTTAGGAGCCGGTCGTCATCGACCGCGCTCTTCTCCCCATCCCCCCACCGCCTCGTAGAGGCACAAGTACTCAGGAGCACAACGCACATGACATCTCGTCACCAGCGCAACCTCAGTCGCCGCAAGCTGTTCATCGCTCTGGGCGGTGCGGCCGTCGCCGCTCCAGCCCTCGCCGCCGTCGCGCCGTACGCCCTTGCCGGAACGACCGACGGCTCGACCAGGGCGGCCGCCGGCTCGCTGCCCCTGACGATCGTCAACAACAGCGGCTCGTTCGACAACGCGTCGGTGCACGTCTACATCGTCGGCAACCAGGACGGGAAGCAGGTCCGCGTCACCCAGGACGGCATCCTGGCGCCCATATCCCTCTCGGACAACGGCGCGGACGGCTTCACCGACTACGCCCTCGCGCTGTCCGACAGGGGGGAGACACAGCTCTCCCTGCCCTACATGTCGGGCCGTATCTACGTGGCCCTGGGAGAGAAACTGAAGTTCAAGGCCGTGGCGGACGGCAATGGCAACGCGGCCCTGCAGTATCCGGCCGGCTGGGTCACCTCGGACCCCAACTACGCCGTGCTGCACGACTGTGCCGAGTTCACTCACAACCCGTCCGGCATGTTCTGCAACACGACGATGGTCGACATGTTCAGCGTGCCGATGAGCATCCGGCTGAACGGCGAGAAGGAGCAGACCACGGGCACCGTGCGCACCGGCGGACGCGCTGCCGCCTTCGCCGCCGTACGGCAGATCGAGGACTTCGCGCCGCTGGTGGTGGACGACGTGCGTGTCATCGCCCCCGGGCACGGCCTGGACGCCGGCCTGTTCGCCAAGGACTACTTCGCCCCGTACATCGACGAGGTCTGGAGCACCTACACCGGAAAGGACCTCACCGTCACCACCAACGCCGGCACCTTCACCGGCCGGGTGCGCGCCGACAGGTTCACCTTCGACGGCCCCGCCTCGGTCTCCTTCGGCAAGCCCTCCAGCCGCGACGTCCTCTTCTGCGACGGCAACCTCGCCGCGCCCAACGACGGCACGACCGGCCCGGTCGCCGCCGTGCTCGGCGCCGGCTTCAACCGCTCCACATTGCTCAGCAACCCGGCCCAACCGACCACCAGCGCGGGCGACTTCTACAAGACCGAGCTCACCAATCACTACTCCAAGGCGATCCACGCGGCGACCGAGGACGGCAAGGCCTACGGCTTCGCCTTCGACGACGTCGCCGACTTCGCCTCCTACATCCAGGACACCGCGCCCACGGCGATCCGCCTCACCGTGACACCTTTCTGAGCCGGTCACCTGATTTCTCTGTCGATGCCCTGGCCTTGAAGCCGGGGTGCAATCGGATTCCTGGAGCAGGGCGGGGACAGCGGATTGCCGTCAGGGCGATTCGGTGTCCAGTCCTATGGCGGTGAGCATTTGCATGTAGATCAGTAACTCTCAACTGTCGTACCTCCGGGGTGGGTTGGAAATCATGACGACACGAGCGCAGACGGGCGGGCATGCCGGGTACGTCCGGTACACCTACCGTCTGCGTGTGTCGTCCACTGCGCGGGGGTCGGCTCCTGGCGGAGTGGGACCGGTGCCGGTGGATCTGGAACGAGTGCGTTGCCCGCGCGAAGAAGGCCCACCGGGACGGTGAGAGGTGCGGTCCTGCGGCACTCGACCGGATGTTGACCGAGGCCCGGCGGACAACGCCGTGGTTTGGCGCGGGGAGTTCGGTTCCGCAGCAGCAGCTCATCCGCGACTGCGGCAAGTGCCGTGCGAAGGCGCTCAGGGACATCAAGGACCGTCTTCCGGCGTACCGCAGAGCGGGCAGGCCTCGGTCTCGTCCGGGAACGCCTTGCGTCGCACCTTGGTGACAAATACCAAGTGGACATGCAGGTGGTGGTCAACGTGACGTCCAGTGCGTCGATGCTCCCCAAGGAGAACCGTCCGCTGGCCGCGGCCGATGTGGCGATACGTCAGGCCCGCAAGGAGATCGACGGGCTCGCGTGCTCCCCGCCCAGGCCGCGGCCGGGCGCAGGCTACTGCCTGTGCGGGTCGTCGTCGGGCAGCCAGGCGTCGGGCGCGTGGATGCCGAGGTCGCCGACGCCGTTGGTCAGGGCGTCGACGACCGCCCGGACCGCGGCACGTTCTTCCCCACTGCGCCAGACCAGCGACCAGGTCCAGTAGACCTTCGGCGCGATCAGTGGACGCTGGACCAGGTCGGGTGGCAGCGGTGTGGTCTGGCCCTTGGGAGAGTTGACGACCGGGCGGCGGCTGCGGCGGACGTGGTCGAAGAACGCGGGACCGGTGACGCCGCCGTCGCGGATGCGGACCGCGCGGACACCGGTGCTGTGGGACAACTGTTCCGCGAAGGCGTTCCAGGACGCCCACGACGTGGTGTCGTCGTCGAGCAGAACGACGGCGTCCTGGGTCCGTACGTCGCTGCTGTCGTCGCCGGTGGCGACGGCGTAGAGCCGGTCGGCGCCGAGGAGCCGGGCCTCCAGCCCCTGTCGTTCCAGCTCCGTGGTCCCTGCCCAGCACACCGCCAGGTCGAGGCTGCCGTCGGCGACCCGGGCGGCCTGGGTGTGCGAGGGGGCGACCCACGCGTCGACGTGCAGTTGGGCCACCGCGGCGGTGCGGGTGGTCAGGTCCGTGGGCAGCCAGTTGACATAGCCGAGACGCACCGTCTCCGATCCGGCCAGCCGGCCCGCGCGGCGCTGGAGGTCGTCGGCTCGCTCCAGCAGATCCCGGGTGTGCGGGAGCAGAGAGGCGCCGGCCGGGGTGAGGGCCACGGAGCGACGGTCCCGGTCGAACAGTCGTACACCGAGGTCGCGTTCGAGCGCCTTGATCTGTTGCGAAAGTGAGGGGCCGGCGATCAATAGTCGCTCGGCGGCCCGGCCGAAGTTCAGTTCCTCGGCGACCGCGACGAAGTACCGCAGCTGGCGCAGCTCCACGTTCGCCATGCTACGTCCGTGGAAGGCTCGGCCTACCACCAGGGAGGACCCCTGTCGTGGCGGTTGCCCTGGTGTCGGGCCCACGATGGACTCATGGAAACGCGACAGCGCGTCACCGCAATGACCCCGGCCGACGCTCGGCCGGCGATCGCGATGCGGTCGACCGGCAACCTCGCTCCGGCCGCGCCCCACCCGCCGCCCGGGCCGGACGGTTGCGACGTCGAACACTTCGCCCATCGCGCTCCTGTTCGCCGACGGCGCTGCTGTGACCGGACACCCAAGTCTCAGGGCGTCGGCACCGTTGTCGCCGTAGCTGCGGACGACGGCTGGTACCGCACCGCTTGATCGGCCATCGATCGACAACACAGACCCGCTTCACCACGCACGGCGTTCCCGCTCCCCGGCGAGCGCCCGGTCCCTGGGAGAAAGATCATGCGAGAGTTCCTGGTCGAGATCACCACCGACATTCCCGAGGGCACCAGCCAGGACGAGGTCGACCGGCGGCGCGCCGCCGAAGCCGTCCGCGCCAAGGAACTTGCCGCCACCGGCAACCTGGCGCGGCTGTGGCGGCCGGTCGGCGAACTACGCAGCCTCGGTATCTGGCGTGCTGCCGACGAGGACGAGTTGCACGAGAAGGTGCTCGGCACGCTGCCGCTGCGCCCGTGGATGACCCTCAACGTCACCGCGCTCGAGTCCCACCCGAACGACCCGGGCAGGGCCGACGCAGCGTCCTGACGATCCACCCCGCTGTCCGTACTTCCCGTACTCGCCACTTCCCGTACTCGCCGCTGCAGGGACACGGCTGCGCCGGTGGGGGTAGGCCCTGCCCCGAATTCGGGGATCACCTTACGAGGACGTTGTCATGAGCGCGCAGATACGGCGCCCCACTCCCGCCGGTGCGGGAACCCCCGGATCAGGAACCTCTGAAACTGAAACCCCCGACACGGGAACGCTCGAAACGGCAGCCCCTGAATCAGAGACGCTCGGAACAGCAACCCGCGAAACACCAACCCCCGAAACAGGAATGTCCGAAACAGGAATGCCCGAAACGGGCACCGCACCCCAGTCACCGTGGGCCCATGTTGCCCGCGCCGCCGCCGCGCTGGCGGCCGGCATGGGCGTCGGTCGGTTCGTCTACACCCCGATCCTCCCCCTGATGCACAGTGGTGCAGGGCTGTCCGCCGGTGCGGGCGCGAACCTTGCCACCGCCAACTACGTCGGCTACCTCGTCGGTGCGCTCGCTGGAATCCTGGTCCCTGGGCTGGTTCGCTCACCCACGGTTCTGCGCGCTTCCCTGGTCGTCCTGACCGGCACTCTGGCCGGGATGTCCGCCACACACAGCACGGCCGTGTGGATGATGCTGAGGCTGCTGGCCGGGGGAGCCAGCGCTCTGATCTTCGTCATCGCGGTCAGCTCCCTCCTCAGCCACCTCCGGGACCGGCCCGCCCATCTGCCCGGGTGGGCCTTCGGAGGAGTGGGTGCCGGTATCGCCCTGTCCGGGCTGCTGGTTCTCATCCTGCGAATCGTCGCCGACTGGGAGGCCGCCTGGTGGGCCTCGGCCGGCCTCACGGCACTCCTCGCCGCGGCTTCGTGGAACCTCCGTCCGGAAATCCGTGTCTCGGCCCCCGGAGAATCCGGGGCGGCACCGGTCAGCCCGTCCGCGCAGCGCACCCACCGCTGGTTCGGCGCCCTGTTCACCAGCTACACCTTGGAAGGAATCGGCTACATCGTCGCCGGTACCTTCCTGGTCGCGGCGATCGGACAGAGCTCACCGGGCTGGGTCGGCAGCGGTGCCTGGGTGCTGGTCGGCCTCGCGGCCGTGCCGTCCTCGGCGCTGTGGGCCCGGATGGGACGCCGCTGGTCCCGCCCAGACCTGCTGCTCGCCGCGCTCGTCGTCCAGGCTGCTGGCATCGTCCTGCCCGCCCTCGTCGAGGGAGTGGCAGCCGCTCTGGTGTCCGCGTTCCTGTTCGGCGCGACCTTCCTCGGTGTCAGCACCATCGCTCTGGCCGCAGGCGCCCACCTGCAGTTTCCCCGTTCCGTCGCCCTGCTGACCACCGGGTACTCCGCCGGTCAGATCCTCGGGCCTTTGACCGTCGCTCCTCTCCTCCACCACGGCTACCACCAGGCCCTCGTCCTCGCGGCGGTCGTAGTCGTCGCCGCAGCCGTCGCGGCGGCCGTTCTGCGCATCGGCTTCCCGCACGGGTCGCGCGTCGTTCGGAACACCGCTCCGGGACTGCCGTCCGTACCGGCAGCAGCCGCCGCGGCTTCGACCGACCGCCCCTGAAGAACCCGCGCTACAGTCGACCCTGTACGTGACCATGGACGTGAAGTGCCGTTTCCGAAACGCCCTCTGTGGCGTCCGGCGGGACTTCGCGCCCGGCGCAACCGCCGCCGTCGCCTCCCCCCTGACGTGGAGCCGTTGATGAGCACACCGCGGGACCTGTTCGTCGTGGCCATGGATGTGGAGCTCTCTCGTCCCGTGGAGCCGGGCGACCTGTCGCTCGCTCTCGCGGGAGCCGAGGTGATCGACCTCATCGCGGCCCAGGCCCTCACGCTGGACGGCGATCTCCTCGTGCCCGGTGGCGGGTTGGAACCGGCTGATCGTCTGTTGGCCGAGGCTGCCTCGTCCCTCACCCGACAGACGCCTTACGAGTCGGTCGAGGACTGGCTGTGGCGCAGAGGGCGTGGCCTGTCCGCGGCGTATCTGGCCGACCTTGAGGCGGAGGGGCAGGGCACGCGCAAACGCCGCCGTTGGTTGCCTTCCCGGACAGGTCACACGGCGCCGGCTGATTCACCCGCTCGCCGTAGCGCGGCCGACCGCTGGGCTTCGCAGGAGCCCGTGCTCACCGCTCTCGCGACGGTCGTCGGCATCACTGACAAGTCGGCGGAAGACTTCCCGAGCGTCACTGACGACGCGGTGCTGACCGTACTGGCCGCCGTCGACGACGCCGTGACGGAACTGGTGGCCGTGCGACAGCGGCGGGCCATCGAAGAAGCAGCCTTCGACAACATCTGGCGAGCCCCGTGACGCGGCGTCGGCAAGGCCGTGACGGCCCTGTACGGCTATGTGGCCGACGCCCTGGCGGGGGCGTCGGCGCGGGTTGCGGCAGTGTGGCCGGGCCAGGGGCTCCCTTGTGCGAGCCTTACAGGTAATCACAGTCACCTGTCAAAATGGTGACGCGAGCCTGGGCATGCCTTTCCGTGCGGAAGTCCCGCCCTCGACTTCGCCGCGACGCTTGGCGCCCGCCGGTCGGCACGGTTCGAAATGCGCGTGTCGCCGCACCGGCTGCACGCCTGGTACATCGAGTCCGGCATCGTCGACGCCGTCACCCCCGAGCCGTGATTCCGATGTCGAAGAGGCGGTCGCCGTTCGGGAGGCCATCTATGACAAGCCCAACGCAGCTGCCTACCGGGCACGCAAGAAGCAGCATCATCGCGAGCCTGCCGCGCGCTGATGGATACCGGGCGGGAGCCCGGCACCTGTTGTTGTCGCGGGGGGTGTCGATGCTCGGGGCGCTCAGGGCTCAGCGGCGTTGGAAGCCGTCGGCCTCGACCACGGCTTCGGCGAAGGCTTCGGGGGCCTCCTGGGGCACGTTGTGTCCGATGCCTTTCAGGGTCCTGTGTGCGTAAGGGCCCGAGAACTTGTTCCGATACGCCGCTCCGTCCCCGGCGGGAGTGAACGGATCCAGTTCGCCATCAAGAGTGACCGTGGGAACGTTGATGACGGGCCCTTGGGAAAGCCGCTGCTCAAGAGCGTCGTATCGCGGATCGCCCGCTGCGAGACCCAGCCGCCAGCGATAGTTGTGGATCACGATGTCCACGTAGTCGGGGTTCTTGAAAGCCGTGGCGGTGCGCTCGAACGTGGCGTCATCGAAGTGCCACGACGGGGAGTTGAACTTCCAGACGAGCTGCGCCAGATCGTGCCGGTATGCCTCGTTCTCGAGCCCGAGCCGTCCCCTTTCGGTGGAGAAGTAGTACTGGTACCACCAAGCCCACTCGGCCGTGGGTGGCGCCGGCTGCTTGTTGGCTTCCCTGTTGGTGATGACGTACCCCGTCACGGAGACCAATGCCTTGCAGCGTTCCGGCCACAGTGCGGCGATGATGTCGGCCGTCCGGGATCCCCAGTCGAACCCGGCGAGGACCGCCTTCTCGATTCGCAGCGCGTCCATCAAGGCGATGACGTCGAGAGCGACCACCGACTGCTGCGCATTGCGGAACGTCGCGCTGGAGAGGAAACGCGTCGTCCCGTGGCCCCGCAGGTGGGGGACGATCACTCGGTAACCCCGTGCTGCGAGCAGCGGGGCAACGTCGACATAGCTGTGGATGTCGTAAGGCCATCCGTGCAGAAGGATGACGACGGGGCCGTGGGCGGGCCCGGCCTCCGCGTAACCGATGTCGAGGACACCGGCCCTGATCTGCCGCACTGAGGCAAACGACGTGTGCCGCTGCTCGGGCGTCGAGGGTGTCGGCGAGCTCCCCTGACCTGTGGCTGCTTCCGCCGGTGTCGAAGCCGTGGCCCAACCGGCCCACGAGGCTCCGACCGCACCCGCACCAGCGGCCTTCCCAAAGCTTCGCCTGTTGAACATCAGGGATCTTCCCTCCGCCGTCATCGGGCAGTACCAGCCTCGCGCGATTGCGGGGCTTGCGCTCGATCAGCGGCCCCTGGCATGTGTCATGACCCGTGGGTAATGACCCTGACGGAATCCCTTACACCTGTCAGAGCGGTGACGAAGGTAACCAGCTGCACTCCTCTGTGCAGTAGAGAGGTATTTCACCTCTACATGTCACTGTCTTGACGGGTGACAGATTCAGTGCGAGCATCTTCACCACTCAAGCCGAGGAGGGCGAGATGACGCGCGAGGAGAAGAAGACTTCGGACGCCGCCGAGGTCCTGCGCCATGCACGGTTCGGCAGGTTGCCGGAGCGAATCCGTCTGGAGGACACGGTGGAAGAGAAGCCGGCCACGGCGCCGGATCCGGCGCAGCACGCCTACAACCCCGACGAGTGGCTCGTCCGAACCTGCCTGTGAGGCGAACGTGAAAATCCCCAAGATCCTCACGAGCCTGGCGGCAGTCCTCACGGCGGTGGTGATCGCCTTCGGCTGCTTCGCGCAGGTCTTCTGACACCCTGCAGTACGTGGGCGCCGGAGCGCGGACTTTGCTCACGGCTCAGTCGGACACACCGGGTGCACGGCCACCTGGTGATGCGCATGCTGGAACCCGCTCGCAGGTCGCGCTCCTGGTGCGCACCACGAGCAAGCTCCGGCGTGATCAGATGCCGCCGGGTGCGTCCGGATGCCCCGGCACCGCCCCAGCCGATGAGCCCGCGCGGCCCGAACCCCGAGTCCGGGCCGCGCGGGGTGGACGTCACGGCCTCCACCGCAGGCCGCCCCGCCGATGTCATGCGTCGGCCAGCAACACCTCCAGCGCCACGGCCGTATCCGGATGGCGCCCGATCAGTTCCGCGCCCCGCGAGTGAGGAGCCGCCGGCTCCCACGCCCCGTCGCAGCCCAGCAGGCTCGCCACCGCGTCGCACGTCGCGGGGTGGGCGGCGAGCAGCGTGACACCGCGGTTGCCGTCCCCGCACCACTGGGGCTGTGCGGCGACCGGCTCCGGCTGCGCCCGCCACGGCGGCACCCACTCGTCCAGCATCGCGAGCCGGCCGGGAATGATCCGCCCGGCCTCACGGATCAACAGCGGGGCGAGCTCGGCGCCCCCCGATCGCAGGGTGGTGATCAGGGTCGGCAGCCACGGCAGGAGCACCGGGTCCGGCAGCCGTCCGAACGCGTTCGACACCGCCTCCACGACGAAGTCGGTGAGGCCGGGGACGGGCTCCAGGGCGTGGACGAAGCCGCTGAGATAGCGCGGATAGGCGTGCACCACCAAAGGGTTGGCCAGCAGCTCGTCGCACCTCGCCCGAAGGTCCGCGCGGGAGAGGCGCCCGAGCTGCACCTGAGCCGCCCACAGCAGCGCCGTCCTCGACGGCTCCTGCGGGTGTGACTGGGCGACCGCCAGCTCCAGTTGGGCCCGGTCGCAGCCCAGCGACAGCGCCAGGCTCTCCATGCTGAACAGGAAGCCCAGCATCGCCGCCACTTGGCGGACGGTGGCGTCGTCGTCAGTGAACGCCGTCGGCAGCAGGGTGCAGTAATGCGCGTATCCGGTCTTGACGAAGGACTCGATCCACGGTGGCAGCACCGGCTCGCTGGTGCGGTAGTACGCCAGCAGCCGCCGGACCCGGCGCAGTACGTCCGGCGCACCGTCCACGCTGCGCTCCGCCGACAGCACCTCCAGGGCGCGGGTGCCCAGCTCGTCGGCGAGGCGGCGGCTGCGCAGATACAGCGTCGCGTCCTCCACGGCTTCCAGAACGGTCGCAGCCGTGGCCTGCGGGGCGTACGCCGCGCGGCGCAGTCGCTGCTCCAGGACCTGCTCGATGCTGACGCCTTCGTAGCCGAGCTCGATGAGCGCACGCTGGTGGGTGCCCAGCGCCAGATCCCACGACTCCTGGATCGGCCGCTCGCCAAGTCTCCGCTCACCCATGATCGGCCGCGCGGCACCCTGCGGCATCAGGTAGCGCAACATCCACAACACGTCGGAGCAGCGCTCCAGTTCGGGCTGAGAGGCGATGTCGAGCAGCGCCCGTTGTACGCCGCGCTGCTGGAGCCTCAGGTTCAGCGGCGCAAGCCGGTCGTGCACGTCGCGGGCCAGAGGTGGCAGCGCGTCGTAGCCCACTTGGCCGATACGGTCGCCGCCCATCATGATCTCCACGAGCCGGCGCACATCGCGCCGACCGGGCACGGCGTCCTTCTCGATGCAGGTGACGGCCGCGTCCTGGAAGTCGTACGGCGTCGGCTTGGCCCGGTCGCGCATCCCGGCCAGCAGGATCGACGTCTCGAACACCGCGATGGCGTCGGCCGTGGAGGCGAGATAGCCGTTGCGGCGCGCGGCGCGCACGATCTCCACCGACCAACCGAGCAGTTCGGCCTCGTCCAGCCTGTCCAGGACGGGCGGTTGCCGCAGGAATCCGGTCAGCTTGTCCGAGGGCGGGACCGCCGGTACGGGAGCAGGCGCAGCCGCGCTCTTCTTGGCCTTGGACTTCCTCGCGCCGGCCTGACCCGCCAGACGGTACGGCTCCACACGCGTGCGCTTCACGTTCTTCGCCCAGACCGTGGCGGCGATCGACACCGAGCCCGCGGCGAGGCCGAACTGCGCCTCGATCGCCGCGTGGCTGGACGGAATCAGACCGTGCTGCCACTTGGTGGCGCTGCGCGGGCTGATCTCGAAGGTGTCTGTGCCCTCGACGCCGAACTCCGCGACACGGCTTGCCGCATGGAAGGCGCCGCACACATAGAGGCAGTCCGCGGGATCGGTGCCCGTCGCGGAGAGGTGCTCGCGCATCCTGGTCCACATGTACCGCTCGCGGTCCTCGTCCACGCGCACCCGGTGCGGGTCACCAGGTGCCAGGCGTCGGAAGAGGCTGCCGATCAGGAGCATGACCTGGCGGTAGGTGTCGTGATCGCTGTCGCCGAGCGGCAGTTCGACGTACTGGTGCCACCACTCCGACCAGTGGCGCACCCTGCCGTGGCGCAGCAGGTGCTCCTCCAGTTCGGCGAAGCGCGGCCGTAGATCGCCGATCTCCACACCGACCGCGTCACCGTGCAGCGCGGCCTCCTCCTCGGCGGGCGGTGCGTCCGGATCGGCTGGCTCGGCGTCGTGTTCGGCGCGTGCGTCCCACTGGAAGACGTGGTCCGAGGAGCGGTCGACGAGAACCAGTTCGACACCCGGCGTGTCCAGTGCGTAGGCGATCGCCTGGTACTCGGCCGAGGCCTCGGTGATCGGTGCGACCACCGACAGCGGGGACCAGTCGGCCGGGAAGCCGTCGACCTCGGTCGCGAACGCCTGGACCGCCACCGGCAGCCTGCAGTTGCGCAGTTCGGTCAGCAGCGGCGCCATGTCCTCGCACAGCTCCAGGTACACGACCTTCGGCTGCTTCTCGCGCAGGCGACGTGCCATCGCGATCGCCGAGGCGGGCGAGTGGTGGCAGACGGGGAAGATCTCCAGCGGCTCGCGCACAGCGCGGTCGACGTCGTCGACGATTCCGAGGAGGATGCCCTCCAGGGCGTCGGGCCCGTCGGCGAACGTCCCGGCGGCCCCCTGCAACTGTGCACGCAGTGCTTCGAAGGTCCCCTCGTGCATGCCGGTCATGACAGGGTGGCGATCGCGTCGCGGCCGCCCTCCAGGAACTCCGGCCAGGATCCGCCCTCTTCCTTGCTGCGCGGCTCGACGACGCCGTGCAGGTACTTGTTGAGGATGGCCAGGTCCTCGGGCTCGCGCCGTGCCAGTGACCCGACGAGCGAGGAAGCCAGCGTACGGGCGGTCAGGGCGCGTTCGCCGAAGAAGTTGCTGTGCAGGATGGCGTCCTCGAGCACGCCGATCTGTTCGGCGGAGGACAGTGCGGACTCCAGCTTCTCGTCGTCGCTGCCGGCCGCTGCCGCGGAGGCGCGCAGGTCGGCGAAGCTCTGCAGCAGCACGTCGAGCAGCGTCGGCGGCACGTCCAGCTCGATCTGGTGACGGCGCAGCAGTTCCTCGGTGCGGAAGCGGACGATCTCCGCCTCGCTCTTCTTGTTCGTCACCACTGGGATGCGGACGAAGTTGAAGCGGCGCTTGAGCGCCGAGGACAGGTCGTTGACGCCCCGGTCGCGGCTGTTGGCGGTCGCGATGACCGAGAAGCCGGGCTTGGCGAAGACGATGTTGTCGCTGTCCAGTTCGGGAACGGAGATGTACTTCTCGGAAAGGATCGAGATCAGCGCGTCCTGGACGTCGCTGGTGGAGCGGGTGAGTTCCTCGAAACGGCCGATCGCGCCGGCCTCCATCGCGGTCATGATCGGTGAGGGGATCATCGACTCCCGCGACTGGCCCTTGGCGATGACCATGGACACGTTCCACGAGTACTTGATGTGGTCCTCGGTGGTGCCGGCCGTGCCCTGCACGACCAGCGTGGAATTGCGGCAGATCGCGGCGGACAGCAGCTCGGCCAGCCAGCTCTTGCCGGTGCCGGGGTCGCCGATGAGCAGCAGGCCGCGGTCTGAGGCCAGGGTGACGATGGACCGCTCGACGAAACTGCGGTCGCCGTACCACTTCTGCGGGATCTCCCGCTCGAGGCCGTCGGCGCGCTCGGAACCCAGGATGAACAGGCGGACCATCTTCGGGGACAGCCGCCAGGAGAAGGGCTTGGGGTTGTCGTCGATGGACTCCAGCCAGTCCAGTTCCTCGGCATACTTGATCTCGGCAGGGGCGCGCAGCAGGTCGGACATGTCAGGGCCTTTCTCAACTGGTATTAAGCGAGGAACGTCTTGAGTTCGTGGACGAGCTTGCGGATGTGGCCGGAGATCACCGGCGTACCGAGGTCCTTGAAGCGCTCCCGGAACCACGGGTTGACACTGCCGCAGCCGGAGCTGGTCACCGAGCCGACCGGGATGAACTTGGCCCCCGAGCGGTGAATGGCGGCCATGCTCTCGAACAGCTGCTCGGTCCGCCATTCGTAGAAATCGGAGATCCACACCACGACGGTGTTGCGGGGCTCGGCGATCTTCGGCTGAGCCAGCGCCATGGCGACCGTGCCGTCGGTACCGCCCCCGAGGTTGGTGCGCAGCAGGCTCTCGAAGGGGTCGTGCACCCACGGCGTGAGGTCGAGCGCCTGCGTGTCGTACGCGATCAGGTGGACGTCCACCTTCGGCAGCCCGGCGAAAATCGACGCCAGGATGGTGCAGTTCACCATCGAGTCGACCATCGAGCCCGACTGGTCCACGACGACGATCAGCCGCTGGGGCGTCGTCTTGCGGGCGGTGTGCCGGTAGTAGAGGCGGTCGACGTACAACCGCTCCTCCTCCGGGCTCCAGTTGGTGAGGTTCTTCCAGATCGTGCGGTCGAGGTCGAGGTTGCGGAACACCCGCTTGGGCGGGACAGAGCGGTCCAGGTCGCCTACCGTGGTCTTCTCCACCTGGGTGCGCAGTACTTCGGCGACCTCGTCGACGAACCGGCGGATCAGTGCCTTGGCGTTGGCCAGGGCCACGCCCGAGAGGTTGTTCTTGTCCCGCAGCAACTGCTCGATCAGCGACATGCTCGGCGTCAGCTGCGCGGCGAGCTTGGGGTCGGCCAGCACCTCGCGCAGATGCATCCGCTTGACGAGGTCGGCCTCGATGGCGCCGAGTTCCGGGCCGATCGCCGGAATCAGCCGGCTGAGATCGGGCGTCGTGCGCGGGTTGCCGGTGCCGGTCGGGCTGATGCCCGGTCCTGCGGCGCCTGCTCCGGGCCGTCCGCCGGCGCGGCCGCCGCGCAGTTCGCCGGGCTTGCAGCCGAGTGTGAGCTCCAGCCAACCCGCGTCGGACTGCCAGCGCGCCAGCTGTCCGGCGGTGACGGTGCCGGAGCCCGAGGCGAAGACGTTCAGCAGCACCTTCGACACCAGGGCGGCGCGCCGTACTTCGGCTACCCGGTCGCGCGCACCGTCGTCGGCGGGCTCGGGCGCCATCAGACCGTCGAACTCGCAGGCCAGCTCCGGGTGGCGCTGCACGATCGAGTCGACGGAGGCCTGCGGGTCCAGCAGCGCTGACGGCAGACCGATGTCCTCTACGACAGCGAGGCTCGCCGATTCCAGCGTCCCCTGCTCCTCGTGGTCGAAGAGGCGGGCGAGGAGCCGCCAGTACAGGACCTGACGGCGGTTGTCGTGGGAGTCCACCTCGCCGTTCGGTGGGGACGCGTACGGGGGCGATTCTTCGGTCGCGTGCTCCGTCATCGGGATTCCTCCGTGTATATCCCGGCCTTCAGGCCGGGGAGGAAACGGACTCCTTCGGAGCAGGGCAGGGTAAGCCGGTTTGCCGTCGGGGCGGACCGGTGTCCGCTCACACGAACCCGCAGAGAGTCACTGGCTGTTGCGGTAGTTTGTGAGTCGTGCCTACTCACGTGAAGCGGGCGTTGAAGTACCGCTTTTATCCGACGGATGCGCAGGCGGCTGAGCTGTCGCGCACGTTCGGGTGCGTGCGCAAGGTGTACAACATGGCGCTCGCGGCCCGTACGGAGGCGTGGGAGCGGCAGGAGCGGGTCAACTACCACCAGACGTCTGCACTGCTGACGCAGTGGAAGCAGACCGAGGAGCTGGCCTACCTCAATGAGGTGTCGTCGGTTCCGCTCCAGCAGTCGTTGCGGCATTTGCAGGTGGCGTTCACGAACTTCTTGGGCAAGCGGGCGAAGTACCCGCGGTTCAAGTCGCGGAAGAAGTCCCGTAAGAGCGCGGAGTACACCACCAGCGCGTTCCGTTTCCGCGAGGGGGAGCTGACGCTGGCCAAGATGGCGGAGCCGCTGGGCATCGTGTGGTCCCGGCCCTTGCCGGAGGGTGCGAAGCCGTCCACGGTGACGGTGTCGCAGGATGCGGCCGGGCGCTGGTTCGTGTCCCTCCTCGTCGAGGACCCGGCCATCCAGCCGCTTGCCGGTAACGGGAGGGCGGTCGGTATCGACGTCGGCCTCAGCCACCTCCTCACCCTGTCCACCGGAGAGAAGATCGCCAACCCCTTGCACGAGCGCCGCGACCGCGCCCGCCTCGCGCTCGCGCAGCGGCGCCTGGCGAAGAAGGCCCAGGGCGACGGAGCCAACCGTGCCAAGGCCCGTCGCAAGGTCGCCAGGATCCACGCCCGGATCACCGACCGCAGGCGCGATCACCTGCACAAGCTGACCACCCGACTCGTGCGTGAAAGCCAAACGCTCGTGATCGAGGACCTGACGGTCCGTAACATGGTCAAGAACCGGAACCTCGCCCGCGCCATCAGCGACGCCGCGTGGACGGAGTTCCGCAGCATGCTGGAGTACAAAGCTGCCTGGTACGGGCGGGAAGTGATCGCGGTCGACCGCTTCTTTCCCTCCTCCAAGCTGTGCTCCCACTGCGGCACCCTCGCCGAGAAGATGCCGCTCAACGTCCGCACCTGGACGTGTGACTGCGGCACGGTCCATGACCGTGACGTCAACGCCGCGAAGAACCTTTTGGCCGCCGGGCTGGCGGTGTCTGTCTGTGGAGCTGGTGTGAGACCTCAACGGGAGTCCTCCCGGACGGGGCAGTCGGCAATGAAGCAGAAACCCCCACGGCGCGAGCCGTAGGAATCCCCTCCTTCAGGAGGGGGAGTAAGTCAATTCCGCAACAGCCTCCCCGCCCGCTCCCGCAGCACGGCCACCGCGTCGGTGGCGGCCTTCTCGGCCTTGACGCCTGCCTTGTCGGTGGTGGCCCCGGCCCATCCTCCGGCGTGGATCGCGACAGCCTTCTTCCGTACGGTCGTCTCGACGGCCAGCGGCTGGACGCGATACGCCCCGGTGTCCCAGCGGAGCAGCCCGATGCACGCGCCGGAGGTCGCGACGGCCTCGGGGGTGAGCGGCCCGGCGGTCGGAATCCGGTCGGTGTCGACCACGAGGGAGTGTCCGGCGACGGTGAACGTGAGAGCGTCGTCGTCGCTCCGGGCGACGTAGCCCTCAAGGAACACGGGGACCGCGATGCGCGCCGGGTGCCGGTCGAGCGGTGCGGTTGCCGCGTCGGTGGCGGTCGGCAGCGCGACGCGAGCGGTGGCGAAGGCGTCGGCGGGCTCGCTCGGGCCTGCGTGCTCGTCGCTCCAGATCAGGTCGCCCTCGGCGGTGACCGGCATGCCCACGAGGTCCATCGAGCGGCCTTCGCTGACGGCTGCGAGGAGCGACATGTGCGGGCGCAGCAGCTGCCACAGGCCGGCTCCTACGACCGTGTCGGGCTTGGGCACCGACACACTGGCCCGCACCAGACGGGGCACGGCTCCGTCGGCGGGCTCGAACACCGCGTGGACCTGCGCCTGTCCGGCGGTCGCGTGTTCCTGCAGGTCGACGCCGAGGGGCAGGAGGCGGCCGGTGGCAGTACCGGTCGCGGGCCCGTCGGCGGCGCCGGGCAGCGTCAGGAGCATCGCGCGCGACCAGAGGTCGCCCCAGCGGCGTACCGGGACACGCTCCAGGGACGCGCCCGGGCAGGACGCGGCGAGTTCGGCGGCGAAGCCGTCGAGCAGCGTTGCCAGGCGACGCAGGGCCGGGTCCGGAAGCATCGCGGAGATGATCTGTGCCGACCCGGAGACCACGTCGTGGTCGATTCCCTGCCATCCCGCGCGCGCCAGATCGGACAGCCAGGAACGGGCGGCGTCGAGCAGATTCACCGCTTGTGGCTCGTTGGCCGAAGGGGCGGTCTCCTCGCTGCGGGTGCGGCCGGTCGCCTCGTCGAGGCGGCTCACGAGGGCGTCGTGCACGGAGCCGAGCAGTGCCGTGCGAGCGGCGGCGAGGGCGATGAAGTGGTCTTCGTCGGCGGCTCCGGCCGCCGTCTTCTCGGCCGCCTCGGCGACCCTGGCGGCCAGCGGCGTCCCCGCGACAGCGTGGGCGAACTCTGACAGTCCGGCGGCCTGAGCGGGTTGGGGACGGAGCAGGCCGGCGACGAGAGCCCGGTCGAAGGCGTCGACGGCCGCCAGGGCTTCGTCGAGCCCGGCGATGGGCTCGGACAGCAGGTCGGCGCGCATCACGCCACCGCCCTGGTCGGCGGGAACCACTGCATCTCCGGCAACGGCGCGGTGCTCGGGGCGAGTTCCAGATAGGCCAGATGGCGCAGGAACCGGCTGAAGACGGGCGCGGCGGCCTTGGTGTCCCCCTGCGATGGACGTGTGTTGCTCATGGCGGCCGCGATGGTCTGCGCGCTGGGCTCGCCGTCCACGGTCTCGACCCTCAGGTAGCGGGCGACGCGCTCGGCGCCGTACTGCAGCGCCGCCTCGTTGATCAGGGCCCGGATGTGATTGCAGAACGAACCCCGCGCGCCGCCGCACGGGCGGTTGTTGTTCGTACTGCAAGCGAACGCGTAGGTGCCGACCCTCACTGACGAGACGTAGACCCGCTCGATGTCCGAACCGCTGGACACCACGCCCTGCAAGCGTCCGTCGGCCAGCTCGACGAACGGGACTTTGGCCAGCTTGCGCGGCCGTGCGGGTGCTATTACCCGTGCCGTGCTCGACCTCTCCCAATCGGACAACGCACCATCTCCTATGCACCCAGGGGGACTTCCGCACCACAGTGGTGGGACACGAATGAACATAGTGGCGACCACTGACAACGCCCGATCGCGGACGCACGGCCGCGTCGGGCATGCTCGTTCCGATGGCCCGTGAAGCCGCTGCGCCGGTTGGTACGGACGCCCGGACGGGGAGGCCGACGGCCTCGGTGCTCATGGGCGGGCCGCGCACAAGCCGACTCGCAGAATCCACTACGACGTGTGCCAGGTGTCAGTCACAGGAGTCGACGCCCCTCGACTCTCGGCCGCTGTCGCCTTTCGGCGGGATTCTTGCAGGCGTGGAGGGGCCGGGTGGCGTCGCGGTGGTGAAGCTGGTGGTGCAGGTGAAGCTGCTGCCGACGCCCGTGCAGGCGGCGGCACTTGAGGCGACCCTGCGCGCCTGCAACGAGGCGGCCACCTGGGCCGGCGGTGTGGCGTTCGAAAAGGATGTGAAGAACAACTTCGCGCTGCGCGAGCACACCTACCGTCAGGTCAAAGCGCGGTAGGGGCTGGGCGCGCAGGCCGCCCAGCGCGTCATCAAGAAGACGTGTGACCCGTACGTGACGCTGAGGGCGAACCTGCGGGCCGGACATCTGGGCAGGCCGGGCTCCCGGAGGTACCGGAAGGCGGCCGGGAAGCCGGTCGTGTTCCGGCCGGAGGCGCAGGCGCAAGGAGGCGCGACGGGCCCGAGACATCAACCACAAGATCGCCAAGCATGTGGTGGCCGAGGCAGAACGCACCGGTCGCGGCATCGCCCTGGAGGATTTGACGGGCATCCGCGAGCGGGTACGGCTTCGCAAGCCCCAACGGGCCACCCACGCCAGCTGGTCCTTTGCGCAGCTGGGGCAGGGAGTTGTGGCGACGCGGGGCGCAGTCAACCGCCCCAGACCCACCCCCGAAACCCGGCCGTGGGACAGGACGCAAACGCAGCACCACAGCCAGTGGCGTTTGTTGTGCTAGCCCGGAACCTTAGTCCCGGGTCGTTGACCCAAGCGTGCGGACCAGCAGAAGCGCCACATCGTCGTCGGGATCGGGGCGCAACGTGCCGAGTAGCATGTCGCTGGTCCTCTCCAAGGACTGCTGTGTGCCTTGAAGGATCCTCGTCATGGATTCCAGCGCGACGTCGATGGACTGGCTACGGCTCTCGACCAGTCCGTCGGTGTACAGGGCGAGCAAGGAGCCCGGAGGCAGTTCCTGCTCCATGGTGCCGAAGGGCACGCCGCCGACGCCGAGAGGTACGCCGCCCGGGACGTCCAGGTGTTCTGCACTGCCGTCGGGACGGATCATGACGGGCGGGAGGTGACCGGCGCTGGACAGCTCGCAGGTGCCTCGACGGGGGTCGCACACGGCATAGACGCAGGTGGCGATCGTCTCACCCAGGGAGCCGGCGATGTCGTCGAGATGGTGCAACAGCTCGGCGGGGGAGGGGTCGAGACGGGCGAGCGCTCGCGTGGCGGTGCTCAACTGTCCCATGATGGCCGCGGCTTGGACGCCCTTGCCCATCACATCGCCGACGATCAGACCGGTCCGCCCCCCGCTCAGGTGCAGCACGTCGTACCAGTCTCCGCCGACCTCGCTCAATGCCGGAAGGTAGCGGACGGCGATGTCGAGGCCCTCGTGGTCCACGGGCATGACCGGCAGCAGACTGCGCTGGAGGGTCAGCGCCGCGGTGCGCTCGCGCCCGTACAGCCGGGCGTTGTCCACGCAGATCGCCGCCCGGGCGGCGAGTTCCGAGGCGAGGATGCGGTCCTGTTCGTTGAACGAACGAGGGTTGATGGTGCGGTACAGACTGAGTGTGCCCAGCACTTCGCCCCGGGCGACCAGGGGGACGGCCAGGTAGGAGTGGACGCCTGCCGTACGCAGGATCTGGGCGGCATGGGAGTCCCTGGCTATGCGTCGCATCATCGCGGAATCCACTCGCTCCACCAGGACCGGCCTGGCTTCCCGGACGCACTGGGTGATGATCCGGGTGGAGCCGTAGGTGGCCAGCTCACCGACCGGGTCCGCGGCGTGGATGGCGTCTGTCAGGTACCCGGCCGATACGGCCAGCGCCCGGAACTCGGCGTGGGCGTCACCTATGACCGCGGTGGTGGTACCGCGGGCGACCACCGCCTCGAGCACATCGACGGCGGCCAGGTCCGCCAGCTCCGGTACGGCGACGTCGGCCAGTTCCCGGGCGGTCTGCTGAAGATCCAACGTGGTGCCGATGCGGACACCGGCGTCCGCGATCACGGACAGGCGCTCACGGGCTTGGGCGACCTCGGCCGCGGCCTGCTGCCGCTCGGAGACGTCGATGACGGCAACCGCCAGCCCGAGGACGCGGCCCTGGGCGTCCTCGATGCGGTGGTAGGACTCCGAGTACGCACGGTCCTCGGTTTCGGCCGCCGTCCTGCCGACGGTCTGCTGGTCCAACAGGGATTTTCCGCTGGCCAGGACAAGCCGCATGCGCGACTCGATGGTGTCCGCGTCCAGACCCGGCAGCACATCCCGGATACGGCGTCTCAGCACCGCTTCCTCGGGCAGACCGTTGATCCGCTCCATGGCCGGATTGACGCCCACCCATCGCAGATCGGTGTCGAAGACCGCGATGCCCACGGGGGTCTGATTGACCAGACTGTGGGAAAGGGCGAGGTCCCGCTCCACGCGCCGTACCGTCGTGGCGTCCGCCGCCAGGCCCAGAAGGTGGGCCTGCCCTTGGCTGTCGCGCAGCCGCATGGTGCGAAACTCCACCGGGCGTTTAGTGCCGTCCCTGTGCTGCAGGGGGAAGACACCCGCCCATCGGGCTCCGGACCGGACCTGTGCGAACAGCTCGCGCGCCCGCTGCTGGTTGTCGGGTGACACCAAGAGGTCGTCGGCGCCATGGCCCAGAGCCTCCTCCGACCGGTATCCGAGCAGTTGTTCGGCTTCGGGGCTCCACAACACGATGCGCCCGTCGCTGTCGAGCACCACGGCCGCGACCTGCAACAGGTCGAGCAGCCCGCCCGGCGCGGCGGTGATCCCGTCGTCGCTTCCGGTTCCATACCCGTGCATGTCAGCCGCTCCCTCCGGCGCGGCACCGGCACTGCCAAGATCCGTCCTGCAGGTTCTCCGATTAGGTCACAACGTGCTCCGGAGGGCAACACCTGAACCCTGGATCCGTTCACGAACCGCAGGTGGCGGGCGTGGTGGCGCGTGGCCGCCGTACCCCATGCGTGACCGTACGGGTGACGGTGCGGACCCCCCGGGGCGCGGCCCGGCGCGGGCATCGCCTACGCCATGGTCACTCTCTGGGCCCATGCCGAAGGGAGGCGGTCATGAGCGCATTCCTCACAGCGCGGCGCCTCAGGACGACGCCGGAAGGCATCCTGTGGGAGCCGAGCGAACGCTGGGTCCGTGGTCGCATCGGCGACATCACCGTCGTCGACAGCAGGCATCCGGTGCTTGTCCGGGAGCCCGGTCGGCCGGTCCCGCTGTACGCCTTTCCCCGCGAGGAGATCCGGGCCGACCTGTTGCGCGCGGCCCAGGAACCCGCCGCTGGGCAAGCACTCCGGCTCGAAGATCGATCTTCATCAACCCCCGCGACCCGCACGAGCGGGTGGACGCGCTGCCGAGCAGTCGGCACGTCAAGGTGGAGATCAACGGCACGGTCGTCGCGGACATCAGCCGCCCGTGCTGCTCTTCGAGACCGGTCTGGCTGTGCGCGACTAGATTCCGCGCGAGGACGTCCGCCTCGATCTGCTCGTGCACACGGACCACACCAGCGGCTGCCGGTGCACGAGCACCGTCGGTTACTGGTCCCGGCAGGGCGAAGGCGACGCCGATTACTGGTCCCGGCAGACCGAGGGCGACGCCCCGCCGAACCTTGCTCGGGGCTGTCCGCACCCGCTGCCTACAGTGGCCGGCATCGAACGGCTCATTGCCTTCCACAACGAAGCAGTCGACATCACCGTGGACGGTGAACTTCTGGATCGCGCTGCCATGGGAAGGGGCCGGAGTCTTGAGGACTCCGACCCCTTGTTCGAATCTCAGCGGATCCGAGTACATTCCCCGTGCCCGGCCACCGTTGTGGGGGTGCCACCCATGCGTGGCATAAGTAGTCCCGCGCAGCTGTGGCGACGCGGGGCTACCGGGGAGAGTCCAACTGGCTTTGCCGAGTTGACTCGCCGTCAAACATCAAGCGTCAGTGTCCACCGCCACCGCCGTGTCCACCGCCACCGCCGTGTCCACCGCCGCCGCCGTGTCCACCGCCGCCGTGTCCACCATTGCCGTGGCCACCGTTACCGTGTCCGCCGCCGTCGTGTCCACCGTTGCCGTGGCCACCATTGTCGTGCCCACCGTTGTCGTGGTCACCGTTGTCGTGCCCACCGCGGTCGTGCCCACCGTTGTTGAACCCACCGTGGTCGTTGTCATCGCACGATCCATGACCGCCCCAGTAACTGCTGCTGCAGTAGTCGTCGGACGAATCGTGGTGGTCGGAGGTGGTGGCGCCGGCGATGCCCGCTCCGCCAAGGGCCAGAGCCAGGGCAGCGAACAGACTCGCGAACAGTCGGAAAGCTGTTGATGTTGTTACCCGCATGGTGTTCCCCTTCCCGGGAGCGTTGACGGCTCCCAGCCCCGCACGGTCGCGGCGACGTGAGCACCGGGAAGGCGCTGAAACGTTCGCAAAGGGATCCGGTACATCGGCCTTGAAAGTGACGGGAGTTGCCGTCGCCGACTCATGCGCTGAATGCGCCGCATCGGGCCCAGCGGGGCTGCTCAATGCGGCAGTCCCCACGGCGGGGCGTTCGTCCGTCGTGCAACCGACCACCGGGTGGATGGTCGGTCGCGTGTTGAGATTGTTCGTCTCATCAGGTGAAAGACGGACATTTGGTTCAATTCGCTTCTAACTTACGCATAAGATCGCGCGGAAGTCAAGCGCGGCAAATGGCCCCCGGGCGCCCGGGAAGTTGGCTACCGCACTGCGTGCAACTCTCGCTCATCGTTGAGTGATTGGCGCCTGCTCAGCCTGCATGCCCTATCCATGATCGGGGCGCCGGGCGGCAAGAGGCCTCACTCCTCGTCGCTGTGCGCGACGAGACGGTCTGTGGCTGTGCACCTGGCAAGACGTGCGGCGAGGCGTCGTTCACGCCTTCGATTCCTGGGCTTCTCCCGTGTCTCCGGAGCTGGTGGCACCCCCCACGCTCTGCGCGCGACAACAGGAGGTCTTCATACCAACTTCATACCAACTCCGGAGGCCGGTAAGCCCATTGCAGGGCTACAAACGCGGTGGTGGACGGCTGGTCGACATCATCGTCACTTTCGGTAGCCGAGGATGGTCATCATGCCGGATTCGGAGTGGTACTGGTTGTGGCAGTGGAGCATCCACAGGCCGGGGTTGTCGGCGTTGAAGTCGACGACGAGTTTGCGGTGCGGCAGTACCACGGACGTGTCTTTGCGGGCTCCGACTCCGTCGAGGCCCCTGATGGCGAAGGTGTGGCCGTGCAAGTGCAGGGGGTGCCACATGTCGGTGCCGTTGATGAGGGTCAGGCGGACTCGTTCGCCCTCTCGGATCGGGTGGCGATCTTTGGAGGCGTACGGCTGGTGGTCGAAGCTCCAGTCGAATTTCCTCATATTGCCGGTCAGCCTGAAGCGCATCTCGCGGTCCGGCTTGCGTCCGCAGAGGGCTACGGATTCGTGTGGCACGAGGCGTCGGGCCGGCACGATCTTGCCGTCGAGCTCCCGCGGATGCACGACGGCCCGGGGACTGGCCCCGCCGCCGGTCCGCAGGAGTGCCAGGGCTCGGGCGTTCTTGCCCTCGGCGAGCGCGACCAGCGGGAACACTCCGTCCTTGGCGGTGATCAGCACGTCGTAGCGCTCGGCCATGCCGAGCAGGAGTGCGTCCGTCGTCGTGTGCTCAACCGGGTAGCCGTCCGTGTGGGTCACCGTCATCTCGTGGCCGCCCAGCGCCACACGGAAGGCCGTCTCGGCCCCGGCGTTGATGATGCGCAGCCGGATGCGGTCCCCGGGGCGGGCCCGGAAGACCGTAGGAGCCTCAGGGAGGCGGCCGTTGATCAGGTAGAACGGGTAGTCGACACTGCCACCCTCGCTGCGCAGGATGCGGCTGTGGGAGTTCCGCAGGACGCGGGAGGGGCCGCTGGACCTGTCGTGGCCAGGTCCGTCACGCTCGCTGTCCTCGCCCATGTCCATGTCCATCGACGCACCGTTGCCGTGGCGCAACTGCGCGAGTACGCCGTCCGGAGTGGAGCCGGCGACGCCGTCCACCCAGTCGTCCAGGACGATGACCCACTCCTTGTCGTAGGACAGGGGCTCCCTGCGGTCCTCGACGATCAGCGGGGCGTACAGGCCGCGGTCGAGCTGCATTCCCGAGTGCGAATGCAGCCAGTACGTGCCTGGGTGTGACACGGCGAAGCGGTACCTGAAGTCCGCGCCGGGCCTGATGGAGTCCTGGGTCAGACCTGGTACTCCATCCATGTCGCAGCGCATACGGACGCCGTGCGAGTGCAGCGTCGTCGACACCGGTAGGTGGTTGGCGAGCGTCAGATCGAGGATGTCACCCGCGGTGATCCTGACCTCCTTGCCGGGCAGTGTGTCGCCGTACGCCCATGACCTGACGGTCCGCCCGCCCAGGTCGAGGGACGTCACGGCGGCGGTGAGCCTGAAGGTGCGGACGGGGCCGGGCCCGCGTGCCTTCTCGACGGCGATGACCTCGGGGTCGGACGGGTCCACGTATCCCTTGGGTCCCTTGGGGACGAAGCCCCTGTCGCCGTGCCCGGCCGTTTCGGTCCTCGAGTGGGAACCGGTACTCGGGTGGGATCCGGGCCCCGGACGGGCTCCGGACGCCGAGGGGGAGCCGGCCCCGGGGTGGGGGTCGGTCTCTGTGGGGGAGCTCGACCCGGAACAGGCAGACAGGACTCCCGAGCCGACGGCCACGATCGAGGCACCGAGCAAGGTGCGCCGCGTATGTGTGTGCATGGATGAATAACACACGTTTTGTGCTCGAGAGTCAGAGAACCGAAGCGGCGCGTCTCGCGAATCGCCTGCTCCGCCTTACGGGGGTGCAGGTCCCGCACGACGAGGATTCCGCCGAAAACCGGTGGGGAACGCGGCTGAATGGAGGACGGACCGCGCGTCCCGGCACGGAGCCAGTTCGACGCGGGCACCGCTGTCGACTTGGGCCTCTGCGTGGTCTGGCGTGTTCGGGTGGTGTATCTCGGGACGCGGTCGTAGCGTCGAGTGAGGAGCAATTGCTGGATGAGGCGCCGTTGTCCTGGACCCACTGTTCCTGGCGCGTCCACCGCCGAGCGCGGGCGGATGAGGTGTGCACCGAGGGCCGCGTGGGCCGGCAATGAGGCAGTTGGGGAGCCGACATGCAGAAACAAAAGCTCAAGTCGGCGGTTCTGCTGTGCGCCGCCGCGGCGCTGGCAGGGGCACTGGTACCGGCGTCCGCTTCCGCGGAATCGCCTGCGCAAGCTCGAGTGGTGGCGGTCGACTGCTTCTCGAAGGCGCAGATACGGCCCGGCGATTTCCTGCTGGCCTGCGGCGATGGCAACAACCGCCTGACGGCACTGCGGTGGTCCACTTGGGGGCGGTCGTCCGCGGTGGGTAGCGGACTGGACGCGGTGAACGACTGTCTGCCCTACTGCGCCGCCGGGAAATTCCACACCTTCCCTGTCACCGTGCGGCTCGACCGCCCGGAGACCTGGCAAAAGCATCCTGGGCTGCAGCATTTCACCCGGCTCCGGCTGATCTATACCGACAATACGCCGCCGCGGCTGCAGCAGCGGGAAGTGACGTACAAACTCTGGGACTGACGATCGGCGCGTCTCCCGGTCGCTTCGCCGAATAAAAAGGCTGATCGGACGGTTGGGCGGGTGGCCCGATAGAATTGGATGCGGGCGGGCGGTCCGGTTTTGTTCACGGTTGTCGTGCGGCGGAGCGGGGGTGATGCGCGATGGATTCAGGGCGGGACGGGACGAGTTCGTATTCAGGTCGGCCTTCGGGGCTGATCGGCGCGCAGATTGCGGGTTACCGCGTGGAGCGTGAGATCGGCCGTGGGGGTATGGCCGTTGTGTATTGCGCGAGGGATTTGCGTCTGGAGCGCACGGTTGCGTTGAAATTGCTCGCCCCGGAGATGGCCCGCAACGACACGTTCCGGCGTCGTTTTACGCATGAGTCACGTGTGGCCGCCGCGATCGACCATCCTCATATTGTGCCGATCTTTGAGGCCGGTGAGGTGGATGGCGTCCTGTATATCGCCATGCGCTATGTGTCGGGTCTGGACCTGCGCGCTCTGCTCGACCGGGACGGGGCGTTGTCGGTGGAAACCGCGCTGCGTATTGCCACTCAGGTGGCGTCGGCGCTTGACGCGGCTCATGGGCATGATTTGGTGCACCGAGACGTCAAACCGGGCAATATTCTGGTCGCTCAGGGCACCGACAGTGATCACCCTGAGCACGTCTATCTCACGGATTTCGGTCTGACGAAGAAGTCCTTGTCGTTGACCGGGTTCACGACGGTGGGTGAGTTCGTCGGCACACTCGACTATGTGGCACCGGAGCAGATTTCGGGACGTCCGGTGGATGGCAGATGCGATCTCTACAGCCTTGCCTGCGTCGTCTACGAAACTCTTGCGGGCGGACCGCCTTTCCAGCGGGATGAGGACATAGCGCTGCTGTGGGCACATCAATACGATCAGCCGCCTGCGCTGAGTGAGAAGCGGCCCGGGATCGCGCCTGCATTGGACAGTGTTCTGGCAAAAGCTCTGGCGAAGGTTCCCGAGGACCGTTACGACTCCTGTCTGGAGTTCGTGGCGGCAATGCGGGCCGCTGCGGGCGGTGCCGGCGTGGGGGAGCATGCACGGGTGCAGCTGGGGTCGGGGGGTGCTACGGGCGCGCGGCAGCCGGTGCAGGCTCCGGATCCGCCGTTCTGGGCGCGGCCGGTCTTCGGCCGCTTGCCCGGTTAGGTCGGTGGTGGTGCCTCTTCGGGGAGGAGGCAGGCCGTGAGGGCGGCGGTGTCGTCGTGCAGGCGGTTGTCGCTGTAGGCGAGCAGATCGTGATGGAGGCGGTCCAGGAGTTGTCGGGGCGGGAGGGGGCCCCAGGACCGGACGCGCTGGATGAGCGGGTAGAAGGAGCCGGCCGGGTCGCGGGTTTCGGTGATGCCGTCGGTGTAGAGGAGCAACTGGTCGCCGGGGCGGAAGGCGTGTTCGTCGACGTGGTACGGCTCCCCGACGAGCATGCCGAGGTTGAGGGGCGGCGCGGACCGGGACGTCTCGAGCTCGCTCACTCCGTCCGTACGGATGAGCAGCGGCGGTGGGTGACCGCAGTTGACGATGCGGACGAGGTGGTAATCGGCGACGATCTCGGCGAAGACGGCCGTGACAAAGCGCTCGCTCATATCGCTGCCGGGGAGCTGGGCGGCCCTGCGGCCCATGCTGGTCTCGACCCGGCCCGCCAGCTCGGCGAGGTCGGGCTCGTCGTGAGCCGCTTCGCGGAACGCTCCGAGCAGGGTGGCGGCGGTTTCCACGGCGAGCAGGCCCTTGCCGCGTACGTCCCCGATCAGCAGACGTACCCCGTGTGTGGTGGGCACGGCCTCGTAGAGATCGCCGCCGATTCGCGCCTCCGCGGCGGCCGAGAGATAGAAACTCTCCACCAGGATGTTGCCGATCCGGTGGGGGAGCGGCCTGAGCAGGACGCGTTGGGCGATGTCGGCCACGAAGCGCACGGTGGCGAGGGTGCGTTCGCGTCGTGTGCGGTGGGTGGCAAGGACGGTTCCCAGGGTGCCGACCAGAGCGGTGCAGAAGTAGATCGCCACATAGTGGCGGTCCCACAGATACCCGACGGAACGGCCCGCGCAGCACGGGGTGCCGGCCAGGATCGCCTCGAAGACGATGGCGAACGCGGTGGTGATGACGACGACCGCGGGTCCGTGCGCGAAGGCGGCCACCAGTGGCAGAGCGATCAGCAGGAAGCTCACGGGCCATTCCACGGGCGTGACGGGCTCGATCACCAGGACGGCCGCGACGTAGAAAACGGGCATCCAGCGCATCCATGCCGGTGGTGCCGGCAACGCCTCACCGCCGCCGACCGGCCGAGGCTCACGGTGACCTGCTTGCGTGGCGCGGCCCGGCCACTTCACTGGCCCCTCCTGCGCCCGGATACCGCCGTACGGACGAGGTGTCCCAAGGCGGGGCCTGTGAGCGGACGACGCACCTGACGGTTCGACTGACGCAGCCTGCACACACGGGACTCCCGGCACGGATTTCGGCAAGAGGACCAGCCTGCTGTGCCCCGGCACGGCGTACGGGGCATTGCTCCACTCGGCGGCATGTCAGGGTCCCCGAGTTGTCGGCGGTGGCATGTCAGGGCCTCCGTGTTGTCGGCCCGGTGCGCGGATCGCCGGCCTGTTGCGTTCGAGGCCCGGGCGACCTGATGACCTGCCCCGGCCGCAGACCCGCCGCTGCACATCCGCACGTTCGGCCGCGCTCCTCGCGGTCGGCACCACCGCGTTGCGCGGGTGGCGCGGAGCTGCCGAGGGTCGCGCGCCTTGCTTGTGCCGTGCTCCCGGCGCACGCTGGTCGTATGGGTTCTCACGACGGCCCTACGCTCATCACTTCCGTACAGCGGGCCTTCCGCCTGCTGGAAGCGGTGAGCGCCCACGAGAACGGCGCGCCGGCCAAGCAGCTGGCACGTGAGACGGACCTGCCCCTGGCCACCGCCTATCACCTGCTGCGGACGCTGGTGCACGACGGGTACGTACGGAAGCTGGACGACGGCGGGTTCATCCTGGGCGACAAGCTCCAGGGGCTGCGCGTCACGGGCGGCAGGCAGGCGCTGCTCAGCCGGGTCCGTCCCACGCTCGCCGCTCTGCGGGACGAGCTCGCCACGGCCGCCTACCTCACCTTCTACGAGGAGGGCGAGATCCGGGTTGCCGAGATCGTCGACGGCCCCCGGGCGCCCCGGGTCGATCTCTGGGTGGGAATGGAGGACGCGGGGCACGCCACCGCGCTGGGAAAGGCCGTGCTGCACGAGCTGGACGAGGACTCCCGCATGGACTACCTCTCCCGGCATCACCTCGCCGACCTCACGCCGCGGACCATCACCAGCCTTCCGGAACTGCTCCGGCGACTTGACTCCTCACCCATGGCCCCGGCCGTCACGGACCTGGAGGAGTACGCCCTCGGCACGGTCTGCGTCGCCGTGCCCGTCTACAGCGGGGACACGCTCGGCTCGCTCGGCCTCTCCATGCCGGCGGACCGGCTCTCCCGGCTTGAGGAGCTCCGGGCGCGGCTGCTGCCGACCGCGAATCGTGTGACCAGGAGCCTCTCGCTCACTATCTGAAAATCCTGTTCTTGTGGCGCCGGAGCAGAGGACGTTTCCTGGATGAAACAGGCATTTCAGGAATGCGCCCCGCGCCCAGGTGAGGACTGCAGACAGACCATGAGTCAGGCCCGAGACCACGGTGGCGAGCACCGGCCGATACGGCCGTGCCGGAAGCGAGTGGCCAGTCCCGGGGCGTCGGCCCGTAGGCGTGTCGCAGGACAGTTGGCGGTCGGTGCACCGGTACTGCCTGTACTGGTCGTCGCCGTCATCGCGTTTGTCGACCTCGTCGGCGGAGCGGGGATGATCTGGCTGCCACTGCTCGCCGCCGGTCCCGCGCTGGCGGCCACCACCAGCGGGCTGCGCGGAGTCCTCGGTGTCGGCCTCCTCGCCGTGGTGCTGGGTGCGATGGTCGGAACCCGGGACGCCGCTCCGGGACGCGAGCTGGCGGCCGTACTGTCCGCCGTGGTGGCCGTGACCGTGGCGAGTGGCCTGGCCAGCGCGCTGCGCGGGCGTCGTGAACGGGTGCTCGCCGCCGTCCGCTCGGTCGCGGAGGCCGCCCAGCAGGCGCTTCTCACGCCCATACCGGCGGCGGTCGGGCCCTTCCGGGTGGCCGTCCGCTACAGCGCCGCGGCTGCGGAGGCTCGTATCGGCGGGGATCTCTACGCACTGGTGCCCACCCCGTACGGGGTCAGGCTGATCGTCGGCGATGTCCGCGGCAAGGGGCTGCCGGCCGTGGGGACCGCCGCACTTGTGCTCGGCATCTTTCGTGAGGCCGCCTACGACGAGCCCGATCTTCTCGACGTCGTCGACAGGATCGAGCGGAGTCTGGCGCGCAACCTCGGGTTCGACGACTTCGTCACCGCCGTAGTCGCCGGATACCCGCAGGCGGGGCATCTGGAGGTGGTCAACTGCGGACACGCGCCGCCGCTGCTGGTACGCGAATCCGGAGACGTCGTGGCGGTAGAACCCACCCATCCGGCCCCGCCCCTGGGACTGCGCGCCCTCACGGGCGAGACCGCAAGCCTCCAGGTGATGCCCTTCGCAGACGGGGATCAACTGCTGCTCTACACCGATGGGGTCACCGAGGCCCGCAACCACAGCCGGGAGTTCTACCCGCTCGCCGAGGGGCTGGCGCGCCACGTGTCCGACGAGCCGGCGCGCACCCTCACCGCGCTCCACGACGAACTGCTGGCGCATGTGGGCGGTCGGCTGCACGACGACGCGGCGCTCCTCCTGCTCCGCAAACCGTCCCTGCTTGAACCGGCGGTTCACGAAGCGACCTTTCCCGAAGCGACCTTTCCCGAAGCGACCGTTCCCGAACCCGCGTCCGATGCCGGTCGCGGCCGTGGCTCCTACTGGGTGCAGGCACGCTCGTCCTGACCCCCGGGCTTCGCCCCGCGGAGGGGCACTCGCGGACTGCGGTCGTGACAGGGAAAGATGGGACCGCAAGGGACGGTCAACTGATGTGGAGGAGCGGGCACATGGTGCACGAGCGAGCGGGCAGGCCGGCCGGTCCCGAGGATCTCATCGACGTCGCCCGACTGGTCACCGCGTATTACGCACTTCACCCCGACCCCGCCGAACCGGGCCAGCGCGTCGCCTTCGGCACGTCCGGACACCGCGGGTCGTCACTGGACACCGCGTTCAACGAGGACCATATCGCCGCGACCAGTCAGGCCATTTGTGAATACCGGGCCGGCCAGGGCACTGACGGTCCCCTCTTCCTGGGCGCCGACACCCATGCGCTGTCGGAGCCCGCGAAGGTCACCGCCCTGGAGGTGTTCGCCGCCAACGAGGTGACAGTGCTCATCGACGCCGCGGACGGCTACACGCCCACCCCGGCGGTGTCACACGCCATCCTCACCCACAACCGCGGACGCTCCTTGGGCCTCGCGGACGGTGTGGTCGTCACTCCCTCCCACAACCCGCCCGCCGACGGGGGCTTCAAGTACAACCCGCCGAACGGCGGACCGGCCGGCTCCGAGGCGACTTCCTGGATCCAGGACCGCGCCAACCAGATCATCGCGGGCGGGCTGAAGGACGTGCGCCGCCTTCCCTACGTCCGGGCCCTCGCCGCCTCCAGCACCGCCCGGTACGACTTTCTCGGAACCTACGTCTTGGACCTGCCGAACGTGCTGGACCTCGACGCGATCCGCGCCGCCGGCGTGCCTCTCGGCGCCGACCCGCTGGGCGGGGCGTCGGTCGCCTACTGGGGCCGCATCGCCGAGCAGCACGAACTCGACCTGACGGTGGTCAACCCTCTCACCGACCCGACCTGGCGCTTCATGACGCTGGACTGGGACGGCAAGATCCGTATGGACTGCTCGTCGCCCTACGCGATGGCGTCGCTCATCGCACAGCGTGACCGTTTCCGGATCGCCACGGGCAACGACGCGGACGCCGACCGGCACGGCATCGTCACACCGGACGCGGGGCTGATGAACCCCAACCACTACCTGGCCACCGCCATTTCCTACCTCTACTCCCACCGCGACCGCTGGCCCGCGGACGCGGGTGTGGGCAAGACCCTGGTGTCGTCCGGAATGATCGACCGGGTCGCGGCCGACCTGGACCGTCGACTGGTCGAGGTTCCGGTGGGCTTCAAATGGTTCGTGGACGGACTGGTCGACGGCTCGCTCGGCTTCGGTGGCGAGGAGTCGGCCGGCGCTTCCTTCCTGCGCCGGGACGGCTCGGTGTGGACCACCGACAAGGACGGCATCATCCTGGCGTTGCTCGCAGGCGAGATCACAGCGGTCACCGGCAAGACACCGTCCGAGCACTACGCCAAGCTCACCGACCGCTTCGGCGCACCCGCATACGAGCGCATCGATGCCCCCGCGTCACGCGAGGAGAAGGCCCTCCTCGCCCGGCTCTCTCCCGAACAGGTCGGCGCGGACACCCTCGCCGGAGAAGCTGTCACCTCAGTGCTGACCCACGCCCCCGGCAACGGCGCGCCCATCGGCGGCATCAAGGTCACGACCGCCAACGCCTGGTTCGCGGCACGGCCCTCGGGCACCGAGGACGTCTACAAGATCTATGCCGAGTCGTTCCTCGGACAGGGCCACCTGCGTACGGTGCAGGAGGAGGCCAAGGCGGTGGTCCAGGCGGCATTGGGCGGCTGAACCCGGAGCTGCGCGCCCGCGGCCCGCGCCGTGCCGGTGGCGTATCGCTCCTGGCGGCCCTTTTGTCCGTGCCGGCCGATCATGCGGTTGCCGACGCTCCCGTTCTCGCAAGAGCAGGCAGCCGGATGGCAGACAGGCGATCAGCGGCCCCAGGCGCGACACTGGGACGAGGGACTGATATCCGGGGGTTCGGATGACGGGCAGCGACCTGGACTACGACTGTGTGACGGTCTTCGGCGGCGGGGCTGTGCCATGACTGCAGCGCCCGACGCCACCGGCCCCCATCGCCGGCTCGACCTCGCCGACCAGACTGTTGTGGTGATCGGCGCCAGCGCGGGTATCGGGCTGGAAACCGCCCGCCAGGTACGCGCGGGAGGTGGTCGGGTGGTCATGGTCGGCCGTAATCCGGAGCGGCTGCAGGAAGCCGCACGCGAGATTCAGCCTGTGAGCACAGCGGTGTTCGACGCCACCGACACCGACCGTCTCCAGCAGTTCTTCCAGGATCTGCCCGGTTCGGTCGACCATGTGATGGTCACAGCCGGCAGCCCGTCCTACATGCCCTTGGCGAACATGGACCTCGCGGACGCCCGCCGTGAGGTCGACGAGCGCCTTGCCACGACGCTCGGGGTGGCCCTCTACAGCCGTGACAGGGTCCGAGCCGGAGGCACGCTGCTGTTCATGGGCGGCACCGGCGGTCGGCGCCACGGTGTCGGCATGACCATCGTGTCCGCATTGACCGCGGCGCTGCCCGCCCTCACCGCGAACCTGGCGCTCGAACTGGCGCCGATCCGCGTGAACCTCATCGCGGCCGGCTTCGTCGACACGCCCCTGTCGGCCGCGCTCCTGGGCGATCAGCTCGACGCCCGGCGCGAGGAACTGCGCGCCACGCTCCCCATCCACCGGGTCGTCGAACCGGCCGACGTGGCCGCTCTGGCCGTACACATCATGTGCAACGACGCCCTCACCGGCGCGACGTACGACATCGACGGGGGCCAGCAGCTCATCGCCCACTGACTACTGGGACGGAGCGTCTCGGGGATGGGCAGTCCCTCCATTGACCCCGCCCCGGGACGGATCCCGGGGCGGATCCCGGGGCGGGGTGGGGCGCCTCGCCAGGGGTACGGATTCCGGCGCGTGCGGTCAGCGGGCCAGGCCGAAGTCCTGCGTCCAGTAGTTGCCGGGCTGCGCGAGGCCGACGCCGATCTCCTTGAAATCGCAGGTCAGGATGTTGGCCTTATGGCCGGGGCTGGCCATCCAGCCCGCCATGACCTGCTCGGGGGTGGAGTATCCGTACGCGACGTTCTCGCCGTAGGCACTCCAGGTGTAGCCGGCACGCGTGATCCGTTGGCCCGGATCCGAACCGTCGGAGCCCGTGTGGGACATGTTCTGGTGGCTCGCCATGTCCGCGCTGTGATCCTGGGCTGCCTTCGAGAGCTTCGCGTTCAGCGTCACGGGGGAGCATCCGGCCTTGCTGCGCTCGCTGTTGACCAGCGCCACGACGCGAGCCACGGCACTGGATGCGGGGGCTGCCGTGCTGGGGGCGCTCGGGGACGAGGCGGTGGGCGTCCTGGGTTTGGCGGGTGCCGTCGCGGCCGGCGCGGTGGGTTTGGCGGGTGCCGTCGAAGCGGGCGCCGTGGGTTTGGCGGGTGCCGTCGAGGCGGGCGTGCTGGGGGTAGGGGCTGCGGTCGAGGCGGGTGCCCCCGCTGTGCGCCAAGTCCGCGCCGAACGGTGCGAGATCCACTCCCCGGCCCTCCGCTCCTTGAGGGAGGCGTTCTTCCAGGTCCTCCAGTGACCGTGGGACGCGGCGTCCTCGCTGCCCGGATCGTTGCTACAGGCCATGGCGGCGGACGGTATGGCCAGCGCGCTCAGTGCGACGGCAGCGATGGCTATCTGCCGGTGGCGCGTCTTCCTGCGGTGCTTGCTCATGCGGACCTCGCTCCATCGTCGCGGGTGCGCCTCCGGTGGGCTCGGCTCTGCACGAACGCGGTGCCTGAGCTGCGGTGACGCCTGCTGGGGCCGTCATTGTTAAAAGCTGAGTGAGCGACCGGCAACGAGCGGCACTACTACCCGGCCTCGTAGACCTCGATCGCCCTTGAATCGGGCGCACAGGTGTGCAGCCCCGGCTCACCGGAGCGAGCCAAGACCTGACGCTTCGTCAGGACGCCTTATGTGCCCGGTGAGCGGCGCGAGGGAGCAGAATGGGGCGCAAGCCGCCGGATCATGTGCGCCGTTTGTCTGTTTCCGGGCGGCAAGTCTCCACATGTCGCCCGGGTGACATGTACTACCGAACCGCGTTGACGCGGGAGTCCGGGGTGACGGATGTCACTATGTGCCGGTGCAACCATTCCCGGCGGAGGTGCGGGGCGCGGTTTCCGCCGGGGTCCGCAGCTCGGCCGTGCGATCCGGTCTTACGCCTGCTCCGAGCCGGTGCCGGAGCGGGAGCCGGTGCCGCCCGCGCCCTGTGATCCAGCTCTGCGGCCGGTCCCCGCACCCCGGCATCGGTATCCAGGAGTGACAGCGTCCATCTGACACTCTGCTCCGGCTGACCCCGGACGCCGTCGGCCCCGTTCCTCCCGGTACCGATGGCTGAGGCTGCGGTGGACCCGGCCGTCTCCAGGGCCGGGTCCACCTTCACCTGTCCGGTGGCGTCGGTCAGGAGGGCGGGTGCTTCAGCGTTGCAGCGGGCTGCAGAACAGAGCCGCGGGGCCTGGCGTGCTGCCCAGGCGGGTGGTGAAGGCGATGCCGGCGGTGTACTCGCCGGCGGCGCACTGTCCTTTGTAGTGGCCCTGGGCGAAGTCGCCGCCGGCCCCGTCGTTGGGCCGGTTGTCGGACCGGTCGAACCAGACGGTCCGTCCGGTGTGGCCCAGTGGGGTGCGGGCGGGCGCGCACAGGGCCGCCGACACACGGTCGCCGCGGTGGCTGTAGCCGATGAGGAACTGCCCGGCGGGGCACTGGAGTTTGGTGTAGCCGCCGGCCCAGTCGCCGCCTGCGGGAACGTAGCGTTCGTCGGTGACGACTGTGTGGACGTTGCCCGCGGCGCGCAGGTCTCCGCCGGTCGTGTCGGTGCACAGGCCGCGGCCGCCCGTGTGGCTGAGGCCGATCAACCGCAGGCCGTCGGGGCAGGCGGCCTTGTAGGCTCCCGGATCCCAGTCGCCGCCGGCCCGCACCCGCAGAGACTGGACCTGGTCACCGTGGTCGGTGGTCAGCATGCGCCAGACAGGTGTCGACGTGATGTACCCGGTGCGGGTCGGTGACGTCATGAGGTGGTCCCAGGCGGTGCCGCGCCAGTCGCCCTGGTCGAGGATGCCGGACCGTCGTCCCGCGCTGTCGTAGCGCAGCAGGGCCCAGTCGTCGTGACCCTCCCAGCCGACCAAAGGCCAGTAGGCGAAGTCGGCGTCATGGTCGGCGAAGTAGTCGGTGACGTTACCGAACCAGGTGCGGGCGGCGGTGCCCGTCTCGTTGGCGCCGATGCCGAACTCGCTGACCCACACCGGCGCGGTGTAGTGCTGCCCTTCCGCGGTGACGAAGAAGGCCTGGTCGGCGAGGACTTGGTACAGCTGGTCGCGGGTCAGGTCCTGATAGCGGGGATCGTGGGTCTCGCCGATTCCGGTGGCGCCACTGTGCCGGGGACCGGTGTAGCCGTAGAAGTGTGCGGAGTAGACGAGCTTGTGAGCGTCCACGAGGGTGTGCGAGAGCGTGCGCACGGGCGTGAGGGTGGGGCGGTCGTGCGGCAGTCCGTCGACGGGCAGACCGGTCCAGTTGATGCCCTCGATGACAATGAGGAGATCGGGGTTGGCCTCGGTGAGGATGCGGTCGGCGGCGAGTTGTGCCGCGGCGTACCAGTCGTGGCTGTCGCCCAGGCCCCAGTTGGGGTCGTCCATGATGTCGCGGCGCACTTCGTTGTAGAGATCCGCGCCCACGACACCGGAGTCGGTGGCATAACGGCGGGCCATGAAGACCCAGTCGTCGGCCCACTGCTGGGTGGACTGACCGCTGTTCCAGCGTTCGTTTCCGTCGATCCCGCAGCACCACCGGGAGGAGTTGGTGTGGTTGTTGAGGATGACCGCGAACCCGTCGCCGGTGAGGGCGGCCACGACGGCGTCGTAGATCTGCAGCGGCGTCTTGCCGCGCAGCTGCGGGTTGGCCGCGACCGCGGCATCCGGCACCGCGGTCGTCGAGTGGATCATCTCGTTGGAGAATGGCAGCCGGATGCTGTTGATGCCGAGTTCCTGGAAGTCTGTGAGCAGCTGGGGCAGCGGGGTGCGGTCCAGGCCGAGGGGGATGCCGTACGAGTTCTGGCCGGCGTGGTGGTTGGCGGGATCGGCGGTGCTGCCGCTTCCTGTCCACGAGCCCTGCGCGCCGTCCCAGTTGGCCGACTTCAGTCGGAACCGGTGCCCCTGGGCGTCGACGATGTAGCGGCCGCGGGTGGACAACGGCGGCTGCCAGGTGTCGGCCGCTGGGGGAGTGGTCTGTGCGGGGGCCTCGGAGGCGACGGGCTCCGGGACGGCGGCGACCGCGGTCGGGGCTGTGGTCAGCAGTGTGAGAACCGCGGAAATTACTGTCAGGTACTGGACAAGTCTGGTCGGCATTCGGTCCTCTGCGGGCGCGCGGTGGGGAAATGGACGATCAGTGGCTGCCACCCTACGAAGGAACACCGGCCGGGTCGATGTCAGTTGTCGCCACCATGCTCTTCCTCCGGCGCGTACGAGGCGGGACCGCGCGCGGACTTCGGGTGACGCGTGTCGGACCTGCTGCCGGACCGGAGTTGAGCGCCATCGGAGCTCGGCGCGGCGCCGACGCGTGTTCGTCGGCTCATCCCGGACTGCTCCATGCCCAAGGTTCTGAGCACCGTCGGTACGGGTGATTCAACTCGTAGGTCGGGACGTCCTCTGCCGTTCGGTGGGGATGAACACGATCACGTAGTCCTCGAATCCCGCGTGGATGCCCCATTCCCCGCGCTCTTGGCCGCCTCGTAGCGGGCACGGGAGTCCTGGCGGCCCTTGGCGTAGACGTGGACGCCGTAGGCCGTGGCCGGGTCGAGGTGCAGCGACCGGTCATCGCCCTGCCCACCGGAAAGCCAGTCCATGGCAGGCGTAGCGGGGCCAGTGGTGGGGCCGGATATGCCCATCCGTCCTCCGTGCACCGGCCGGTAGGTCCAGTTGCCGAGTCGTTGCCACTGCTCCGTCTGCTGGACAGGCTCCGTCTCGGAAAGCATGAGCGTCACCCAAGCGTCGTGCGACTGCACATTGCTGACGATGGTGAGCCGGCCAGGCGTAAGGATCACCGGGGCGTCGGTGCGGAAGTCGGGTTCCTGCGTGGAACTGTCGATGCCGGGCTCGACGTGTTCGCTGATATAGAAGTGCGAGTACTCGATGCCGACGACGCCGCAGACCATTTCCATGCCCTGACCGTAGGTGACGTAAGTTCCGATCGGGGCTCAGTGGAAGTGGAAAAGGCCGCCTCGACGCCGAGTGCGTCGAGCCGGCCTTTCCGATGGTGCGTCTCTTCGGGGGTGTCGAGCTTTCCGCTCGGCGGGGCCGGTCAGTCCGTACCGGACTCCATCGCGGCGCGGTCCAGCATCTCGTCGTCACCGGTGACTTCGCCGCGGGAGGCGATGGCCTCGGCGCCGCCTTCCGGCATGGTGCCGATCAGCCCGGTCGCGGCCGCCTGGGCCGCGCCGATGGCGGGGCTGCCGGTGCCGATCAGGCCGAGCCCGGCGTACTGCTCCAGCTTGGCGCGCGAGTCGGCGATGTCGAGGTTGCGCATGGTGAGCTGGCCGATCCGGTCCACCGGGCCGAATGCAGAGTCCTCGGTGCGCTCCATGGACAGCTTGTCCGGGTGGTAGCTGAACGCCGGGCCCGTGGTGTCGAGGATCGAGTAGTCCTCACCGCGCCGCAGCCGCAGCGTCACCTCGCCGGTGACCGCTGAGCCGACCCAGCGCTGCAGCGACTCGCGCACCATCAGGGCCTGCGGATCCAGCCAGCGACCCTCGTACATCAGCCGGCCCAGGCGCCGTCCCTCATTGTGGTACTGGGCGAGGGTGTCCTCGTTGTGGATCGCGTTCACCAGGCGCTCGTAGGCCGCGTGCAGCAGGGCCATGCCGGGTGCCTCGTAGATGCCGCGGCTCTTGGCCTCGATGATCCGGTTCTCGATCTGGTCCGACATGCCCATGCCGTGGCGGCCGCCGATGGCGTTGGCCTCCATCACCAGGTCGACGGGGGAGGCGAACTCCTTGCCGTTGATCGTCACCGGGCGGCCCTGGTCGAAGCCGATGGTCACGTCCTCGGTGGGGATCTCGACCGAGGAGTCCCAGAACCGCACGCCCATGATCGGCTCCACGGTCTCCACGCCCGTGTCGAGGTGCTCCAGGGTCTTGGCCTCGTGGGTGGCGCCCCAGATGTTCGCGTCGGTGGAGTACGCCTTCTCCGTGCTGTCGCGGTAGGGCAGGTCGTGGGCCAGGAGCCACTCCGACATTTCCTTGCGACCGCCGAGCTCGGTCACGAAGTCCGCGTCCAGCCAGGGCTTGTAGATCCGCAGGTGCGGGTTGGCGAGCAGGCCGTACCGGTAGAACCGCTCGATGTCGTTGCCCTTGAAGGTCGAGCCGTCGCCCCAGATCTGTACGTCGTCCTCGAGCATCGCCCGGACCAGGAGGGTGCCCGTGACGGCGCGGCCGAGCGGCGTGGTGTTGAAGTAGGCACGCCCGCCCGAGCGGATGTGGAACGCCCCGCAGGTGAGCGCGGCCAGGCCCTCCTCGACCAGCGCCGCGCGGCAGTCGACCAAGCGCGCGATCTCGGCACCGTAGGTCTTCGCGCGACCGGGCACCGAGGCGATGTCGGGCTCGTCGTACTGGCCGATGTCGGCGGTGTAGGTGCACGGGACGGCGCCCTTGTCGCGCATCCACGCGACCGCGACCGAGGTGTCGAGGCCGCCTGAGAAGGCGATACCGACGCGCTCGCCGGCGGGAAGGGAGGTGAGGACCTTAGACATAGGAAGAGTATGCATCTTCGCGCATGGTCATGCAAAGGCGCTCCAGGAATTAAGTCGCGCATCCTGGCTCGACGCCGCTAACTGATGTCTTGACAACACTTGTCGCGACATTCATGGTGGAGGAGTGACGACCCCACCAAGCGGCCTGCGTGACCATCTCGGCTACTGGCTCCGTCGGCTCTCCGACGAAGTGCACGGGCGCTTCGAGAAAGAACTCGCCCGCCATGACGTGACCGTCTCCCAGTGGGCAGTGCTGGTCACCGTCCATCGCGGTGACGCGACGACCGCGGGTGAGGTGGCCCGGTACATCGATATCGACGCCGGCGCCGTTTCGCGCCTGGTCGACCGACTGGCCGCCAAGGGACTGATGACGCGCGAACCGGACCCGGCCTCGCGCCGCAGCCTGCGCCTGACCCTGACGCAGGCAGGGCACGAGCTGGTCCCCGAACTGGCCGCGATCGCCGACCGCAATGACTCGCACTTCTTCGACTCCCTCACCCCCCGGCAGCGCGAACAGCTGGAGGCGTGGATACGCCGCCTCATCGGCGAAGCCCAGCACGACACCCCCGGGACGAACATCTGAAAGGCCCTGCCATGAGCACCACCGCGACCACCGCCCGGTCCGTCACCAAGACGGTCCGCATCGACCGGCCCGTCGCCGACGTCTTCGCATTCCTCGCCGACGCGGCCAACTGGACCCGTCAGGTCCCCGCCCGGGTCGTCCCCAATGGCACCGGCAGCGAATTCATGATCACCTTCTTCCAGCCGCCCGCGTTCACCGACACGTTCTTCGACGAGCAGACCGCGCTGGTCGACACCGAACTCGCCACCCTGAAGCAGGTGCTGGAATCCGGCGCATGAGCCCCCAGGGGGCAGAGCCTGCTCGTCGGCACGGCGAGCCGTGCTTCCAGCAGGAAATCGGGCACGGATCGCCGCTGCGCCCTTGGCCCAGTACGCGAGCCCGCTCGGCCCGCGCACGGATGGCAGGCGGACAGCGCCGGCGTCCCGGTCGCCGATAGGGTGGGGAGTGATCAACCGGGCGGGTGGGGGATGAGGGCAGCGGACGGTATGGGCAGCACCGAGGACAGCCACACGACGGGAACCGGGCGTCCCACGTCCCGGGACGTCGCGCGGCTCGCCGGTGTGTCGCACACCGCGGTCTCCTTCGTGTTCAACGGCCGTGCCGACGGCAACCTCTCGCTCGCCACCCAGGAACGCATCCGCCAGGCCGCGGCCCAGCTCGGCTACCGCCCCGACCCGGTCGCCCGCGGCCTGCGCCGCCGCCGTACCGCCGTGATCGGTCTGATCACCGACGAGATCGCCTCATCGCCCTTCGCGGGCCGGCTGCTGCGCGGCGCCATGGAGACCGCCTGGGACAGCGAGCACCTCGTCCTGACTGTCGACTCGGGCGGCGACGCGGCCAAGGAGGACGCGGCGGTCGCCGAACTCCTCGACCGCCGCGTGGACGGCATCATCTACGCGGCCATGTCCCTGCGCCGCGTCCGCGTCCCCGAGGGCCTGCACCGTACCCACTCCGTCCTCGCCAACTGCCTGCCCGAGGACAACTCCCTGCCCGCCGTCATCCCCGCCGAACGCGCCGGAGGCCGTACGGCGGCCCGCCTGCTCCTCGAGCAGGGACACCAAAGGATCGCGCTGGTCGGCGGACTGGACGACATCGCGTCGGTCGAGCGCCTGCGCGGCTTCCGGGACGCGCTGCGGGCGGAAGGGATCACCGTTCCCAAGGAATGGGTCGTACGGACCGGAGGCGAGATCTCCAGCGGCTACGAGGGTGCGGCGCGGCTCTTCGACGGGGCCGCCGTCGACCGGCGCCCCACCGGGATCTTCTGCTACAACGACCGGGTCGCGGCGGGTGTCCTGCACGCCGCGACCCGGCTCGGGATCGCCGTTCCCGACGACCTGTCGGTGGTGGGCTACGACGACCAGGAGCACATGGCCGCCTTTCTCGCTCCGCCCCTCACCACGGTCGCGCTGCCGCACCGGGCGATGGGCGAGGCCGCCACCCGGCTGCTCCTCGACGCCATCGACACCGGCCGGACGCCTCCCACCTCCGCGCGGCGCATCGCCTGCCCCGTGATCAGCCGCGCGTCGGTGGGACCTGCTCCCACCCCATGACGGCCGCCGCCGATCCCGTCACGACGAGCTCCGGTACGTCGTCGGGGCGCCGGTAGACCCGCTCGGTGACGGTGGCCCGGTCGTCGGCGAACAACTCGTACAGGGAGCCGTCGACCAGGACCCGGAACTTCAGCTCTCCCCGGGGTGGCACCTGTACCTCGATCGGCGGGGCCCCCTCGGCGTCTGTCCGGGGCCAGCCGCCGCGGTCCAGCGTCACGGTGCCCGCCTCCGGGTCCAGGCGGACCGTCAGCTCCTGGCCCGAGGCGGACCGGAGCAGACTCACGGTCGTCCGGTCGCGCGCTGTGACGCTGAGGTCGTACGCCTCCGGGAGCGCGGTCCGGCCCGGTGCGGTGACGAACGGCTCGGCGGCGCGCAGCACTTCGAGCTCCTGGGCCGGGGTGACCCGCAGCGACCCGTCCGGGTGTACATCCACCACCCGGGGCGCCGTGAGGACGCCGGCCCATCCGGCGCGCACGGCCTCGCTCTGCTCACGTGCCTCCCAGGACCAGCCCCACATCAGGGCCCGGTCCGTCTCCTGGAGCACGGCGGGGGCGTAGAAGTCCCGCCCGTGGTCGAGCCGGCCGCCGGCCCGCGCCTCGAAAAGCAACGCTCCTTCGCCGTCCCGCCACAGACGTCCCGTCAGGTAGCCGGTGGCACACGGATCTCCGTCCCACAGCGACACCACCAGCCCCCAATCCCCGCTCGCCGTCGCGTACATCTGCGGGCACTCCCAGCCGACCGCCTTGTCGCCGAACGCGTCGGTGGCGACAGGGTCGTTGCCGTCGACCAGCACCCCCGCGAACCGCCAGTCGGCCAAGTCGTCGCAGTCGTACAGCAGGACGGACGGCGTACCGTCCGCGTGTCCTGCCCCCACGAGCGCCCAGCGCCGGCCACCGTCGACGAAGACGAACGGGTCGCGGAACATCACCACGTCCAGACCGGGCGGCGGGCCGGTCACCACCGGCGTGGGCAGCGGCCTCCACTCGGTGAGCGTGTCGTCGTCGGGGTCCGTCGCCCGCGCCAGGCAGATGGTGCCGAGGCCGGTGTGGTCACGGTCGACTCCCGTGTACACCGCGGTCGGCACCCCTCCGTCGTCGACCACGCACCCGGACCAGCAGCCCGCCTCGTCCGGGCCGCCGGGCGTCGGGGTGAGTGCGACCTGGTGGTGGTCCCAGTGGGCGAGGTCGAGGCTGGAGACGTGACCCCAGTGGATGTTCGCGTGCACCGGCGCGTCCGGGTTGTGCTGGTAGAAGAGGTGGTGGCGGCCGCGCCAACGGAAGGGCCCGTTCGGGTCGTTGATCCAGTTGGCCGGCGGACGGACCCGGAAGTCAGGCGCATGAGGGTCGTGGCTCAACGGTTGACTCCTGCGGAGGTGATGCCCTCGCGAAGAGGGCGCTGGCCGACGACGAACACGGCGACGGCGGGGATCATGGAGAGGACGACGCCGGCGAGGACCACCGAGATGGAGCCGGTGCCGAGGTTGCCCTGCAGGGAGACCAGGCCCAGCGGCAGTGTGTAGTTCTGGCTGGACGTCTCGAGGATCAGTGGCCGGAAGAACTCGTTCCAGTGGTAGTTGAAGGCCAGCACGCCCACGATGGCCAGGCCGGGCGCGGCCAGCGGCGCGTATACGGACCGGAAGATCCGCCAGGGCCCGGCGCCGTCGAGCATGGCTGCCTCGCCGAGATCCTTCGGCATGCCCAGAAAGTACTGGCGCATCAGGAAGGTGCCGAACGCGGTCGGGAAGGCCGGGACGATCAGGCCGAGCAGGGTGTCCGTGAGCCCCATCGACTTCAGTACCAGGAACACGGGCACGATGGTGACCTGGAGCGGCACCATCATGGTCGCCAGCACGAGCCCGAACAGCGGCTTCTTGAAACGGAATTCGAGGCGTGCGAAGGCGTATCCGGCCAGGCCCGCCGTGATCATCTGGCCCACGGCGATCAGCGCCGTCACGAGCGTGGAGTTGACGGCGAGCAGCCAGACGTCGATCTGGTCGAAGACCCCGTGGTACGCCTCGGTGGTGGGGTGTGTCGGAATGATCCGCGGCGGCAGGTCGAAGGACTCGGCCGGGGTGCGCAGCGAGGTGGAGACGGTCCAGATGACCGGCCCGAGGGTCAGTAGGGCGCATACGGTCAGGGCGGCGATCCGTGCCCAGGGTGCGAGTGAGTGCCGCGTACGGCTCAGGGACAGCGTTGCTTGGCTCATGGGACTCACCCGGCTCACTGGTAGTGGACGAAACGCCGGCTGAGCCGGAACTGGAGGGCGGTGACCGCCATGATCAGCACGAACAGCAGCACGCCCACCGCGGACGCCTCGCCGAAGCGCAGCTGCTCGAAGGCGTTCTCGTAGATGACCATCACGACGGTCCTGGTGGAGTCGCCGGGCCCGCCGTTCGTGAGGACGTACGGCTGCTCGAAGACCTGGAGCGCGTTGATGATGCCGACGACCGACGCGACCAGCAGCGTGGGTGACAGCAGGGGCAGCGTGACGGTCAGGTGTTTGCGCAGGCCCGTCGCGCCGTCCAGGGCGGCGGCCTCGTGGATCTCTTTGGGGATGTTGTTCAGGCCGCCGACGAACAGCAGGAAGGAGAAGCCGAACTGCTGCCAGACGTAGACGAGAATCACGGCGGCCATCGCTGAGTTCTCCGATGTCAACCACGGCACCGGGGCGATCCCGATGAGACCGAGCAGCCAGTTCACGACCCCGAAGTCCTGGTTGAACAGGTACTTCATCACCACCGAGATGGACGCGGCGGACAGTACCAGCGGGAAGAAGAACGCCGAGCGGAAGACCGACCGCAGCCACACCGGCATTCGCCCGTTGACGGCCAGTGCCAGCACCAGGGCGATCAGCAACTGCAGCGCCACCGCGAACACCATGAACACGAGGGTGTTGCGGAAGGAGACCAGCACGGTCGAATCGCCCAGCAACTCACGGTAGTTGTCGGCCCCGGCGAAGCTCGGCGAGTCGATCACGTTCCAGTGGAACAGGCTGAGGACGACCGAGCCGGCGATGGGGACGACGGTGAAGACGACGATCCCGACGATCGTGGGTGCCAGGAACAGCGTGGCCAGCAGCCGTGTGCCGCGGTCGCGGACGGAGGGCCGCGGTGCGACGGGGAGAGGTGCCGCCGGGCGTGTCCGTACGGCCGGGGTCTGGGTGTTCGTCATACGTCACGCTCCATGGCCTTCTCCAGATCGCCCTGCATCCGGCGCAGCGCGGGGCGCACCGCCCGCGGGGAGGCAAGGGCGGTACCGGTGTGCTTGAGCAGCACCTGCTCGACCTCGGCGACCTGCGGCGGCGCGGGGATCGGCCCGGTGTCGGGGAACTTGTCGAGGGTGTCGTAGAAGACCTGCCAGTGCGTCGGGCCGGTCTCCTGGTAGCGGGCGGCGGTGAGCATCGAGCGGCGCGCCGGGGTGGTCTGGTTGCCTTTGAAGAGCTGGGTCAGCGTGTCCTTGAGGGCGGCGTACTTGATGAACTCCCAGGCCTCGTCCTGCTTCTTGGATGTGCGCAGCAACGCGTAGCCGGCCGCGCCGAACTGGTGGCGCCGGGCGCGCCAACGCGGGAAGTACTGCACGTCGTAGCCGCTGGGCTGCATGCCTGCCAGATGCAGACCGCCGGCCCAGAAGCCGCCCGCCGGCGTGACGCCGACGCGGCCGGTGGAGAAGACGCCGACGAGGTTGCTGCCGTTGCCGCCCTCGGGGCGGGTGCACAGGTCCTCCTGGATGAGCGAGGCGAGGTAGTCGTACGCCTCCTCCACGCGGAGGTCGGTGGCCTGCGGGGTGGTCCACCGGAAGCCGCCTCCGCGCCCGCGCCGCTCGGCGGCCGGGTAGAAGGTGTCCCACAGCCAGGAGCCGCCGGGCGCCTTGGACTCGGCGAGCAGGTTGGTGCCGTTCGCGAACAGCCAGGGCACAACGCCGCCCCACAGCCGGTTGGTCCAGAAGTACGGCGTGAAGTGGGAGCCGCTGGAGCGCTTCATGTCCCGTAGCAGCGTGGTGAATTCGTCGTGGGTCCAGTCGGCGGCCGGGAAGTCCGCGCCGGCCCGCTTGAGCACCTGCTTGTTGAGATACATGTCGGCCGCGTTGAACTCGACCGGCAGCTGGTAGAGGCTCCCCTCGTACATCATCGACTCCACCAGCGAGGGGTGGACGTCGGCGAAGTACTCGCGCAGTTCCGCCGCGTCCCGCTTCACCCAGCGGTCCAGGGGGACGCCGAGGCGCTCGGCGAAGAGCTGGACGCCCTCGGTGGCGACGTAGACGAGGTCCGGAGCGGTGCCCGCCGCGATCTGGGTGAGGATCTTCGCGAAGAAGTCCGACCAGTCGACGGCCTGCACCGCGTTGATCCGGAGCCTGATGCCCGGGTGCAGCTTCTGGAAGCCCTCGCTGAGGGTGCGGACGGCGGCTTGGTCGAAGGCGGAGCCCAGGGTGGCGACGACGAGGGAGCCGTCGTCGCGGCCGGGGATGTCGGCTCCGGTGAGCCGGTCCCAGCTCGCCGTGGTGCCGGCCAAGGCGGCGGCTCCAGCGCCGTAGGCGCCGTACCGCAGCAGGGCGCGACGGGAGAGGTGCGAGGCGGTCATCTGACGGGCCTAACTCGTGTTAGTTCAGGGGTGATGCCCCAGATGATGTGAAGCGGGTCACGGCCCTGTCAAGGGTCGCGAACGCTTGACCTTTAACGAGTTAGGTCTACAGTCCTGATTCCACATGAGCCGCCGTTCGCATGACTCGCACGAGAGGAACGATGCGTGATGCGTGGGATGTCCAGGAGAGCCTTGTTCGCCGGATCGGCCGCGGGAGCGGCCGGCGTGGCGCTGCCCGCAGTGCCGGTCGCCGCCCGCCCCAAGAGCGGGAAATCCGGCGCGAGTTACCGCGCCGAGTACCACTTCACGGTCCCCGACGCGTGGAAGAACGACCCGCAGCGACCGGTCTGGATCGACGGTGAGTACCACTACTACTACCTGTACAACGCGGACTACTTCACCGGAGCCGTCGGCACCGCCTGGCGCCTGGCCACCAGCGCCGACCTGGTTGCCTTCCGGGACCGCGGCGTCGCCGTCCCCAAGGACACGACCCCCAACGGGGACGTCTGGTCGGGCTCGGCGGTCGTCGACGCGGACGACACGGCGGGTTTCGGCGCGGGCGCGGTCGTCGTCGTCGCGACGATGTCCCACGACGACGGGCCCACCTCTCAGGCGCAGTACCTGTACTACTCCACCGACGGCGGTCGCACCTTCACGAACCACGGCACCGATCCGGTCCTGCCCAACCCCGGCGTGCGCGACTTCCGCGACCCCAAGGTGATCCGGGACGAGGAGCGCGGCCGATGGGCGATGGCGCTCGCCGAGGGCACGAAGGTCGGCCTCTACCACTCCGACGACCTCAAGAAGTGGACGTACGCGGGCGGCTTCGTCAAGGAGGGGATCGGGACGCTGGAGTGCCCCGACCTGTTCCGCATCACGGCGGCGGACGGTACGGCGAAGTGGGTCCTGGGCGTGAGCGCCAACGGCAAGGGCTCCGGGCTGCCGAACACCTATGCGTACTGGACGGGCTCCTTCGACGGCAACGCCTTCAGCGCCGACGCCGCGGACCCGCAGTGGCTCGACCATGGCTTCGACTGGTACGGAGCCGTCACCTTCGAAAAGCGCCGGCCCGACGGCTCCGTCGACCCGCGCACCCGGTACGCCATGGGCTGGCTGAACAACTGGGACTACGCGAACATCACGCCCACGATCGACTGCGACGGCTTCAACGGAACCGACTCGATCATCCGCGAGATCACGCTCGAGCGAGCCGCTTCCGGCACGTACTACCTGGCCTCGCGGCCGATCGCCGTCCTGGACGACCACGTCTCGCGCACGGTACGCCTCGGCGACCTGGAGGTCGACGGCAGCCGAGTGCTGGACTACGACGGCGTGGCCTATGAGCTCACCTGCGAGATCACCTGGGACCAACTCGCGGGCGCGGGCGTGCAGTTGCGCCGCTCGGCCGACGGCGGTCGGCACATCGACGTGGGCGTGTACGGCGACTACGCGTTCGTCAATCGACGCGGTGCCGTCAACCCCGACACCTCCGGCAAGTGGCAGGAGAGCCACACCTCGTTCGACCCCTCCGCGCGCAAGGTGAAGCTACGGATCTTCGTGGACCGCACGTCCGTCGAGGTGTTCATCGACGACGGTCGGTACGTGCACTCGATGGAGGTGTTCCCGTACCTCGTCGACACCGGGCTCGCGCTGTTCACGATCGGCGGTGCGGCAGTGTTCCGGAACACGGTGATACGGGAGTTCCGGGTGTGAGGTCTCCTGCGCGAGGATGACCAGGAGGCCATCAGCCTGTCCAGAAGGTCGCTCACCGCCTCCGACATGGTCACCCGGCACGGCAGCGCCGGCGAGACCGGGTGACGCGTGAGGGAGCAGGTGTCAGATCTCCATCACGGCGTCGCAATCGGGGCAGACCACGGACGCGTACTCCGCGGGGTACCACGGCGCTCCGGGGTGCTCGGACGGCTTCCAGTGGCTCGTCTCCATGGCGAAGGTGTCCTTGCCACAGAGCGACCGCGGTCCAGCCGCGGCGAGCTCTCCCGGGGCGGCGGGGGCTGCGTGCACCCTACGGACGGGCTGTTCCGCACCGTGTGGTGCGCCCGGGGAGGTGCGATGGGCCGCCGACCGGCCGAGCTCGTACACGACGACGATCTCGCTCATATCTCTACGGTAGGCGGCTGAGCCGTCGCCCCGCTTGTCGCAGCGGGCGGGCTGCCCGGAGCAGGGGGCCGGTTCGGGCTCGGCCCAGTCCATCCGGACCTCGGCGGGCGGCCCGCACATGCGCCCCTGGACGCGGTGGGGCTTGAATCCCCAGGCGGGTCGTGTGGCGGCCGCCGAGGTGTGTCCGCGTTCGAGTGCACTGTCACGGCGGGTTCGAGCCATTCAGGTGAGGCCTCGGTGATCTCCGACGGCTGTGGCATACCCGTGATGTGGGTGGAACGACGGGCGATGGCGCGTGCTCCGCGTACGTGCCGATCGACGACCTCCGATACGGGTCACGGGGCCGCGGAGGCTTCGGGCCGCTTCCGCTCGTCCATGGCTACCGCTGGGGGACGGAGAGTTCACGTCCGCGGTAGAAGCCTTCCCGCTCTTCGACGGTGTACGGGGCCATGGCCGCCCGCCGCTGCGCCTCAGGCTCCGAAGCCCGCCAGGAGTCGCATGCTTCCCTGGAATCCCAGAACGACACCCCGGTGATCTCCTGCCCGTCCTCGGACCAGTACGCGAAGGCGCGACGCAGGCCCTGCGGATAGGGGGTCGGGCGCCATGCCCTCTCGAACTCCTCCAGGGCGCCCGGCTGAAGGCGGCGCGTCGTTACCCAGACGAAGTGCTCCTCCATCGCATTCTCCTCGGTAGTACCAGTTCGGTTTGCCGGTCTCTCTCAGATCACCGTAGGTCCACAACAGCGCGTCTGCCCGCGCGGCGGTCTCGAGGATCACTGGCGCGGGTTCGCGCCGCGCCGGCTCGGTGACATCGGACGTTTCTGTTCGCGGGACGACCCGTGCCGCGACACCGTCCGTAGCGGCGTGTGGAAGGCCTGCACCTCGGACCGCTCGGGCTCGGCCCGATGCTGGGGTGCCGATCTCGAAAATCAACCAGAACACCATCAGCCCGGCCGTCATCCAGTCTCCTGGTCCTGCACGGCGGCGCCGAACGGCGGGTGAGCGACATCAGCCGACTCGACCCGCAATCCGGGCCTGTCGGCGTGCGGCTCCGCGCAGGGCGGCTCCAGCCGCCGGGACTTCCACCGGGTGCTCACCGCGACGACCGGACCCACCCCCGAGCTTTCCACTGGGCAACCCACCGGACCCGCCCCAGCGGTCGCGTATCAACTCCCGTGCCCGATGGCGGCGCATCCGCATCTTGTGGGTGGGACGGCGCGATGGAACGCTTCCCCTCCGCTGGTGTGACCAGAGGGCGGCATTGTTGTCACGGCCGGGTGGCCGGCGGCCCGGTGATGCGGACGGGGAGAGGGCGGATGGAGCTGGAGCTTCGGCATCTGCGCGTGCTGTGCGCGATCGCTGATGCGGGGAGCCTGGGGCGGGCGGCGTCGGAGCTCGGGTACTCGCAACCGGCCATGAGCACTCAGCTTCAGCGGATCGAACGCTTCTTCGGTCAGCTGCTGTTCGAGCGCGGCGTGTCTGGTGTGAAGCTGACGCCATACGGAGCGGAGGTCGTGGTTCAGGCGCGAGACGTCCTCGCACGCGCGGAGGCGATCGGGCTCCGACCAGTGGGGGTCGCGGCGAGTACGCGCCGGATCCTGCGCGTGGCCGCGACCAACTCACCGGTGCTGTCGGGCATGGTGGTCGGGGTCCGAAGTCGGCTGCCGGACGTGTCGCTGACGGTGAGCAGTGTGTACGCCTCCTCGCAGATCGTCGAACTCCTGGAGGGGGGCGAGGTGGACGCGGCGATCGCCGCGGACTATCCCGGAATGGAATTGCGCCACTCTGCCGCGGTGGCGCATCGCGGCATCGTCACCGAGCCGACGTTTGTGGCCCTGTCGGCTCGTCACCGACTCAGGCATCGCCCTCAGGTGACGCTCGCCGATCTGGCGGATGATGCCTGGTTCGTGACACCTGATGACGGGGCCGGCTGGCCGGGAGTCTTCTATGCCGCATGTGAGGCGGCGGGCTTCTCGCCGGTGGCGGTGCACGAATTCCTGGGCGACCGAGTGCAGTTGCAGAACATGATTGCCGATGGCCTCGGGGTGTCCTTGGTACAGGCGACGCTCCGGCCGACCCCGGAGGTGTTGATCAAACCGCTGATCGGCACACCGCTGTGGTGCCGTTACGTGCTGGCCTGGCGGCGCGACAGGGTTCCCGACGAGGTGGCCGAGACGCTCTTCGTTTCCGCCACTGCGGCGTACCGCGACCTCATCGCTCAATCGCCGCACTTGAGGGCGTGGGTCTCGCGGACGTGGAGCGTGGCCGGACCGTAGGGCCGGGTTCAGGCCGCACCGAGCTGTGCGCGGCTGTCTGCCGCACTGGGCGTCCGGTCGGATGTCGTGCCGGATGGTGAGGCCCGGCCGGATGTTATGGAGCGGCCGTGCAATGTGCTATGTCACACCCCATTGTTGGAGGCGGCAGGGATTGAGAAGGTGCCTCTCACGCCTCATCAGCTCTTTCGAGGCGCATCTATCCGTGAAGGAGTCCAGATGCGCTACCGCTTACCCCTGCCCAGATGCGTGGTCGGTTCTCTCGCTGCCGGTGTCACCATGGCCGGCCTGCTGGCGACGCCGGCGCTCGCCGCACCCCCACCACCGGCCCACACCAACGCCGCCATCGGATCCCGAAACGCGACGTCGCCCGTGCCGCCGACGGGCTCGACCCTCGGCCCCTCCGACCGGGCCGTGCAGGGCCGACGGGTGACTCCCGCCCAACTCCCGCCTCTCAGGCCGGCGACGCCCCCGCACGACCCGGCTGCCACGTCCGGACCGAACGCCGCACCGAGGGCGGCCTCGTGTACTCCGGCCGACTTCGGCAGCCGGACCGGATCCGCACTCGTCGCGTTCGTCAAGGCGTCGACCATCGACTGCGTCAACAGCCTGTTCGCCGTCACCGGTTCAGATGCGCACAAGATCTTTCGCGAGGCCCAGATGGTCACCATCGCGAAAGCCTTCACGGGCGCGGCCAAGAGGTACGGCGGCGACAACTCGGCCCATGTGTGGCAACTCGTGCTGTTCGTACGCGCGGGCTACTACGTGCAGTTCTACAACCCGTCGGACGTCGGCCCCTACGGCCCGGCCCTGACCACAGCCACGGCCGCCGGCCTGGACGCGTTCTTCGCCCGTGCACACTCGAGGGACGTCACCTCCGCGAACGGCGACATCCTGGGTGACGTCATCATCCTCACGGACAGTGCCGACCTGCAGGACCGTTACCTGAACGTCTACCGGCGGGTGCTGGGTGGATACAACAGCTCCTACGACGCCATCGCCGGCATGGTGGCAGCCGTCAACGACGTCTACACCCCCCTCTGGCGCGGCAACTGGAACTCCGCGTACGTCGACGCGGTCACGGCCGACCCGGGCATCATCGACGCCCTCAACCGGTTCGCACTCACCCACATGAACCTGCTGGGGACCGATCGTGCCTACCTGGAATCCAACGCGGGAATGAACCTCGCCCGCTACGTCGAGCACCCCGCGCTGCAGGCCCGCGTCCGGCCACTGGTCAAGGGCCTGTTGAACGCCTCGAAGATCACCGGCCCCACGGCCCAACTGTGGGTCGCGGTCGCGAGCCAGGCGGACTACTACGACAAGGCCAGTTGCTCGTACTACGACGTCTGCGACCTGGCAGGCCAGTTGACGAAGGCCGCGCTGCCGATCACCCACGCCTGCGACGGGACGCACACCATCCGGGCTCAGGCGCTGACCGCCGCCGACCTCGACGCGACATGCGCAGGCGTGCTGGCCCAGGACCCGTACTTCCACCGCCTCGTCAAGGACGAGGGCTCCATACCCGGCCAGTACGAATCAACCATCCAACTCGTGGTGTTCGCCAGCCGCGCCGACTACCAGACCTACGCCGGGGCAATCTTCGGCGTCAGCACGGACAATGGCGGCATAACCCTGGTGGGAGATCCGGCCGACCCCCACAACCAGCCCCTTTCGATCATGTATCAGAAGGACTACGACGACGGCTTCGTGGCGCGGATCTGGAACCTCAACCACGAGTACACGCACTACCTCGACGCCCGTGACGACATGAAGGGCGATTTCGCCCGACAGACCTCCGTGCCCGACGTCTGGTGGATCGAGGGCCTGGCCGAATACATCTCCTACAGCTACCGCGGCATCACCGATGACCAGGCGATCACCGAGGCGGGCAGGCGCACCTACACACTGAGCACGCTGTTCCAGAACACCTACGCCAACAGCGACGTGACCCGCACCTACCCCTGGGGCTACCTCGCGGTCCGCTACATGTTCGAGAAGCACCCGGCGGACATCCAACGCATGCTCGCCCACTTCCGAGTCGGCGACTACACGGGCGGCTACGCCGTCTACAACTCCGGCATCGGCACCCGCTACGACGCCGACTTCGACGCCTGGCTCATCGCGTGCGCCGCAGGCGCCTGCGCCGAGCCGGCAGCAGGCGGCGGCCGCTGACAGGGCGAACTCCGTCCAACGCGTTGGCCGCCCGCCAGGCCGATCGACTCCAGCAGCCGCGCATCACCCAGCGGATGCGGCCTGTCATGGCCAACGACGACACGGTCCCGCCAGGCCGCCGGTCTGGCGGGACCTGGACGTATGCGTGAAGCGAGTACCGTTCGATGGGCTCTGGCCGTGCTCGAAGGGGACAGGCGGACGACGGTTCTGCAGGGTGATGCGTTCATTTCACCTGATTCTGGCGAGGATGCCCCGGCGTTTACGCCGGGGAGGAATCGCCTCCAGTGGCTGCGACGCGGAGCGTCGCCGCGTCTGCTCTTGACGGGCGCGGAGCGCTCGCAGGGCTGCCCGGCGGAGCCGAGGAATGCGAACGTCTGTCTCGCTGGTCACCGGTCATGGTGATTGCTGAGTGAACTGCGGCCGCGTGTACGGATGTCGTACTACAGTCCGGTTTTGTGAAGTTGGTGGTGCGCGTGAAGCTGCTGCCGACGCCGGTGCAGGCGTCGGGGCTCGAGGCGACCCTGCGCGCCTGCAACCGGGCCGCTACGCAGGCCTCTTCCGTTGCCTTCGCCCAGGGCCTGAAGGACCGCAACGGTCTGCAGAGGCAGGTGTATACGGACCTGAAGGCGACCTTCGGGCTGTCCGCGCAGCCGCCGGTGCGAGCGGTGAAGAAGGTAATCGACGCCTACGCGACCCTGCAGGCCAACCTGCGGGCCGGAAGGCTTGGTCCGCCTACCTCGAAGCGGTACCGCAAGGCCGTCGGCTCGCCGATCGTCTTCCGTCCGCAGGCGGCTCAGCCGTTCGACGACCGCTGCCTGTCGTGGCAGTACGACGCGCGCACCGTCTCCATCTGGACCGTGGACGGGCGGATGAAGGGTATCCGGTTCGCCTGCTCACCCGACCAGCTCAAGACGCTCGTCGCCCACCGCAAGGGCGAAAGCGACCTCGTACGGCAGGGCGGCAAGTGGTTCCTGATCGCCACCTGCGACATCCCTGAGCCCAAGGTGTATGAGCCGGTGGACTTCATCGGGGTGGACCGGGGCATCGTGAACCTGGCCACCACCAGCGATGGCACCAACCACCAGGGGCGGCGGCTGTCGCGCTACCGGCGCTGGCAGGCCCGCAAACGCGCTGAGCTCCAGGCCAAGCGCACGCGCTCGGCCACCCGCCGTCTCGCCCGCCGCGCACACACCGAGCGCCGCCATGCCACGGATGTGAACCACCGGATCAGCAAGGAGATCGTGTCCGTCGCCCAACGCACCGGTCG
>NZ_JBITGS010000029.1:0-142130 GCF_044457265.1 Streptomyces sp. NPDC050564 | reverse complement strand
AGCCTCGCCATGCCCGCCGCGTCCCGTGACACGTCCGGGTACGTCTCGCTGTAGCTGCCCTCCAGCCAGGAGTTGGCGAGGACGGCGGGCCCGCCGTGGCCGGGGCCCCACACGCACAGCGCGTCAAGACCGCGCGCCGTGATGACGCGGTTGAGATGGGTGTGGACGAGGTTGAGGCCGGGCGAGGTGCCCCAGTGACCGAGGAGGCGCGGTTTGATGTGCGCGGGCGTGAGGGGCTCGGTCAGGAGCGGATTGGCCAGCAGGTAGATCTGGCCCACGGCAAGGTAGTTGGCGGCCCGCCAGTGGGCGTCCAGGGTGCGCAGTTCCTCATCGGTCAGTACGGTGCTGTCCTGGTGTTCGACCTTGGGCATGGTCACTCCGTAAGTCATTGAGGTACGTCATCGAGGTACGGCGTCGAGGTACGGCGTCGAGCGGAGCAGACGGCGTGGCCGGCGGCACGAGCAGAGGGAGACTCCGAGCATCCAAGACCCCGGGCGCCCGAGACCCCGGGGTCACGCGGACCGTGCCGTGAACTGCCGGGCGGCGGGCCGCCCCGGTGTCGGGCGCATGCGCCCGACCGCGTGATCCGGATCTCTGCGCTCCCGCTCACGCGGCACGCCCCTGAGTCGGTCACGGCGTTCACACCAACTGCGGTACGACGGCGACCGGGCAGGCCGCGTGGTGCAGCACGGCGTGCGCGACCCGGCCCAGCCCGAAATGGCCGTGGCGACGCTCGGCCCCGACGACGAGCAGGTCGGCGGTGGCCGAGGCGTCGAGCAGGGCCTTACGGGTGGAGCCCTCGACGGTGCGCCGGTGCACCTCCACGGACGGGTGGTCGGCCGCAGCGGCGCGCAGCGCGGCGTCCGGGGTGTCCGCGGCCCCCTGCTCGTGGAGAGCAGCGGAGTCTCCGGCCGGCCGCGGGCCGCCGGTGGCCTCGTGCGCAGGGCGGCGCGAGGACCCTACAACCTCCAGAGCGACCTGCCGTTTCTCCGCCTCCTGGAAGGCGAAGCGCACGGCCGCGGAGTTCTGCGGCTCCTCGCCGACTCCCAGCACGATGCGTTGCCGTGTTCCGGACTTCGCCTGGTTGTCGTGGCTGCCGCGCAGCACGATCACCGGGCAGTGGGCGCGGGCGGCGACAGTGAGGCCGACGGAGCCGAGCAGTAGTTCGGCGATGGCGCTGCGGCCTCGGGCGCCGAGGATCAGAGCGGTGGCGTTGTGGCTCTCGCGCAGCAGTGCGGAGACCGGCTCTTCGGGCAGCAGATCGGTGGAGACCTTCAACTCGACGTCGCGACGGTGTGCCCGCCGAGCGGCTGCGTCGACGATGTCCTCGGCCATCACCTGTTCCGAGGGGCGGTCCGGTCCCTGAGCGAGCGAGGTGCCCTCGTAGCGCTCCCAGAGCGAGGCGTACACCAGCCGGAGCGGCAGTCCGTGCAGGCCGGCCTCGTCCGTCGCCCAGTCCACGGCACGCAGGCTCGACTCGGAACCGTCGACGCCCACGACCAGAGGCAGCTCCATGATCCTCACCTTCCGTCGGGGAACGGGTGGACGCTCCGCGCGTCGAGCGGGCCGTGCGAGACGTCCTGGAAGGATTCGTCGACCGAGGCCAGGGGGCGGGACAGGGAGACCACCCGGGTGTGCCCCGCCGCGTGCGGCAGGAACACCTCGTCGGGGTTCTGCCGGATGCCCACGCCGGAGCCGATCACGCCGTGGCACATACCCGGGGCCGCGACACGAACGCGGACCTGGCCTGCGCCGGGCATCGGATCGCGGGACTCCTCGATCACCAGGGACTTTCCGAAGGCCGGTACGACGGCTGCCTGCATGCTCTGTCTCTCCTCGGGGCGAATCAGTCGTGCGGGACGAAAGCCGCGGGTGCCGCGGCATGGTGGAGTACGGCGCGGCGCATGGTCTCCACCTCCTGCAAATCGGGGCATCCGATTCCAGCGTCGTGTCCAGGGTGTTCGCGCTGGAGGGGCCAGAGGTACTCGGCGGGGGCCGATCGGCCCTATGAACGGCCCCCGCGGCGGCAACGTGCAGAGCCGACTCGGCCGGTGGATCCGGCCGTCGGCGCGGGCGCGCGGCACGACGTACGCCCGCTGCCGCTGGACGAGGCCTGCGCTTGCCGAAGCCGGCGTGTGGTGCCGGATGGTCCGGGTGTGAAGCGCCGCGTGGTTCGGGTCGAGGCACTGGCACACAATGGAACCGGCAGGTTCGTACGTCCGTCCGGGAGGCCGGTCATGAACGCTCCCCCCACCGCCGGCATGCTGCGGGCGCTGCCCGCCGAGTACAGGCAGCGACTGATGCATATCGCCCTCGAGGTGTCGTTCCCCCAGGGAATCCGCCTCTTCCACGAGGGCGGACGCGCCGACCGGTTCTGGATCATCCGCTCCGGCACGATCGCTCTCGACATGCGCGTGCCCGGCCGCCGGGCGGCCGTCATCGAGACCCTCGGACCCGACGAACTCGTCGGCTGGTCCTGGCTGTTCGCCCCGCACTGCTGGCATCTGGGGGCCGAGACGACTGCCCCGGTGCGCGCGTACGAGTTCGACGCCATGGCCGTACGGGCGCTGTGCCACGACGACCCCGCGCTGGGCCTCGCGGTCGCCGAGTGGGTGGGCGGCATCGTCGCCCACCGTCTGCGCTCGGCCCGCACCCGGCTCCTGGACCTGTATGCCCCGTACGGCAGCGGCAGTCCCCGATGACCGAACGGTGAAGCGACGCGACGACCGAGGAGCCACCCGCACGGCACACCGCAGACCTGACGCGGGGTGTTCCTCCGAGACGACGCGGACATCGCGGAGGCATTCCGCGCGGCGGTCGTGCCGTACCTCTGTCCTGGTGGATAGTCCCGGCGCGGCCCGGCGGCCCACAACCCGGCCTGGCCGGATACCGCCCTTCACGAATCGATGACTGTCGCTGCAGGTGACCACGGCCCCCTGAGCGCCGATACTGCCGGGAGTGGACTACTCGGCTCCCTCACGTGCACAGCACCAGATCCATGACAACCCGTCAGGAAAGCGGCGACGCGTCGGCGACAACCCCGCCGAAACCCCCTCCCGGCCGCCGCGGACCATCGAGATCAACATCCGGCCGTACGTGCGCTGACCAGGAGAGATACCGGTCAGAGGCTAAGCTGAAAATCTCACCAGGAGGTTCCCATGAAGATGCTCATCAACGTGGCGGAGACGGTGGTCGCGGACGCGCTGCGGGGTATGGCCGCGGCGCATCCGGAGCTGACGGTGGATGTCGAGAACCGGGTGATCGTACGGCGGGACGCCCCGGTGGCCGGAAAGGTAGGTCTCGTCTCCGGCGGCGGCTCGGGGCACGAGCCCCTGCACGGCGGATTCGTGGGTCCTGGAATGCTGTCGGCGGCTTGTCCCGGAGAGGTGTTCACCTCTCCGGTGCCGGACCAGATGGTGCGTGCGGCGGCCGCCGTGGACAGCGGTGCGGGCGTGCTGTTCATCGTGAAGAACTACACGGGCGACGTACTCAACTTCGACATGGCGGCCGAACTCGCCGAGGATGAGGGCATCCAGATCGCGAAGGTCCTGGTCAACGACGACGTGGCCGTCACCGACAGCCTCTACACGGCGGGGCGGCGCGGCACCGGGGCGACGTTGTTCGTGGAGAAGATCGCGGGTGCCGCCGCCGAGGAGGGCGCGCCGCTGGAGCGGGTCCAGGCGCTGGCCCGGCAGGTCAACGAGAACTCCCGGAGTTTCGGCGTCGCACTCAGTGCCTGCACCACTCCGGCCAAGGGCAGCCCGACCTTCGACCTGCCGCCCGGGGAGCTGGAACTGGGCGTCGGTATCCATGGCGAGCCGGGCCGCGAGCGGCGGGCGATGATGACCTCGAGCGAGATCGCCGACTTCTCGGTGCACGCGATCCTGGAGGACATGAACCCGCGCAATCCGGTGCTGCTGCTGGTCAACGGCATGGGCGCGACTCCGCTCCTGGAGCTGTACGGCTACAACGCGGAGGTGCAGCGGGTGCTGGGCGAGCGCGGAGTCCCCGTGGCGCGCACGCTCGTCGGTAACTACGTCACCTCGCTGGACATGGCCGGCGCCTCGGTGACGTTGTGCCAGGTGGACGAGGAGTTGCTGCGGCTGTGGGACGCTCCGGTGAAGACGCCGGGCCTGCGCTGGGGCGTGTGAACCCGGTCAACAGGCGGTCGGCTGCCGCCGATCGGCAACCGGTCGAAGCTCGTCACGCGCAGTCAACGCTCCTCCCCCTTCAACGCTCCTCCCCGCGTTCAAGCTCTTCCCTACCGTCAACGCTCCTCCCCCGCCCACCGACGCTCGCTCCACACAGTGACCGCTCGCACCAGGCAACCACGCAAGGAGATTCCGTGCTCGACGCCGATTTCTTCCGCCGTTGGATGACGGCTACCGCCGCGTCCGTGGATCGCGAGGCGGAACGGCTCACCGCCCTGGACTCACCGATCGGCGACGCCGACCACGGCAGCAATCTGCAGCGCGGCTTCACCGCCGTGGTGGCCACGCTCGAGAAGGAGGCGCCGGACACGCCCGGCGCCGTCCTGATGCTCGCCGGGCGGCAGCTGGTCTCCACGGTCGGCGGTGCGTCGGGACCGTTGTACGGCACCCTGCTGCGCCGGACCGGCAAGGCGCTCGGGGATTCCGCCGAGGTCACCGAGGAACAGTTCACGGACGCGCTGCGCACGGGCATCGACGCGGTGATGGCGCTGGGCGGAGCCACGCCCGGCGACAAGACCATGATCGACGCGCTGGTGCCCGCGGTCGACGCGCTCGCCGACTCGTTCGGCGCGGCGCAGGCCGCCGCCGAGGAGGGCGCTGTCGCGACGATCCCGCTGCAGGCCCGCAAGGGCCGGGCGAGCTATCTGGGCGAGCGCAGCATCGGGCACCAGGATCCCGGTGCCACGTCCTCGGCTCTCCTGATCGCGGCGCTCGTGGAGGCGGCTGGTGAGTGACTCCACGGACAAGCTCGTGGGGATCGTCCTGGTCTCTCACAGTGCCGCCGTCGCCGCCTCCGTGGCCGAGCTGGCGACGGGCCTCGCCGGTGGCGGCACGACCGCTCCGGTCGCTCCGGCGGGCGGCACCGTGGACGGCCGTCTCGGCACGAGCGCGGAGCTGATCGCCGCCGCGGCCGCGTCCGCGGACCGTGGCGTCGGAATCGCCGTCCTCGCCGACCTGGGCAGTGCGGTCCTCACCGTGAAGGCGCTGCTCGCCGAGGGCGGCGAACTCCCCGACAACACCCGTCTGGTGGACGCGCCCTTCATCGAGGGTGCGGTGGCCGCGGTCGTCACCGCCTCGGCGGGCGCGGACCTCGCCGCCGTCGAGGCGGCGGCCGTGGAGGCCTACACGTACCGGAAGGCGTGAGCCCCGGGAGCACGGGTTCCGGGCCTGATCAGGAAAGTCCTTCGGCCGCGACGGCGAGGGCCGAGCGAATGGTCGCCACCAGCTCGGCCTGTGCCGTCTCGGCGTCGGGTTCCTCCTCGTCGGTGCGCCACGCATAGTGCTCGACCGCCGTGCGCAGCGCAGCGTTGAGCATGGCGGCCCGGATTTCCGACCGCAGGTCGACGGCGGCCAGGCCGGCGCGGTCGGCGAGCGCGCGGGCAAAGACCGGCTCGGCCTCGTCGTGGGCCTGGAGCCAGACCGCGCGCAGGCCCGGCTCGGTGCGGGTCAGCCTCAGCAGCGCGCGGACCTTGGGCAGGTGCGGCCTCGCCATCGGGCGGTCGCCGGTCGTGGCCGCCCCTTCCAGTGCGTCCTCCAGCGGTTGGTCGGGGCGCCATGCGCGCAGCGCGCAGGCGATCGCCTCGATCCCGGCCGCGAACAGGGGGCTGACGCAGCTCTCCTTGCTCGGGAAGTAGCGCCACAGGGTCCGTGCGGAGACGCCGACCGCCTGTCCGATCTGCTCGCCGGTGGTCGCGACCACGCCCTGGGAGACGAACAGCTCCACCGCGGCGCGCGCGATCTCCAGCCGGATCTCCTCCTTGCGCTGCTCGGTCAGCGGAGGCCGTCCCGTTCGGCCGCCCGCTCGGCCGGGAGGTTCGGTGATGGCGCCGTCCGGCACTGGTGACTCCCTCGGTTCCGCCTGCGGCTGCTGCCCTGCACTGCGGTGAGTCTAACGATCTCGAAAAAGGCTCCCGGACTTTATGTCACTCAAGGACATTAAGTCGTACGGTGTGCAGCGCGGCGAATTCGCCGCGCCTCGCACGCACCCCTTCGGGAGAACGTCATGACCACCACTGGAGAGCGCCGTCAAGGACATCGTGTCGGCCGGCGGTACCGCCGTGGCCATCACGGGCGACCTGAGCGAGCAGGCCGTCGTCGACCGGGTGACCGCGACCGCGGTGGAGCGGTTCGGCGGGGTGGACGTGCTGGTGAACAACGCCGGCATCATGGACCGCATGTCTGCGGCGGGAGACGTGAGCGACGCGGAGTGGGAGCGGGTCATCCGGGTGAACCTCACCGCCCCCTTCCTGCTCACCCGGGCGGTGCTGCCGCACATGCTGGACGCCGGCAAGGGCGCCATCGTGAACACCGCGTCCGAGGCGAGCCTGCGCGGCAGCGCCGCGGGGGCCGCGTACACCGCCTCGAAGGACGGCATCGCGGGCTTCACGAAGTCCCTTGCCGTGACCTACCGGGACAAGGGCATCCGCGCCAACGCCATAGCCCCGGGCGGCACGCAGACCGGCATGGTTCCGGATGTCGAGCAGGGCGCGACGGGCCCCACGGCCATCCTCGCGTACATGGGCAACGTCGGCCGCGTCGCGAGCGCGGACGAGCAGGCCGCCGCCATCGTGTTCCTGGCCTCGGACGCCGCGAGCAACATCAACGGGGTGATCCTGCCCGTCGACAACGGCTGGGCCGCGGTCTGACTACCACCCGGGGCCGGGCCCGGCGGCCGCTCCGCGGTCGCGGACGAACTGCCCGGCCGGCCGCTCCCCCGCCGCCACGGCGGCCGCGTGGTCCTCGATGGGCGACATCCGGGAGTTCCTGAAGACGATGTACGTGACACCGGAGTCCGTCCCGCCACCCTGCGGGTCGGGGCGGATACCGAGCGCCTTGGCGGTGGCCTACGAGGCTTCGCCGATGGGGTCGCGCGGTCCCGCGTCGCCGACGACCGCGTACTGGACCCGGTCCCGGTAGATCACCGCGACGAACGACCCGCCGCGAACACCGCTTTCACGAGGGTCCCAGATGTCGCCGGCACTGGGCACGACGACGTACGGGAGGGTCTCGGCGCTCAAGTACCGCCCGTCGGACTGCTGGTTGGTCTCGGAGAAGAGCGGGTCGGTCTGCCGGTTGCACAGGGGGCCGGGCCCGCCGTCACAGTCGATGTCCAGGTCGGCCTTCCAGAACACCGCTTCCCGTGTACCGCATACGGGGATGTCGGCGCGGACTCCATCGTCGCTGCGGCAGCGCCCCTTCGAGACGGGGACACAGCCGCGCGGACGGCGTGCACGGACGCTCCGGCGGGCGCCGTGCGGCCGAGGGCTCGAGCCGCAGTCGGCTCGGGCCACTCGACCGCTCTCGCCGGCGCGGGATCAGCGACGACAGCGGTCCGCGCCGTGGACGTGAACTCCCCTGGGACAAGGGCGAGTTCACGTCACGTCAGGCATCAGCATACGTACCCCCGCGCCGGTCCGGCCAACAGCCGCCCATCCTCTTGATGTGACCGCGCCAGCCGTGTCTTATAGGTACAGACCAATCCCGTCGAGGTAAGGCAGGCCCGTGCGACGCGTTCCCCTTGCTTTGCTCCGCGGCGTCATGTGCGGGTCACTGCTCCTCCTGGCGTCGTGCGGGTGGGGTGCGCACCAGGACAGCCAGGGCGAACGACTCCCCTCGGCGCCGATGGGCGTCACCGCCGCGGCGGGCAGTGCGACCAGCGTGCACGTCATGTGGAACCTGGCTTCCGAGGATCCCGAGGTCACCCGCTACGAGGTGTATCGCGGCACCACAAAGGTCAAAGAAGTGCCCGGCGCGGAGCACATGGTGGACGTCACCCGGCTCCAACCGTCCACCACATACGTCTTCACGGTCCGGGCCCGGAACGCCGCCGGGAACTCCGGGCCGCCCAGCAAGCAGGTGCGCGCCACCACACCGGCGGCGGTCGCGGCCGATCACACTGCGCCCACCCGCCCCGGCCGACCGCACGGCCAGGCGGTCGGGAGCCGGGCGGCCCAGCTGTCCTGGGAGAAGTCGACGGACGACCGCGGCGTGGCCTCGTACGACATCTATCAGGGCACCTCGAAGATCCACAGCGTCGGCGGCGCGCAGACGGCGACGGTGGTCACCGGGCTGCGGCCCGGCACCCACTACTCCTTCACCGTGCGGGCGCGCGACGCGGCGGACAATCTCTCGCCCGGGAGCGACCCCGTCCGGCTCACCACCGCGCCGGGGTCGGACGACGGCCGGGGCACGGCGCCGACCGGCTTTCGCGCGACGACCCACCGCGCGGAGGGGGCGTACTACCTCGATCTGTCGTGGGACGCGCCGGAGGTGGACGGAGTGATCACGGAGTACCAGATCCATCTCGACGGGCGTCCGGTGACCTCGCTCGTGTGGGGCGGCATCCCGCCGCGCGGGAAGTCCACGTACAGCTTCTATGTGGGCCGGGATGCCGGGGTCGGGCACCGGGTGCGGATCAGGGCGAAGCTGCCGGACGGCACATGGAGCGGATTCTCGACGGAGCGCACGGTGACTACGGGAAGCCGACCATAGGCACGACCTAGAGTTGGTCGCATGTCCCATAGGGAAATCAATGCCGCCGCACCCCTCGATCTCTCCCTGCTGCGCACCTTCCTCACGGTGCACCGGTCCGGCTCCTTCACGGCGGCCGCGCGGCTGCTGAGCCTTTCCCAGCCGACGGTGACGACCCAGATGCGGTCGCTGGAGGAGCAGTTGGGCCGGGAGCTGTTCGAGCGGGGGCCGCGGGGCGTGGTGCCGACGTCGGTGGCGGACGAGCTGGCCGCGCAGGTCGCGGCACCGCTGGACGCGCTCGCGGCGGTCGCGGACCGCGGCGGCATCGGTGCCGACCAGCCGCCAGACCCGGTTCATGTGGCGGGTCCGGCCGAACTGCTGTGCGTGAAGGCGCTGCCCGCGCTTGCGCCGCTGACGGAACAGGGGGTGCGGCTGCGGATCAGCACCGGGCTGACCGACGACCTCCTGGAGGGACTGCGCGGCGGCCGCTTCGATCTGGTGATCGCCACAACCCGGCCGCGCGGGCGCACCCTGACATCCGTGCCGCTGATGGACGAGGAGTTCGTGCTCGTCGCCTCCCGGGCGTGGGCCGAGCGCATCGGCCCGGAGCGAGTGGCTGCCGAGGGGGCCGCCGCGCTGCACGGGGTGCCCCTGGTGACGTACGCCGAGGATCTGCCCATCGCCCGCCGCTACTGGCGGCATGTCTTCGGCGTACGGCTGACCGGGCAGGCCGCGATCACGGTGCCCGATCTGCGCGGCGTCCTCGCGGCGGTCGCCGCCGGCGCCGGGATCACGGTGCTCCCCCGGTATCTGTGCCTGGACGAGTTGGCCTCCGGCGCCCTGGTGCCCCTGCTGTCGCCCGAGGATCCGCCGATCAACACCGGGTATCTCACCCAGCGGCCCGGCGCCTCGGACAACCCCCATGTGGCACTCGTCCGGGAGCGACTGCTGCAGGCGGGCCGCTCGTGGTGACCGACGGCCGACTGCCGCGACAAACCCCCCGGCAATCCGCCGTACGAAGGTATTCATCACCTGCCCGGTCCCCCTCCGGGTGCGGACCGGGCCGGTGGCGCATTGGCTCTCCCTGAGGCAGCACGGGCCTTTCCAATCCTCGGCGGCGCATGGGAAGTACCGCCAACCGTGCCGCTGGAGGGCAGTCCAAATGCGAACTACTCAGATACCTCTCCGCTCCGGCCTGACCGTGGCCGCCGCCGCTGCGCTGCCGCTCACCCTGGCCGCTCCGTCGGCCGTCGCGTACGGTTCCGGAATCTCCGTGAGCACCACCGGCACCAGCGTCTCGGTCACCACCAGCGCGTGCCCGAGCAACGGCAGCAGCTTCGGCAACGCCGCCCTGCTCACCAGTGGACAGGCGAACTTCTCCCAAGGGCGCCAAGCGTCGTTGACGGGGACGAGCAGCAGTCAGTCCGCGAACTGGTCCGGCGTGAGCCCCGGCACCTACACGGTCATCGTGGTCTGCGCGAACGGAACGACGGCGGGCACCCAGTCCATCATCGTCTCGTCCCCCACGACCCCCAAGACCCCCAAAGCCCCCACGATCTCCTCGACGGCTTCGCCGTCGCGCGGAGTCATGGGCGGTTTCGGCGGAGCCGTCCGGGACTACGGCACGCTCACCCTGGTGGGCGGCGGCGCACTGGTCGGCACCGGCATCGTGGCGGCGGCCTGGTACCTGCGCCGCCGGGCCAAGCCCAACCGGCTCTGATTCAAGGGACCGTCACACCGGCAGCCGTCCACCCGACTCCGGTCGGAGGGACGGCCGCCGGTGCGGTGACCGCTACTTGGGCGCGGGCCCGGGCGGCCGCTCGAACTCCTCAAGCGCGTGGGTCAGCCACTGGGTCCAGAAGGTCTCCAGGTCGATGCCGGCGCGCAGCACGAGGTGCCGCAGGCGGTCCTGTGGGGTGTCCTTGTCCGGCGGGAAGTCGCGTTCCTGGATCTCCTCGTACTCCGCCAACTGCCGCTGGTGCAGCGCGAGATGACGGCGCAGGTCGGCCTCGACGCCTGCGGTGCCGACGACGGCCGAGGCGCGCAGCCGCAGCAGCATCGTGTCGCGCAGCGGCTTCGGATCCTGGGAGGCCGCGGTCCAGCGGGCGAGTTCGGCGCGGCCCGCGGGCAGGACCTCATAGCTCTTCTTCTGTCCCCGGGCCGGCTGCTCGGAGGGCAGGGCGCGAATGTAGCCCTCGGCCTCCAGTTTTCCCAGCTCGCGATAGATCTGCTGATGCGTCGCCGACCAGAAGTAGCCGATCGACTTGTCGAACCGCCGGGTCAGTTCGAGGCCCGACGACGGCTTCTCGAGCAGGGCGGTGAGGATCGCGTGCGGGAGTGACATGGGGTCATCCTAGGGAGGGCCGCCCCGGAGACCGGGCGCCCGGCCGCGGCCCGCCGGACGCCGCCACGGCCTTCCCGCCTCTCGCCCCTAGAGCGCCGCCGCCAGCTCCGTGCCCTGCTTGATGGCACGCTTGGCGTCCAGCTCGGCGGCCACGTCCGCGCCCCCGATCAGGTGCACGCTGCGCCCCGCGGCGAGCAGCTCCTCGTACAGGTCGCGGCGCGGCTCCTGTCCGGTGCACAGCACGATCGTGTCGACCTCCAGGACCTGGCTGTGCCCCTCGACGGTGACGTGCAGTCCGGCGTCGTCGATCCGGTCGTACTGGACGCCCGGGACCATGGTGACACCCCGGTGCTTGAGCTCGGTGCGGTGGATCCAGCCGGTGGTCTTGCCCAGTCCGGCGCCGACCTTGGAGGTCTTGCGCTGCAGAAGGTGGACGGTGCGCGGGGGCGCGGGCCGTTCCGGCGCGGCGAGACCGCCCGGGGCCCGGTAGTCCATGTCGACGCCCCAGTTGCGGAAGTACGTCGCCGGGTCCTCGCTCGCCTTGTCGCCGCTGTCGGTCAGGAACTCGGCGACATCGAAGCCGATGCCGCCGGCGCCGAGGATCGCGACGCGGTCGCCGACGGGAGCGTTGTCGCGCAGCACGTCGAGGTAGCCCACGACGCTGGGGTGGTCGACGCCGGGAATCTCGGGGGTGCGGGGGCTGACGCCCGTCGCGACGACGACCTCGTCGTAGCCGTCCAATCCGTCCGCGGTGACGCGGGTGTTCAACCGGACGTCCACGCCGTGCAGTTCGAGCTGTGTACGGAAGTAGCGGATCGTCTCGTCGAACTCCTGCTTGCCGGGGACCTTGCGGGCGACGTTGAGCTGGCCGCCGATCTGGGGGGCGGCGTCGTAGAGGGTGACGTCGTGGCCGCGCTCGGCCGCGTTGACCGCACAGGCGAGTCCGGCCGGACCGGCGCCGACGACGGCGACGCGCTTGCGCAGCCGGGTCGGCGAGAGGACGAGCTCGGTCTCGTGGCAGGCGCGCGGGTTGACCAGGCAGGAGGTGATCTTGCCGCTGAAGGTGTGGTCGAGACAGGCCTGGTTGCAGCCGATGCAGGTGTTGATGGCCTCGGGGCGACCGGCTTCCGCCTTGGCGACGAAGTCTGGGTCGGCGAGCATCGGGCGGGCCAGCGACACCATGTCGGCGTGGCCGTCCGCGAGCAACTGCTCAGCGATTTCGGGAGTGTTGATGCGGTTGGTCGTCACGAGCGGGACGGAGACGGCGCCCATGACCTTCTTGGTCACCCAGGCGTACGCGCCGCGCGGCACCGAGGTCGCGATGGTGGGGATACGGGCCTCGTGCCAGCCGATGCCGGTGTTGATGATGGTCGCACCGGCGGCCTCGACGGCCTTGGCGAGCGTGACGACCTCGTCGAGGGAGGAGCCGCCCGGCACCAGGTCGAGCATCGACAGGCGGTAGATGATGATGAAGTCCTCGCCGACCGCCTCGCGTACGCGCCGGACGATCTCGACGGGGAAGCGCATGCGGTTCTCGTACGAGCCGCCCCAGCGGTCCTCGCGCCGGTTCGTCTGGGCCGCGATGAACTCGTTGATCAGATAGCCCTCGGAGCCCATGATCTCCACGCCGTCGTACCCGGCCCGCCGGGCGAGGCGGGCGGCGCGCGCGTAGTCGTCGATGGTCTGCTCGACCTCGGCGTCGCTGAGCGCGTGCGGCGGGAAGGGGCTGATCGGTGCCTGCAGAGCGCTCGGGGCGACCAGGTCCTGGTGATAGGCGTACCGCCCGAAGTGCAGGATCTGCATCGCGATCTTGCTGCCCTCGCGGTGCACCGCGGCGGTGATCTCTGCGTGCTGCTCGGCCTCCGCCTCGGTGGTCAGCTTGGCGCCGCCCTCGTACGGCCGTCCCGCCTCGTTGGGCGCGATGCCGCCGGTGACGATCAGGCCGACGCCGCCGCGCGCCCGGGTGGCGTAGAACTCCGCCATCCGTTCGAAGCCGCGCTCGGCCTCCTCCAGGCCCACGTGCATGGAGCCCATGAGCACGCGGTTGGGCAGCGTGGTGAAGCCCAGGTCGAGCGGGTTCAGCAGGTGCGGGTAACGGCTCATCGGGGGCCCTCCGTGCGCGGTGTCGTGCGTCTGTTGTAGACGACAGGCCGCACTTTATGCAACTAGTTGCATAATGACGAGGGTCACTCGGCCGAGGGCCGGCCGGGCGACGAGTGCGCCGACCGGTGCGGGCCGGTCGGCCATCACCAGGTGGCCCGCATCGGGGACGGCGACCATCGTGACGTTGGGGCCGGCGTCGAGTCCGGCCCCTTCCGCCACGGTCAGCCGGCCGTGGAGATTGCGGCCGACGGCCACTTCGCAGGCCTGCTCGTCCTTGTGCCGCCGGCCTTCTCGGCGCCCGACGAGCCCGAGGCGTCCGTCGTCGCCGACCGTCCGGGGCGGCTGCGACATCGGAGCCCTGACAGCCGCAGAGTGGCGCGCCGGACGGGGGAACCCGACGATCCCTTACCGAACACGGCACGTCGGACGCACCGGCCCCGTGACTACGGCCGGATGCCGATCACGACGTTGGCGTACATCTCCCGCGAGACCTCCAGCCGCGTGATCAGACCGCTGCGGGCGAAGGTCTCGACGGCCAGGGGTGCCTGGTGTTCGCTCGTCTCGACGAGGAGACAGCCACCGGGGGCCAGCCAGCGGGACGCCTCGGCGGCGACCCGGCGCACGAGGTCGAGCCCGTCCGCGCCGCCGTCCAGAGCGACCAGGGGTTCATGATCGCGGGCCTCCGAGGGCAGCAGGCCGACCTCTTCGGTGGGGACGTAGGGCACATTGGCGGCCAGGACGTCGACGCGGCCGCGCAGCGTGTCGGGCAGGGCGGCGAAGAGGTCGCCCTCGTGGACGAGTCCGCCGAACGGCGCGACGTTGCGGCGGGCACAGCGCACCGCGGCCGGTTCGACGTCGGCGGCGTGCAGTTCGGGCCCGCCGAGGGCCGCGGCCAGAGCGGCTCCCACCGCGCCCGAGCCGCAGCACAGGTCCACGACGACGGACGCGTTCTTCGCGAGCGCCACGGCCTGGTCGACGAGGAACTCGGTGCGGCGGCGGGGCACGAAGACACCCGGTTCCACGCCGATGCGCAAACCGTGGAACTCGGCCCAACCGAGGACGTGTTCGAGGGGGAGTCCCGTCACGCGCCGGTCCACCATGGCCGTGACCTCGTCGGGGGTGCGGGCGGTGGAGAGGATCAACTCCGCCTCGTCCTCGGCGAAGACACAGCCTGCGGAACGGAGCGTTGCGACGACGGAAGCAGAAAGAGGGGTCATGAATGCGAGAGCCTTTCGAGGGGCCGAAGGGCGCTCTCGCGCTCACCTACAGGCGGTGAGCCGCATTGCCTCGAGGTGAGAGCACCCGACCTGACGCAGCGGTAATGGGTCTCACCCCCTCGACAACTCCTCGGCTGGGGCGGTCCGCAGCCGGGACGGCCACCTTACAGGAACCCTCAGACGGCGACCGACTCCGCCAGCTCTTCCTCGGCTTCCTCCACTTGGGGAACGGCCTCTTCCCGTACGGGGCCAAGGGCACGTGCCCGCTCGACGACGCCGGCGACGGCGGTGACCAGCAGGCCGACCACCAGCCAGGCGACCAGCGTTCCCACGTTGCCGGACAGACCGTCGCGGTCGAAGTAGAGGACGCTGCGGATGCCCTCGACGAATCCGGCGCCGTTCCAGAAGGCGTGCAGGGTGCCGAAGAAGCCGTTCTGGAGTTCCGGACGGAACAGGCCACCGGAGCTGGTGAAGTTGAGCATCACGAAGAGGACCATCATGGCGAGCGTGGTCCACCGCTTGAGGAAGGTGTGCAGCCCGACGCCGATGAAAAGGATGCCCGCGGAGTAGAGCCAGCTCATCCCCCACACGGTCGTGAGGTCGTGGTGGGCGAGGTGGAAGACGGGTCCGGCGAGCGCCGCGCCGATGACGCTCACGACCCCGGACACCCCGACGGCCAGCAGCGCGCGTATCCGCAGGGGCAGCCCCGCGCCCGCGGCACCGAGCGTGGCGACGGACGCGTAGGCGCCGATGCTCACCGCGATCAGCAGGAAGAACAGGCCCTGGCCCGTGGGGTCGTCGTCGACCGGCGGGGCGACGTCGGTGACCTTCAGTACCTCGCCCCGCTGGGCGGCGACCGGAGTGAAGACCTTCTCGACCGCCATGGCGCCCATGTCGGACGCGGCGGTGGCGACGACCAGTTCAGGCGACTTCGCACTCGGCACGTAAGCGCCGGTGATATCGCGGGACTTGAGCAGGTCCACCGCCTCGGTGCGGTCCGGGACGGTGCGGACGTCGAGCTTGTCCCCCGCCCTGTCCTTGACCGTCTGGGCGAACACCTTCGCCTTGGGGCCGGCGCCGACGACGGCGACGGGCAGGTGATGCGGCTCCGGCGTCACGAACGCGCCCATGTACGCCAGCCCCATGCCGAAACACATCATCAGAGGCGTGACCAGGTGCGTGAGCACATGGCGCAGGGCCGGGGAACGCAGGCCGGTGACCACGGATCCTCCATTGGTTGGCAAATACAACTCCCTATCAAGTTGTACTATACAACCAGAAGCGTGGAGGGAGGTCCCGTGAAGGCACCCGAAGAGTCCGATGAGACCGTTGTCACCAGCAGCGCGCCGATGGACACGGCCGGCACGCTCGCGGACACGGCTGGTATGCCGACGGCCGACGGGCCGGTGCCCGCAGCGTCGGCCGCCGAGTCGGCTGTCGAGACCATTCAGCGCGAGATGACCATCTTCGCCCGGCGGGCCCGGGCCTCGGCGGGGCGCATGCACCCCGAGCTGTCCCTGGTCTCGTACACGCTGCTCGGTCATCTGGAGGAGAGCGGCGGCTGCCGTGCCACCGACCTGGCCTCGCACTATGCGCTCGACAAGTCCACCGTGAGCCGTCAGGTGGCCGCGCTGGAGCGGGCCGGGCTCATCGAGCGCCGGCTGGACCCCGAGGACCACCGGGTGCAGGTCCTGCATCTGACGGAGGCGGGCACCCGGATTCTCGCCCAGGTCACCGAGAGCCGCCGTGACGCGTTCCGGGAGCGGCTCTCGGGCTGGGCGGAGGACGATCTGAAACGGTTCGCCGCGTATCTCGTGCACTACAACACGGGATACGAACCGCCCGTCAGAAAGGGAGCCGCGAGCTGAGGAGCTCTCCAGCCCGCGGTCTCCGGGTCCTCGTCGTCAGGTCGCAGGGTCCGCGTCGTCATTCGTTCGCCCGGTCCAGTCGTCATCGGGCTCCGACGACCCGTTCGTCCCCCAGCCGCTCCGGCACACGCGCCGCCATGAAACGAGTGGTGCGGCGCAGTCGGAAGCCCAGGGATTCGTAGAGGCGAATGGCATTGGTGTTGCCCGCGGCGGTGTGCAGGAAAGGGGTCTCGCCGCGCTCACGGATGCCGTCGGCGACGGCCAGGACGAGCCGGCCGGCCAGTCCCTCGCCGCGGAAGCCGGGGTCGGTGCAGACCGCGCTGATCTCGGTCCAGCCCGGGGGGTGCAACCGCTCCCCCGCCATGGCGATCAGGGCACCGTTCCGGCGAATTCCGAGGTAGGTGCCCAGCTCGACGGTGCGTGGCAGGAAGGGGCCGGGTCTGGTCCGCTCGACCAGGTCGAGCATCTCGGGCACGTCGGCGGGGCCGAGCCGCACGGCCTCGGCGTCCGGCGCCGTGGCGATCCCGTCGTCGACCAGTTGGACGCCGTCCAGACTGAAAGTCACCTCCCAGCCGTCGGGGGTCTGCCCGGTGAAGCCCGCCAGCGGGGCCTCGCCACCGGGGCCCACCAGGGCTGCCAGGTCCGCCCAGTCGTCGGCATCCGGCTCGTCGGGCAGGGCCAGCCACGGAGATACGTCCGCGGGGTAGCGCAGGACGCGGCCGCGGCGTTCGGCGAAGTGGGCGTGCGGCCCGGTCAGGGAGCGGAGGGCGGGATTGTCCAGCGGGTGCGGGCCGAGCGGCGAATCGAGCCCCGGATGCTCAGGCGAGTGCGCGCTCATGCGGACACCTCGATCACGATCTTGCCGCGCGCGTGACCGTCCTCGACGGTGCGCGGTGCCTCACCGGCCCGGTCGAGCGGGAACGTCCGCGTCACGAACGGCCGTAGCTTTCCGTCCACCACGAGCTGCGCCACCTCGTCGAGCACGGCGGCGGTCCGGGCGCGCGCGACGGGTACACCGCCGAGCCGGGCGACCGTCTCCCGGTCGGCACCCGTGATCAGCTTCGTACGGTCGGCCAGCAGCGTGGCCGCGGCTTCCAGCACCTCGCCTCCGACGAGGTCGAACACGGCGTCCACGCCGTCCGGCGCCGCCGCGCGCACCCGCTCCGCGAAGTCGGGCCCCGACGGGACGTGCACGGCTCCGAGCAACTCGACGAAGTCCTTCTTGCCGTCGCTCGCGACCCCGACGACGCGCAGCCCGAAGGCGCGCGCGATCTGTGTGGCGGCGACGCCGACCCCGCCGCCCACGCCGGTGATCAGCACGGTCGCGCCGGACGGAAGGTCCAGCTGGCGGATTCCGTCGTACGCGGTCGCCGCCGCGACAGGCAGGGCCGCGGCGTCCGTGGTCGACAACTGGGCGGGCTTGTGCGCGGTGACGGCCACGGGAAGGAGCGTGTACTGGGCGTATCCGCCGGCCACCGGGTTACCGAAGACCTCGTCTCCCGGGCCGAACCCGGTCACGTCGGCGCCCACCTCCACGACGACCCCGGCGACCTCGTTGCCGAACACCGCGGGCAGTTCGGGCTCCGCGGCGCCCGGGCGGCGGTACCCCGTCCGCTGCTTCCAGTCGACCGGGTTCACACCGGCCGCGCGCACGGCGACGAGGATCTGGCCGGGGCCCGGGCTCGGCCGGTCCTGCTCCACCAGGGCCTCGGTCTCCGGGCCGCCGTACCGCGTGAAGACGTACGCCTTGGGCATCTGCTCCCTCACTCTCCTTCGCTGTCATCGGTCGCGGGGCCACTGTCACCGGTTGTAGTTGTACGGGCCACCGGACTGGCTCTAGCGGCAAGGAAGATCGCGGCGAGGCTATTCCCCGGCTTCGGGAGAGTTCATACGTCCGCAATGATCGGGGCCCTGGCCCTGGCCCGGACCGGAGCACGGTGCACCACCCCGTACGGTTGAATGCGTAAGCAATGGTCACGCTCGATCCGCGGGCCGCCGTCCCGGACGGCCTGGAGGCACCACCCGTATGAATGTCACGCGAGGCTTCACCGGGCGTCCGCGCGCCCACAACAGCGGACTGCCACCGGGGCAGTACGACGCGGGCGACGACTGGCCGGTCCTGTCCGCCGAGGTCACACCCGACCTGACTCCCGGCGACTGGACCTTCCGGATCGACGGTCTGGTGGCCGAGCCGCGCACCTGGGACTGGGAGCAGGCGCACGCGCTTCCCGCCTCGGCGTACGAGGGTGACATCCACTGCGTGACGAGCTGGTCGAAGTTCGGGGTGCGCTTCGGGGGTGTGTCCCTGGACGCGTTCCTCGACGTCGCACGTCCGGACGCGACCGCCACCCACGCGGTGGCGTACTCGCACACCGGGTACACCACGAACCTTCCGCTGGCCGACCTCACCGGCGGCCGCGCCTGGATCGTGTGGGAGTACGACGGGAAGCCGCTGCCGGCCGAGCACGGCGGCCCGGTGCGGCTGATCGTGCCGCATCTGTACTTCTGGAAGAGCGCCAAGTGGATCGCGGGCCTGAGGATCCTCGACCACGACGAGCCGGGCTTCTGGGAGCAGAACGGCTATCACGCACGCGGCAACCCCTGGGAAGAGCAGCGCTACTCCGGTGACTGAGACGGCCGTATCCCCGATGACCGAGACCTTCATACCCCCGACGGCCTTCGCCGTGCCCGGGCGGATCGCCGTGAGCAATGGTGCCGCGGCCACCTGGCAGACGGCCACGCTCACCGAGATCCGCCAGGAGACACCGCACGCCGCCACCTTCCGCTTCGCGGTTCCCCGGTGGATGGGGCATCTGCCCGGGCAGCATCTGATGCTGCGGCTGACCGCCGAGGACGGGTATGTGGCGCAGCGCCATTACTCCATCGCGTCGCCGCCCGACGACGCCGGGCACATCGAGCTGACGCTCGATCATGTCGAGGGCGGTGAGGTCTCCGGCTGGTTCCACACCGTCGCCGAGCCCGGCGACTCGGTCGAGGTGCGCGGCCCGCTCAGCGGCTTCTTCGCCTGGCCCGGCGACCGGCCCGCGCTGCTCATCGGCGCCGGCTCCGGTGTCGTACCGCTGATGTCGATGCTGCGCCACCACCGCGCGCGGTCCCTGGATGTGCCGCTGCGGCTGCTCGTCTCGGCGCGCAGCCCCGAAGAGCTCATCTACGCGCGGGAGTACGGCGCGGAGACCACGCCCGTGTTCACGCGCCGCGCACTGGACGGTGTGCCGGTGGGGCGTATGACGGCCGCCCATGTGGCGCCGCTCCTGGCCGATCAGCCTCCCGGTGGGTGGGAGGCCTATGTGTGCGGCTCCAACGGGTTCGCGGAGCACGCCTCGCGGTTGCTGGTGGAAGCAGGTCAGCCCGTGGACCGGATTCGTATCGAGCGGTTCGGCTGAGACGTTTGCCGGGTCACGCCGTCAGTTGTGCGGCACGACCACCACGGGACACATGGCGTGGCGGATGAGTGAGTGCGCGGCACGGCCCAGGCCCTCGCCCGAACGGCGCCCGATGACGAGCAGGCCGGCCCGGGTGGACGCTTTCAGCAGATGGTGCCCGGGGTGGCCGTAGACGACCTGCTCGCAGACGGGTGTCTCGGGGAACTTGTGGCGCCACGGCTGCAACGTGCTGGTCAGCACGTGCCACTTGCCGTCCTCCCGCTCGACCGTGTCGCCGGGCAGGGGCACCACGGGCGCGTAGCCGCGCAGCGGTGGCAGGGTCCAGGTGTGCACCACATGCAGCGGCGCCGAGCGGAACGCGGCCGTGTCGAAGGCGTAGCGGATGAGGTCGTCCGCCGGATGGTCCAGGTCGAGGCCGAGGACCACCGGAAGGTACGGGGCGGCGCTCGGTGATGTGCCGTCGACGGCGGGCATCCGTTCGTCCTCGGGGAGTTCGCCCGCGCGCACCACGACGACCGGGCGTTCGGCGCGGGCCGCGACGCCCAGGGCCACCGAGCCGATCAGGAATCCGGCGAATCCGGTGAAGCCGTGTGAGCCGAGGACCAGGGTCTCGGCGTCCGCTGCCTCCGCGAGCAGCGCGGGGACGGCGGGGGTGTCGGTGGTACGGGCGATGATGTCCAGCGCCGGGTGGGCGTACGACAGTTGGATCGCCGCGCGGTCGAGTGCAGAGCGGGTACGCCCGGCCGGGACGTCGACGTCCGGGATCCGCGCGGGCACGACGGGTTCCGGACCCGCGTGCAGCAGACGCAGAGGGAGACGACGGCGCCCGGCCTCGCGGGCGGCCCAGTCGGCGGCGTCCAGACTGGCGCGCGAGCCGTCGATGCCTACGGTGATGGTGCGGGTGCCGATGGCCATGGCTCCTGCCTTCCGGGAGTTCGGCGGTCGGCCGGTCCAGGGTTGCCGTTCGTCGCGCGGAGTGGAGGGCGAGTTCCACAGCGGGCGCGATTCAGTCGCACGGGGCTGGAATCGGCGCGGGGTCCGCTGTGAACGCTGGCAGCCGTGCGCGGTCCGTCGGGAGAGGCGAACCGGCCTCCCCCCGGGGGGCCGTTCGGCCCGCGGGGCAGGGGCGGACGGGCCGCTCGGCCCAAGCCCGCGAGGAGGTGCCGCTCCGACGTCGTCGGCGCGCGAGCCGAACCGCAGTGGACGCGGCGAACGGCGTGACGCGTGCGGCGCACTCCCCCAGGGCAGCCACGCGCCCCCTGTGAAGGGACCGTTCGGCCCTGTCGACGTATGCCGTAGTGCGCGACGATCGATCGTGGGCCCCAGCCTCCGGGGCCGCAGCGTCCGGGGAGCAGTGGACATGGACGAACCACAGCACGCGCCGCCTTTGCCACCCGTGCGTGTGTTTCTGCTCGACGACCACGAGGTGGTCCGCCGGGGACTGCACGACCTCATCGACGCCGAGCCGGACATGAAGGTTGTCGGGGAGGCCGGAACGAGCGCGCAGGCGCTGGTCCGTGGACCGGCGCTGCGGCCGGACGTGGCGATCCTCGACGTCCGGCTCCCGGACAGCGACGGGATCACCGTCTGCCGTGAACTGCGGTCGAGGATGCCGGGGTTGGCGTGTCTGATGCTGACGTCGTTCGACGACGACGATGCGCTGCTGGACGCGATCATGGCGGGTGCGTCCGGCTATGTGCTCAAGCAGATCAGGGGCTCGGACCTGGTCTCGGCGGTCCGCACGGTCGCCTCCGGGCAGTCGATGCTCGATCCGGCGACGACCGCGCGGCTGATGAGCGCCCTCCGGGATCCTCAGGGCGAGGGCGCCGCACAGCAGGAGGAGGACGCCCGGCTGGCCGGGCTCTCCGAGCGGGAGCAGGAGATCCTCGCCCTCATCGGCGAGGGGCTCACCAACCGGCAGATCGGCGAGCGGCTGTACCTCTCCGAGAAGACGGTGAAGAACGGCATTTCGCGGCTGCTCGCCAAGTTGGGGGTGGAGCGGCGCATCCAGGCCGCGGTGATCGCGGCACAGTTCCCGCCGCGGCCGGGGCCGGACGGCTGACGTGGGCGGGACGGACTCAGCGTGACCGGAGCGCTACCCGCCACTCCAGGCGTGTGCCACCTTCCTGACGTGCCGTCACGGTCAGGTGCCCGCCCAGCCCTTCGGCCCGTTCCGCGAGGTTGCGCAGTCCACTGCGGCGACCGCCGTCCGTCTCCATGCCGACGCCGTTGTCGTCGACGCGGAGCGTGAGGTGCCCCTCACGCACGACGAGGGCCACCTTCGCCGCGGTGGCCGCCGCGTGCCGGGCCACATTGGTGAGGGCCTCGCCGACGACCGCGACGGCGTTCTCGGCGATGGCGCCCGGGACGTCCACGTCGATCAGCCCCTCCATACGCAGGGCGGGTGTGAAACCGAGCACGCCGGCCGCCTCCTCCAGGGCGCGCACGACGCGGATGCGCAGTCCGGCGTCGGGGGTCTCATGGGCGCGCAGGCCGAAGATGGTCGACCGGATGATCTTGATGGTGGTGTCCAGGTCGTCGACGGCCCGGCCGAGCCGTTCGGCGGCCTGCGGATGCTGCACGAAACGCTGGGCGCTCTGCAGGGTCATCCCGTCGCGAACAACCGCTGGATCGCCAGGTCGTGCAGGTCGCGCGCGATCCGGTCGCGGTCTTCCAGCAAGCTCATCTGCTCGGCGTCGCGCCGGCGTTCCGCCAGATCCATCGCGAGGGCGGCCTGCCCGGCGAACCCGAGCAGCGGCGCGGTCTCGACCTCCGTGAAGGGCGGCCGCCCGGCGCCCCGGGCCAGCATCAGGACACCGCGCAGCCCCTCACGGGTGCCCATGGGCACGGCGACGGCGGGCCCGGGGCCCTCCCAGCGGTCGGGGCCGTACGTGATCCGGGTGTCCTTGCGTACGTCGACGGTGGCTACGAGCGTGCCCGCGGTCAGTGCGGCGCCGGCGAATGTGCCCTCCCGGGGCAGCACGAGTCCCAGGTGGTTCTCGGCCTGGTGCCCCAGCGCGAGCGCCCCGCGCAGGTCCGCGGTGCCCTCGACCACCAGGTCGACCGCCCAGGTCGGCCCCTGTGATCTCCCGGGCCCGCTCCAGCATGACTTCCCTGACCTGCGGCTCGGGCACTCCCGACAGCAGCCCGCTGGTGATCTCCGCGCCCGCCTCCAGCCAGCGTTCCCTGAGCCTGACCTCGGCATACAGGCGGGCGTTCTCGATGGCCACACCGGCGGCCACGGCGAGCGTGGCGAGGACGGCCTCGTCCTCGGGGTCGAACTCTCCCCCACCGCTCTTCTCGGTCAGATAGAGGTTGCCGAAGACCGTGTCGCGCACCCGGATCGGAGCCCCGGGAAAGCTGCGCATCGGCGGATGGTGCGGCGGGAATCCGGGCGACGCGGGATGCTCGGACAGCTCCGCGAGCCTCAACTGTTCCGGGTTCCTGATGAGTTCACCGAGCAGACCGTGCCCGGAGGGCAGGTCGCCGATGGCCGCCCACACCTCGTCGCTCACGCCCACGGGGATGAACTGCGCGAGTTGCTGTCGCTGTCCGATCACACCCAGCGCTCCGTACTCGGCGTTCACCAGGACGACGGCGGCCTCGACGATACGGCGCAGCACCTGCGCCAGGTCGAGCCCGCGCCCCACCGACAGCACCGCCTCCAGCAGGCTCTGCAGCCGGTCGCGGGTGCCGCGGACGGCTTCGATCCGCCCCTGCAACTCCTCCAGCAACTCGTCCAGGCGCAGCTTCGGCACCCCGGCCCCGTCCCCGCCCATGCGCCCCTCCCCGGTCAGAGCCGACGAGACGTCACCGCTCGGTCCCTCACGGTAGCCGCTGAACGGGGCTGTGGCAGCGAGGAGTTCAATGTGGCCGTGACACTGCGATGCTGCCTGCGCACGACTTCACGACCTGACTCACCCACGGGGGACGGGGATGCACGACGCCCGCACCGCGGAGGCCACTCGGACACCGGTGGGAGGCAAGGCTTGGCGACCTCCGGCGGCACACGTACGGTGTGATCATCCGCACCTCTGATGTCAAAGGTGGTCCTTCATGGCCTTGTTCGACCTCCCCCTCGACGAGCTCCGCGACTACCGCAGCGCGTCCGCCGAGCCAGAGGACTTCGACGCCTTCTGGGCCAAGACGCTCCAGGAGGCCCGTGAGCACGACCTCGCCGCGCGCTTCGAGGCGTTCGAGACCTCCCTGAAGACCGTCAAGGTGTACGACGTCACCTTCGCCGGTTTCGGGGGGCACCCGGTCAAGGGCTGGCTGACCGTCCCGGCCTGGGCGAATGGGCCCCTGGCCACCGTCATCGAGTTCGTCGGGTACGGCGGCGGACGCGGCCTTGCGCACACGCATCTGCTGTGGGCCTCGGCGGGCTTCGCGCACTTCGTGATGGACACGCGCGGTCAGGGCAGCGCCTGGGGCGGCGGCGAGACCCCGGACCCGGTGGGAAGCGCGCCCGCGTACCCCGGTTTCATGACGCGCGGAATCGAGGACCCCGAGGGCTACTACTACCGGCGGCTGTTCACGGACGCGGTACGCGCAGTAGAGGCCGCCCGCTCGCATCCGCTGGTCGACGCGGAGCGCATGGCGGCCCTCGGCGGCAGCCAGGGCGGCGGCATCACCCTCGCGGTGGGCGGTCTGGTGCCGGACCTGGCCGCGATCGTGCCCGATGTGCCGTTCCTGTGCGACTTCCCGCGCGCCACGGTGATCACGGACCGCAACCCCTACCGCGAGATCGGCAACTACCTCAAGACCCACCGCGGCCGCACCGATCAGGCGCTGCGCACGCTCTCCTACTTCGACGGAGTGCACTTCGCCGCGCGCGGCCGGGCGCCCGCCCTGTTCTCGGTCGCCCTGGAGGACCAGACCTGCCCACCGTCGACGGTCTTCGCGGCGTTCAACGCGTGGGCGCACCACGACAAGAAGATCGAGGTGTACGACTTCAACGACCACGAGGGCGGCGGCCCCTACCAGGAGGCGGCCCAGCTGCGCTGGCTGCCCGACCACCTCTGAGGCCCGCAATGGACACGGCTCGGGCGGCGCGGCACTTCGTCAGGGTGTAGGAACAGGCCTGGGCGGCGCACGACGTCGAGGCAATCCCGGAGTTGTAAGCCATCGGCTGCGTCCACCGGTCCATGCCGTTCCGTGAGCCCCACCGGGGCCGGGACGAACTCGCCGCGTATGCACGGTGGTCCTTCACGGCCGAGCAGACGATCGGCGTTCGAATCTCCGAACCGATCGTCGGGCACGACGGTCTGGCCGTCGCCGAATTCCGCGTCCTGGCGGAGGAGGACGGTCAGCCGTCGTCGCCGGCGGGCTGCGTCTTCGTGCGCTTCGACGCGGCGGGGCCGGCCGTGGCGGCGCGCGACTAGGGTGCTGCACCTTGGCGAAGGCAACCTTCCGCCCACCTTGACCACAGGCTCCCCACCGGAGTGACTCCCCCTCGTCAACGGGGCCACCGGAACGGCTCCAACGCCGTCATCACATCGGTCACTGCCAGATCATCCTGCCTGACGACACTTGGGCGGTCGTGTTATAGGGAGGTATAAGGAGGCCGGTGACTTGCCTGGAGAGTCGTACGGCGGTACATACGGGGCACGCGCGCTGGGGAATCGGGGGGACGGGGATGGTAGTGCTGTGGCGCCTGGGAGTGCAGTCGAGGCGGGAGCAACAAGAGGAAGAGCGGCAGGCGGAGCGTACGCGGCTGCTGCGAAAGCCGCTCGAAGAGCTCGTGGAAGGGCTTCCGGAATTTCGAGGGATCGTGCCGCTGCTGGTATGTGATTTCGAGTTCATGGATTCGGAGGCGGAGGATTCCTTAGAAGAGCGAGATTGGCTGACAGTGCGTCGCATGACGATCGGCGCTTTCAGCGCAGCAAAAGCTCGCGGTGACGTGGCATCTGAGTTCGTTGATAACGACGAGCAGCGAAAAAGGATCAATTCAGAGGAGGTTGCCAAGATCCTGGAGGCTCGGAGGGAGAAGATTGCCGCCTTCATCGATGAGCTATCCGGGGTACGGGCGCGGAGGCGCTACGCGCGAGGATTTTACTTGGGGGTGGGGGCCAGTATCCTGGTGTTGGTACTGGTTGGGCTGGTCATGAAAGACCTCGTAATCACGCTTCGCAGTCCACTGAACGGGGGAAAGCAGCTCAACCCAAAGGAATTCTTCGCCTATAGGGATTCGCTGGCGTGCCTTGGGGGCGGTTCGTTGGGTGCCTCAATCAGCGTGCTGCTACGTCTCGGAGCCGAACATCGGGTTCCGCACCGCACAACATCGAAGAGGACGGCCCTCTACCGCATCACCTTGGGCTGGCTGTTCGCAGCCGGGATCTTATGTATGGTCAAAGGTCATATCGTGGCGGTCTTCCCAGATCCGACAGAGACTCTACTGAAGAGCGATGATCCGTTCAATAATGCTGCTGTCGCGCAGTCGTTCTTCTTCTGGGTTGGGATCGGGATTCTGGCGGGATTCAACGAACGGTGGGTCAAACGGCTGATCTCGCAGCCGATTAGCGACAAGGACAAGGGTGCGTAGCTCTGCTCAGTGACGCCCATCCTCCTGAGTGCCCAAGGCGGGCGGGTTGTTCCTCACAAAACATGCCAACTCCCGCCGGGGGTGGCGTTACGGCCAGAATCGGCTCCCCGCATCCGGCCTCCGGCCGCGGATCAGTGCGGCCGTAGCGGCCCGAGTGAGTCGGTGCAGCCAGCCCCCGGTCCGTCAGTCGCTTCAGCCTGGCCCGCATATAACCGACGAACCGTCACGAAATTTTGAGGCTAAAATGCGGAGTCGAGGTTGTGACCTTGGGGGTGAAGGTGAGGTTCCGATGGACAGTGCTGTCGAATGCTGGGTGAAGATCACCGACTGGCTGAGGGAATGCGCGCCCGGTACCTACGCGCAGCTTTCGTCGCCGGCCACGCCGGAGATGATCCATGGGACCGAGCAGAGGATCGGTTCGGTGATCCACCCTGACCTGAGGAGCATTCTCCTGGTCAACAACGGATGCGACAAGCCGGGCATGGACCGCACGACTCTGATAAGCCCGAACTACTGCGACGTGACGAATAATGGTCTCGGCATTCTTGGTCTGACGCACATCGAGGCGGTCCATGAGCACATGATGTGGATTCACCGCAACGCGGTCGAGGAGGGTGCCGCTGACGAAGATGACCCCCTGTGGAAACCCTCATATATTCCCGTCACGTCTGAATGGGACGGCTTTTACGGCACCTTCGTCGACTCGGGGACCGGCGAGGTCGGACGTTGGGCCGAAGGGGAGACGACGAAGCGTCACCAAGGCACCTCCCTGGCAGACCTCCTCACGGATGCGTTCGAGCGGCTTCGTCACGCCCACCTGAATGATGAAGGATTCCCGAGGGTCGACAACGGGTTCCTCATGTGGAACAAATACTGACCCTGAACACGAATGTGCGGCCCTGCGAATCATCGCAGGGCCGCGCATTTTCGTTCTACAGGGTGAACCCGTTCAGGTCCAGCCAGTATTCGTCGCCGTCCAGCAGACGGTTCTTGTTACTGAACCCGTATGCTCCGCCGAACGCGGACATGGAGCCGGAGTTCTGCCGCCCCGACATGCTGGAGCGTCCACACCCCTCGCGCCAGGTCGGATTCGGGAAGTCGGCACGCAGGTCGATGTACCACGAGCCGTCGGCCCTCTTGCCGACGAAGGTCTGTACGCACTCGTTGCCGTTGGTCTTCACCGGGTTTGTGCCGCCGATGCTCGCCGGCGTTCCGCCGCTCTGGTAGGAGGCGGCGAAGGCAATCTCGTCACAACTGACGGTGTCAGATGCGGATTGCAGGGCCGTACCCGGGCCGTTCTGCGGAAGGTAGGGGGTGAAGTTGTCCACGGTTCTTCCACAGATGGTGGAGCGGTTGACGTCCCGCTGTGTCTTGGTGGGGTCGGAAGGCGCCATCACCTCCTCCCCGAGGTACTTCAGCGGCTCTCCCTGCCCCTTGAGTCCAAAGTGGCTGGGAAGCTTGTTCTGCATCAGCCAGGCATGCGCAGCCGCCGCCGACCACTTCTTGGTGTTCATGACGTACGTCGGCTTGTACCAGCCGAAGACGCAGCCCGGCGTGGTCTTGGCCTTGGTGTCGCAGCGAACGACGAGGGCGTCCTTTTCCACGACGGCGTTGTCCTTCGTGGCAGACCCGTTGAGGGAGGCGTTGGCCTCCCAATAGGGGGTGATGTCCCCCTTGATGCCCGTTGTTCCGCTCTGATCCCAGGTGAGGTTCCTGGTGTAGGTGGCAGTGTGCGGGTCGCCCTTGGTCCAGGTGTCGGATCCTGCCCACTGAGGTGTGCTGACTGAGCAGTACCCGCGGCATTTCGCGTCGAAGATGAACCGCGCCGTGTAGATTCCGTCCGTCATGGAGAGAAGACTGACGTTCGCTTCTTCCTTGATGGTGGCGGAATTCGGATCCGGGTGGACACTCAGGCGTACGTTGAACGTCGCGCTTCCGATATACGCGCCGGTGCTGGAGTCGTACGCGGAGATTTTGATGTCGTCGTACGCGCATGCGGAGGTGCGGTTGTAGGTGATGGACTTCTCCGTCACCGAGCACGTATCCGTGTCGTTGCCGCTCACCGCGGCGGTGGCGTTAACGTTCGACGCCGACATCGCGGACAGTGCGGCTCCGCCCCCAGGGGTGAAGAAGGGCTCGTCGATACTCTGCGGCGTGGTGTAGTCCGCCGGGTCCGGAGCGGAGTCGTCCGGGGCCGGGAAAGTGCCGTTGTCGGGGATGCCGGAGTAGTCGCCGGGGACGAACGCGACGGCGTCGTAGGCGATGTCAGCGGATCCGTCGCCGCCATTGAAGTTGTCCAGGGTCACCTTGGGGACGACGTCGCCGAAGCGGTAGCTGCCGAGGTCGACCCACTTGTTGGACTGGTTGTCCTTCTGGGAGATCGTCTTGGTCTCGGTGCCCCACTGGGTGGTGATCTTGTAGTTGGCAGCGCCCGTCTGCGCTCCGTGATCGGGGACGAACGCGAACACCTTGGCCTGGCCGCCATACTCGGTGATCTTCCGGCCCAGGGTCCAGGTGCCGGTGACCTTCATACGGTCGCCGGGCGCTGGGTACGACTCGGGGCTGCGGGTGTGGGTGAACCAGAAGTGGTTGCCGTATCCGGCGCCGATCTGATGGGTGTCGATCTTGCCGGGATAGGTGGTGATGGTCTGCCCGGTGTCGGCGTCGATGATGTCGGAGGGCTGGTAGTTGAGGGTGAACGTTCCGTCGGACTTGGCCGCGCCGCAGCCGCGTGAGTCGGAGCCGGCCGGAGTGGTGCCGTCGGGGATGTCGTCCACGATCAGCGCGCCGGAGTCCAGGCCGCTGGTGCATTTCGGCGGGTAGGAGTTGGCGTCGGCCTGCTCGGGGTAGCTGGTGTTGAAGCGGTGGACCTGGTGGCCGCACTCGGCCTGCTTGTCACAGTCCTTCCACTGGGCCGGTTTGTCCCACCAGCAGTGCAGCCAGTGCGGGTTGGTGTCGCTGTCACCGGAGTCGAGGGTGCAGGCGCCTTGACCGGGGTCGTTGGAATCGGTGTCGCTGATCTTGGACGGGTCACAGTTGTTGGATGCGTCGCAGAACAGGTCGATCGGCGGCTTGACCGCAGTGCGCTCGGCCACGGTGTTCCACCAGGCGGCCAGGTAGCCGGGGCGGAAGTCGTTGACGCCGAACATGGCGGAGATGGGGCGCGCTGCCCATCCGAGGACCTTCTCCTCATACGGCCAGTCCTGCGGGTGCGCGGCGTGGGAGTAGTCGTCCTTGGACGGGTCGGTGGCGTTTTGCAGGAACGGAACCCGGTTGGCCTTCCACAGGGCGTTGGCCGGGTTGTTGGTCCAACCGAGGCCCATGTGTCCTTCGGAGTCCGGGGTGTTGTAGAAGCCGGAGTTGTAGGCCCACAGAGCGAAGAACCAGTTCTCGATCCACTGAGGGTTGCCGCCGTTGATCTTCATCCCGGCGTAGTAGGTGTCGTTCCACTTGTGGGAGAGAATCTGCACGCCGTAGGCGATGTTGGTGGCGTAGTCCAGGGCGACGGCGTCCTGCGTGTTGGGCGGAAGGGCGGTTTCGCCGTCCTTCGTCTTGCCCGCGAGGCGCATGCCGTCGGTGGCCTGCGTAATGCCGTAGCCGCAGTCGGCCTTGGAGAAGTTGATCCGCCAGGGGTCGGCCTGCGTGCCGTCGGAGGTGTACTGGGTGCCGTAGTAGTTGCCTATGAGGCTATTGGCAGTCACACCGGGCACAGCGAAGCGGGTGGCCTGCCACATGTTGGATTCCTGCGCGGTGACGCCGAGCATCACCTGTGAGGGAATGTGCCAGCGGTCGGTGACGGCCGGGTCCTCGTTGTCGAGGGTGCCGTTGGGGTCGCCGGCGAGGACGACCGGCGGGAACAGCCCCTGCGGGCTGTAGGAGTCCATGCCGGTGTTCTTCCAGTTTGCCGGCCGGTTGATGTGCAGCGAGCCGACGACGGCCTGGTCCACTGCCCACTCCACCTGTCGGGGAGTCGGCTGGAATGCCTGCTTCTTGGCATCGTTGCGGGCCACCGCACAGTAGCGCTCATCAGCGCCCTCGCTCGGACCGATCGGCGACGCCGTCAGCACCTGGGTGCGCGCCATCTGCGTGGACATACCCGCGCTGTCACCGCTGACCGACGGCTTCGCGGACGATTCTTTCCCCGTCGGGATGCCCAGCGCCGGGGAGGGGCGGCTTCCGGCCTCGGCCCGCTTGGCGGACAGCTGAGGTGTGGCGTCCAGCTCGGTGTGCTTGCCGGTGGCGACCACGTCCAGAGTGATCCGTGCATCCCGGACCTGCTTGGCCTCCTCGGGCGTGATCAGACTGGTCTTGCCGTCCGCCCAAGACGTGGACGCGCCCGCGTGGCCCAGACTCGACATGCGGGCACCCTTGGCAAGATGCCCCGGGTTCTTCACCGCACCCGGCAGAGTCCCCTTGCTCTTGGCCTCACCCGTGAGGAACACCGTGCCGCCAGGGGTGGCGGACAGGTCCCAGTCGGTGAGTTTTCCTTCAGCCACCGTCTTCGGGGTGGTCTTCTTCCCCATGACCTGCGCAACGTCCAGGTGCTTGGCCCAGGACTTCGCCTTGGTCTTCTTAGTGTCGGCTTCCCGGTCGATGAACGTCACGCCGTCGCCGCTGTCAGCCGCTATCTGGAACGGCACATGCTTCGTTACGGCGAGGACGGTTTCCTTTCGCCCGTTGATGCGGACGAGCTTGTTGCCGTGGCCGGCCACGATGCCGTGCCGGGTCGGGACAGCTGAGGTGACCTGACCAGGGAAGGCGACCGGCTGGGATTGTTTGCCTGTGGCTGCGTCCACGGTGATCAGACGGGTCTTCTGCTCCTTGTCCCCGTCGTAGGTCAGCTGGGTGAACACCACATCGTCCCCGGTGCCGCAGCCCGGAGAGAAGTAGGCCAGCGACGCGGTGAACGGCAGCTTGGTGACCTTGCCGCTGCCCAGGTCGACAACGGCGGTGAACGCGCCGCGCACCATGAGCTCGGGGTTGTTGGTGAATGTCCTGGGCGCATAGGCGATAGCCGCGTACTTCCCGGAACCGGTCACGCACGCGTTACCGATCCAGCTGTCCGCATCGAATCCGTCTTCGCGCAGGGTGGCTACGGTGGTGAACTTGTAGCCGTCTGTTTCCTTGCCTGTCAGGACATGGAAGCCGGTGCCGTCGCCGGAGGTGGACAGGGCCACATCCTTGGAAGAAGAGTAGTTCTTTCCCAGGACGGAAGTGCGGTCCTTCTTGCTGACCTCGTGGGGCTTGCTCGTTGTTTTCGGCAGGCTTTTGCCGCCTTGAACGGCGTTGTCGGGGACCTTCGGTCCCTGAGCCTGCGCGGAGGTGGACAGGGACGAGGCGATAATCGCTGTCGCTGCCGCTATCTCCACCGCGCGTTTCCACTGTCTTATACGCACAGTAAAGGTGTTCCCTTTTCTATTTTCGGTCGACGATGGGAGTGAATTCATCGACGTAAATCTTCGGAATCTGCGGAACCGGACCCATGCCTTCCGAGCCGATTACGGCGTCATCCCGTCCGGTTTTGCCCGGAGGGACATCCTGAAGCCAGAACCGGTTGTGCGCGGTCCAGCCCTTACCGTCAGCGATGCTGATCTGGATCGAGTACGTCGCATCCCGCTGGTAGGTATTGGCCACCTCGATCTCGGTACGCACACCGCTGCTTTCCGGCGTGGCACGAACGATCAGGTCTCCGTACTCCAAGACACGCGTACGGCCTTCGGAGTGCACCGAAGCCACAGGCGATGGACGCACTTGCGGACTGCTCTGCTCCGTGGTCGGAGTCGCCGGCCGCTGCGACGCGGGGGCCCTGTCAGCGGCGCCGTCCGTACACCCGGCGGCCAGCACGCACGCCGCCATCAGGCACAGTGCCCGGACCATGCACGGTCCAGGCACTACTGCACCAGCCTTCACCGGGCGGAAGCCGCCATCTGCTTGCGCGCGGCGGCGATTTCCTTGCCGTGCTGCTCCTCAATGCCGGTCAGCTGGCTCTTGTTGTCGGCGATCTGCTTGTCCTGGATCGCAGACTCCACACCGAACCAAGTCTTCACCAGGTCCGTCTGCTTCTTGCAGTCGATGTCGTCGACCGCCAGAGCGATGGACTCCTGCGACGGCTCCCCATCGTTGGTGACGCCCTGGTCCATCGCCTTGTACGGATCGGCAAGTCCCTTGTGTCCCTTGCCGTCCATGCATGAAGACCACGCGGCGATGGCCTTGATGACCTTGTCGTCCTTCATCGACTGCACCAGGCTGTCCCCGGCGAGCTGCGCCACGAAGGTCGAGTCGGCTTCCTTCACGTCGAGTTGATCCTTGGACCAGCCGATGCAGCCGCCCGTCTTCAACTTCTTTCCGTTGTATTCCGCCCGAGCGGGCTTCGTGCCCTGGCCGGGTCTGGCGACCGGCTCTCCCGCCTTGACTTCCTTGGGGGCCTTGGGCAGTTCGGGCTTGGTGTGGCCGGTCAGGACCTCGACCTCGACACCGGACAGATCACGCATGGTCTGCTCGGTGTGCTCCTGCAGCGCAGGGGGGAGCTCGTAGCCATACTTCTCGGCCTCAGCCCGGTCGGTGATGCCATAACGGCGTTCGATGTTGGCGTCGTTGTCACTGGGAGGCGGGTTGGCGCCGGCTCGCGGCAGCGTCAGGTCGATGCCATAGTCCTTCATACAGGACTGCTGAAGATCGTTGGCCGCCTGCTCGACGGTGACCTGGTCCTCGTAAGAGGCCATGTACGCCTCCAGCGGAAGGGTCAGATCCTTGGTCAGGCCACTGGTGGGAATCTTCTTGGGCCAGTTTTCCTTGTTCACGATCGGTTTGCCGTCGGCCGCGTTCTTCGTGGTGTCCGGAGTCGTGCCGGAGGAGCAGGCACTGACCAGGAGAGCTGAAGCGGTCAGGGCGACTGCGGTGGCTGTCCGCTTGATGTGCTTCACGGGGTTTCCTTCTTATGCGAAGTGGGAGGACGCGTTGTTGTTCTTAAGGGCGGAGATCAGGTTGGTGATGTTGCAGTCTCCGTAGGGTTCGTTCTTCGCGAAGTACTGAGATGTGCCGCCGTAGCCGGAGTTGAAGTACACGCGGTAGTTGTCGCCTTCGGCGCAGTTCTGCACGGATGCCGCATTGTTCTTCATGTACTGGCCGTTGCCATTGCCGCCGTTGCCGAAGACGTACCGGTAGGTCGTCAGTGAGGATCCCTGGTATTGGCTCGTACCCCAGTGGTCGGACACGTTGCCGTAGAACGTCGTGAACGCCGACTTGTAGTAGCCATCCTGGATGGCAATGTCCTTCGAGTTGTAGAACAGCCACAGATCACCGTACGAGCAGGAGATCCATGGAACATCACAGTTGTCGCTGACGTTGTACTCCGCCGCATGCGCCGGACCGGCGGTCGCCATCACAGCCGCTACGGCCGCGAAGGACGTAGCGAAGGCGGCTGTCTTCTTCTTGAAGCGGATACCCCTCATCACATCTCCATCGATAGATCATTTATGCGAGAAGGATCTTCACATCACGGTGGGTGTCATGACCATGGCCGTTGCATGATCGAGACCTGCCTGGGTTCGTCACGTGTGACCGAGGGCTCGTAGGGGCCGGTGGTAGTCGCGGCTGGTGCCGGCCGCGATGTGCTTCACTCCAGCTGCCCGGAGGGCTCTGACGGATCAACCGGAGCCGAAGCCCACTGTCGCCGACGTCGCGACGAGCACGGTGACTGGCATGCGTCCGCCCTTCGGTACCTGTTCAATCGCATACTCGGGCAGCTCTGTCACTGCCTTCAGGGGCGCGAGCTGTTGGACAAACGAACCGCCTTCCCCACCGAACTGGCCACCAAAACCTGCGTGTTGACAAAGTGAGGTGTCTGGCGCATCCTCACCAAGCCGCGCCTGCACGTACGTCACGCAGCCGCGCTCCTGCGTGCCCGGCGGGTTGACCAACATCGAGATTCGCACGCTGCCCGACGACCTTCGCCGCAGACAGCCGCCCACGACCGGCATGAGCATCCCGGAAACCGATCAACCCAGCTACTTGGCCTGCGACTTCAGGATGAACAGAGATGAGCGGACGGCGGCCGCGTACCGTCGGCGCATCGCTGGGCTGCGGAACGATGACGGGCCTCGGGACTGGCGGCCCTGGTAGCCGCTACTCGTCGTCCTCCAGGCGGGCGAGAGCGTCTTTACCTGGTCGTTGAAGGCGACCACGGTCGGGGTCATTGCGTGTGCGCTGACCTCGGTCCGGAAGACGGTGACGTAGCGCTGGAAGCGGGCGGACCGGAGGGAGCCGCCGCCTTCGACCGCAAGACTCGCGGTGCTGACGGCGGCTTCCAACTCGCCGTTCAGTAGCAGGCTTTGGGCGAGCGCCATGCGGCAGATCCCCGGAGTGCGGCGCGTACTTCGGATCGGTGTCGTTCACTGCGCGCGGTGCGTGATCGACGGCTTCGCGGCGCATCATGAGGTCACGGAAGCAGTGGCACAGGTTCGCCCATGAGTTCCGCGGAGTCGAAGTAGCTGAGCCACGCGGGATCTTCGGTTGAGTCGGCCTGCTCGAAGTGGCGTTCCGCTTCGTTCATCGCACGGCCCGCGCCGATCGGATCGCCCGCGTTGGACGAAGCGCGAGCCTCCAAGGCTGAGTTGAGCGCCATGGCGCACAACCTGGCCCGGCCCTGGGGTGTGTATCGAAAGTGCCTGGTGAGGATGGCAGAGAGCCCATTTGTGATCCAGAATGATTGGATGGTCACGCTTGAGACTCCCCGTTTGATCCTGCGTCGCTGGCGCGAGGAAGACGTTGCGCCCATGGCTGCCGTCCATGCCGACCCCGAGGTCATGCGGTGGATCCGTGACGGCAGCGTCCGTGACGAACAGCAGACTCGCGGCGGGGTCCAGGCATGGGAGAGCGAGTGGGAGTCACAGGGCTTCGGCCTGTTCGCCGTGGAGATCCGGTCCACTGGCGAGCTGGCCGGGTTCACCGGCCTTTCGGTGCCCGACTTCTTGCCGGAGGTACTGCCGGCGGTTGAGGTCGGCTGGCGGCTGGGACGTTCCCACTGGGGGCAGGGCTTGGCCACCGAGGCCGCTGAGGCCGCTGTACGGTTCGGGTTCGAAGAGCGGGGGCTGGAGCGGATCGTCAGCATCACTCAAGTGGGCAACGAGGCCTCCGAACGGATCATGACCAAACTGGGGATGCATCTGGTCCGTGAGACCGTCAATCCCACCTGCGGTCGGCGAGTACGGGTGTTCGAGTTGTCGTCGGACCGGTACGTCACCACCACTCGTTGATGGCGGCAACCAGGACGGTAGCCTCGTAGCGGACCGCGAGTCGTACCTGGTGGCCACGGCTCGATGTCTCTTGAGGCGATTGATGCCGCACTCGACCGCGTGCCGGGCCTTGTAGTCCTCTGGTTCGAACTTCGGTGGCCGGCCACCGCTGGACCCGCGCTTCTTGCGGTTGCGGACCTGGTCGGCCCTGTCCGGAATGGTGCAGCGGTTACCGCGACGCTGCGGGTAGGCGCGCTTCTTGCGGGACGCGTACGCCTTGTCCGCCCGCACCCGTCGTAGGCGCACGCGGGGCCTGCCGCACCCCAGTCGGGGCACCCGGATGCGGCCCAGCACGACCTCGAACTGCGGAGAATCCCCGCGCTGCCCAGCCATGATCACGATGGACATGGGCTTCTGCCTCTGTTCAACGGCCAGGTGCAGCTTGGTGGTAAGACCGCCGCGGGAGCGTCCTGGCCCGTGGTCGTCCGGCTCGCAGGCGACACCGCCAGGCGGTTCCCGTTGGAACCATCAGGAGCCCTCCGGTTCGCTGCCTCACCCAGAGGCAGGCCCATCGGCCCGCCGTCCTCCCTGCGGCGCCCGGGGACGTGGCGGCGGGCGGTGGGTACGGCTCCGCGGCCGAACGACAGATGCGGTCCAGCGCCTTCCCTCCAGTCCGACCAGTCGGTACGTTCAACTGGCCCGGCTCCTTCCGGGTTCATTCGCGGACGCATGACGGAGGTCCCATGTCCCAGCACGCGCCTGATGTGCAAGGCCACTGCGATGCGCGCTTCTCGGCGGTGCGCGCCGCGTTCGAGGAGAACTTCCGCGAGCGCGACGAACTGGGAGCGGCCGTGACCGTCACGTTGGACGGGGAGACCGTGGTGGACCTGTGGGGCGGCTGGGCCGACGCGGCGCGCAGCCGCCGCTGGGAGCGCGAGACGCTGGTCAACGTGTGGTCGACGTCGAAGGGGCCGACCTCACTGTGTGCCCACATCCTGGCCGATCGGGGGCTGCTCGACTTCGACGCCCCGGTGGCCACGTACTGGCCGGAGTTCGCGGCGGCGGGCAAGGAGTCGGTCCTCGTGCGGCATCTGCTGTCGCACCGGGCGGGGCTGTCCGGGCTGCGTGAGCCGCACACGCTCGCACAGCTCTGCGACTGGGAGCTGACCGTCGAGCGCCTCACGGCCCAGGAGCCCTGGTGGGAGCCCGGGTCGCAGTCCGGCTATCACGCGCTCACGTTCGGCCACCTGGTCGGCGAGGTGGTGCGGCGGGTCTCGGGGCTGCTGCCGGGCGCGTTCCTGGAGCGGGAGGTGACCGGGCCCCTCGGCATCGACTTCACCATCGGACTGCCGGAGAAGGAGGCCGACCGGGCGGCCGAGCTGGTGCATCCGCCGGCCGCGTCCAGCAGTGAACAGGCCGCGATCTTCGCCCAGTTGGCGCCCGCAGCACTGGCCGCGCTGGCCAATCCGCTCGTCGGTGCGACCGAGGCGAACACGCCACAGTGGCGGGCGGCCGAGATCCCGGCCGCGAACGGCCACGGGACGGCCCGCGCGGTCGCCGCGCTGTACGCGATCTTCGCCCGGCGAGGCGCGTACGGCTCCCGGCAGGTGCTCTCGCCGGAGGCCGCCGAGCGGGTGCGCGAGGGGCAGGGCAGCTGCCGTGATCTGGTGCTGGGCGCCGGGTTCGAGAACGAGACCGAGATCGGGCTCGGGCTGTGGCTGAGCGGTCCCAACGGGTCGTACGGACCCAACCCGCGCGCTTTCGGACACGACGGCTTCGGCGGCTCCTGCGGCCTCGCCGACCCGGAGGCGGGCGTCTCCCTCGGGTACGTCATGAACCGCATGGGCCCGCACATCGCCGACGACCCAAGGAAGATGGCGCTCGTGGACGCCCTGTACGGCGCGCTCTGAGCACGTCCGCACCGTACGGAGGGTGCGGGCTGAAATCGGCCGAACTACCCAGCCGCTCTTTCCTGGTGGTTTAGACCAATGCTAGATGTGGTGCCGCAATGAGCCCGCACGGCTACGTCTTGTCACCACACAGGAGGCGCGGACATGGCCCGCACCACCCATCCATCCGACCACGAACCGCTGTACTCGCGGATCGCCACGCAACTGCTCGGCGAACTGCGCGACGGTTCCATTCCGCCCGGTGAACGACTGCCGGGAGAACGGGAGTTGGCCACCCGCTTCGGCGTGAGCCGGGAAACCGTACGACAGGCGCTGCAGATGCTGCGACGCAGCGGTCTGGTCTCCACCGACCGGCGCGGCAGCCACGCCACGCTGCCCGGCACCACCGCCGAGCACGTCCCGTCCCTCGACTTCCCCGTCGGCGCGCACACCGCCGAACCGTGCGCAGTCCAGCGGACCAGGGTGAACTGGGAGGCTCCCCCACCGGAACACGCACACGCGCTCGGACTCGCCCCACGACGCCCGACGCTGGTCCACCGCTACGAATCGGCGGCAGCGGACGGCACCGGGCTGCGGACGGCCGTGACCTCCTTCTCCACGGTCGCGGTGACCGAGGTCGAGGAGCTGGCACGCTATCGCGACCGCGCGGACGGCACCGCGGAGGCGCAGTTGCGCCGGGCGTACGACTGGATGCGCAGGGCCGGGCTGACCCTGCACCACCGGGACTCGATCACCCGGCTCCCGCAGTCCGTGCGGGTCACCCGGCGGGTGCACGACCAGTACGACCGGCCCTTGGAGATCACCGATCTGGTGGTGGACGCCCAACAGGACACCCTGGTCTACGAGTTCACCCTGCCGGCGGCCGGATGACCTCTCCCGGGCGGCGGAAGTACAACGTGCGGTGGAGCCCGTGGGACCGAGTTCCTCGGCGACGTCCTTCCCGAAGCTGGGCGCCTGCCCGCGTTCCACGCTGCGGGACGCGCTGGACTCTTCGGGGAGCATGAGGAGGGTGAGGGCTACGATGCGAGCACATCCTCGCCCGGACCGACTTCGCCGAGGACCCCGCCCGTATCGACCGCCCCCACGTCCTTCCCTCACCGCCTCCGCGTTCGCGGACGGGAGAGATCTGCCCCCGCCCTGGGCGGGGGCAGACCCGGCTCAGCTCTCCTCGGCCAACCCGGAGGCGGCGGCCGAGGCGCGCCCGGACCACATCGAGGAAGTCAGCGAGACCCCCGCGCCGACCAGCAGTACCGCGACCACGACCCATGACGCACGGCCGACCGCGTCGGTGAAGGCGACCCGTGGATCATGGACTTGGCGGACGCGATCGTCGAAGCGTGAGGTCATCAGCGTGCCGAGCACGCTGGTGCCGAGCACGGCGCCGATCTGACGGGCGGCGTTCACCGTGCCGCCCGCCTCGCCCTCGCGGCCACGCGGCACATGGCTGACGGCGAGCGCGGTGGACGGCGCGTTGGCGAGACCGCAGCCGAGACCGAAGACTACGAGGGCGGCGGCGTATCCGCCGAACGTGGTGCCGGGGTCGACGCGTGCGAAGAGCGTGGCTCCGACAGCCGCGAGCAGCAGACCCGCGGTGATCAGGGTGCGCGGCCCCAGGCGTCGTACGAGCACTCCGGCGAGCACCGAGGCGGCGATGAACGTGCCGAATTCCGCCAGGAGTTGAGCGCCCACCTCCAGGGCCGTCAGCCCCCGCACCCGTTGCAGCCAGAGCACCTCCAGGAGGGAGAGGCCGACGAAGCCGAACAGGACGGCCGCGGCGAGCAGCAGCGAGGCGCCGTAGGACGGGTCGCGCATCAGACGCAGGTCGACCATGGGGGCCGTACGGCGCAGTTCGACCACGGCGAATGCGGCAAGGAGGACGACCGCTGTGGCGGCGGCCGCGAGGGCCCGTCCGGATCCGTAGCCGTGATGGCCGCCGTCGATCAGCCAGAAGACCATGAGGGCGAGTCCGCCGATGGCCGTCGACTGGCCTGCCCAGTCGAGGCGTTGGGAAGGGTTGCGCGACTCCTCCACATGGCGCAGGGCGACCGCCGCACCGAGCGCAGCGACGACCAGGTTGAGCCAGAACGCGGTGTGCCAGGTCCACCAGCGCAGGGCCAGGCCCGCGGTGACGGGGCCGATCGCGAGGCCGAGTCCTGAGGTGGCCGCCCAGGCCGCGATCGCTCCGGCACGGCGCCGGGGGTCGGGGACGGCGTGGGTGATGAGCGCGAGCGAGCTGGGCGTGATGAGGGCGCCGCCGAGGCCCGCGACCGCCTGTCCGGCGAGGACGGCGGCCAGGTTCCCGGCGAAGACCAGCACCACTCCGCCCGCTGCCATCGCGGCGGCCCCGGCGAGGAAGACGCGCCGACGTCCCCACCGGTCGGCGAGCGCGCCCGCCCCCAGCACACAGGAGGCGACGACCAGCGTGTACATGCTGGGCACCCACACCAGGTCGGCCGCGGCGATGTGCAGGTCGTCCTGGACGGCACTGAGGGTGCCGATCGTCTGGGTGGTCTGCAGGAAGACAGTGAACAGGCCCAGACAGGCGGCGATCAGGACCGGCAACGGGCGCTCCCCATGGGCGAGTCGCGGCTCGGTCGCCGTGTCGCGCAGGTCAGACGCCATCGGGCACCCCACCGGACAGCGTGGCCTCGACCTGGCGGATGACATCGTCTGCGAGCACGCCGGCGTCGGCGAACGCGGCCCGCCCGCCCTGTGCGCCTTCCCCTGACGACCACAAGGGGTCGATGCGGGCCACGACGTCATCCGTCGCATGCGTGCTGTCGGGCAGAGGGGCCTTCATGTTTCCTCGCACGGTCGGTCCCGAAGGGGGAGATGAGTAGTTAGTTTGAAAATCAGACCCACTATACCGCGTGAGTTTGAAAAACAAACGGACTCTGCTCCAGCGCGTGCCGGCTCAACCTGTCCGCGGCAGAGTGGCGGGCGAGTCCGTCCCGAGGCGGACATGGATGCCGTCGCCCTCGACCCGTGCGGAGGTGGCTTCGAGTCCGAGTGGGTAGTCCCGCTCCTTCGCCCGTCCCTCGACGGCCGCACGCATCCGGTCGGTCATCGCGTCCGGTGCGGTCCTGCCCATGATCTCCACCGCGATGACCGTTGTCCTGACCCGCCCGTCCTTGATCTCGGGCCGCAGGGTCACGGTTCCGAGGCCCGCCCGCCCCACCACCAGCGTCAAGGTGTCCGCGCGGGGATCGGTCCGCACTCCGGTGACCGGCATGCCGCCGAAATCCCCCATCATGCGGGCCACGGCGCTCGGAGGGATCAGCACCGCCACACGGGCCGCGGCCACGGTGGCGCGTCCCGGATCGCCCCCGATGAGGCGTACGTCGTCGAGCTGCGCGTGGACCTGGGCGTCGAGCACCCGGCCGAACTGCGCGTGGGCGCTGTCCACCTCGACGAACGGCAGCCGCTTGTCCGCGAGTTGGAGCAGTGCCGGGCGGGACGCGAGACCGATGTCGAGGTCGCCGTCCAACGCCCGCGACGCCGCGGTCCGTATGCGGTCCTGGAGCACCGAGCGCGCGAGCAACTCTGCGCCGACGGGAACGGCCACGAGCACTCCGGCCGTGGCCAGAGCGATCCAGGTGCGGCGCCTCATGCCGATGCCCCCGACTCCTCGGCGGCGTCCGGCTCCCGGCGCCGTCCGGGCTCCAGTGCTGTAGGGGGCGCCTCCGGGTCCAGGTGCGGCAGAACGCGGTCGAGCGGGCGCGGCAGCCACCAGTTGGCCCTGCCGAACAGGTACATGGTGGCGGGGACGAGGAGCAGGCGCACCACCGTCGCGTCGATGACCACGCTCACCCCGAGACCCAGCGCAAGCATCTTGATCACGACGTTGGTCGAGAGCAGGAAGGCGAGGAACACACTGGTCATGACGATCGCCGCACAGCTGATGACCCGTCCGGTGGCCGCCAGCCCGCCCGCCACACCGGCGTGGTTGTCGCGGGTTTCCAGCCACTCCTCGCGGATCCGTGCGAGCAGGAAGACCTCGTAGTCCATCGAGAGACCGAAGACGATGGCGAACATCATCATGGGGACGTACGACTCGACCGGCACCCGCTCCGTCACGCCGAACAGGGCACCGCCCCAGCCCCACTGGAAGACGGCGACCACGACACCGTAGGCCGCCCCGATCGACAGCAGATTGAGCAGGGCCGCCTTGACCGCGACAAGGAGGCTGCGGAAGGCGCAGAGCAGCAGGAGGAACGCGGCGCCGACGACGACCGCGACCACCCACGGGAGCCGGTTCACCATGGCATCGCGGAAGGCGGTCTGGACCGCGGTGGTGCCGGTGACGTAGGCGTCCGCGCCGGTACCGGCGAGGGCCTCGGGCAGTACCTGGTCGTCCAGGCGGTGCACCAGGTCGGTGGTCGACTCGTCCTCCGGCCCCTGACGGGGGACGACCGTGGAGGTGAGCAGGTCACCATCCCGCGTGGGGGCGGGATCGGAGACGGAGACCACGTCGGCGGTACGGGAGAGGGCACCGCGCACGTCGTTGGCGACCTCGTCCCGGTCCGCACGGCCGGCGTCCAGCGACACGACCACGGTGAGCGGGCCGTTGGTTCCCGCGCCGAACCCGTGCGCGATCAGGTCGTACGCCCTGCGCTCGGTGTAGTCCATCGGACTGGCGCCCGCGTCGATGTGGCCGAGCCGCATCGACGCGACCGGGACACTGAGTACGCCGAGGATCAGCAGGCCCGCGACGAGGAAGAGCCAGGGCCTGCGGCCCACGGTCGCTGCCCAGCGTCGCCATGTGTCGTCGCCGCCCCCGGGTTCGGCCACCGGCGGGCGTACGTTCCAGCGGTCGATGCGGTGCCCGACGAGTCCGAGCAGGGCCGGTGTCAGAGTGAGCGAGGCGAGCGCGGCGACCAGCACCGTGATCCCGGCGGCCGCGCCGAGGGTGCCGATGAACGAGACGCCCGAGGCGTACAGGCCCGCCAGCGCCATGGCGACCGTGGCCGCGGCGACGAGCACCGCACGGCCGCTGGTGGCGAGCGTACGCCCGGCCGCTTCCTCGGGCGGGACGCCGGAGGCCAGCAACCCGCGGTGCCGTGTGGTGAGGAAGAGCGCGTAGTCGAGGCCGACACCCAGCCCCATCATGGTGGCCAGCGTGGGTGCGGCCGCGCCGAAGGTGACGGCCGCGGCGACCAGGCCGAGGACGGCCAGTCCTCCGGCCAGTCCGACGACCGCCGTGACCAACGGCAGCCCGGCGGCCGCGATGCTGCCGAAGCCGATCAGCAGCACGACCACGGCGGTCACCAGGCCGATCGTCTCGGACAGGCCGTGGGCGGCCTCCGGACGGGCGAGCTGACCGAGCGGACCGCCGTAGTCCACGCTCACGTGATCGTCGCGCAGGTCCGCGACCGCCTCGTCGACCTGGTCCACGTACGACGGGTCGAAGGTGGCCGGATTCTCGGCGAAGCGGACGGTGGCGTAACCGATCGTGCCGTCCGCGGAGACGGCGCCGGGTGTGGTGAACGGGTCCGCGACAGTCAACACGTCCGGCAGGCGGTCGAGTTCGTCCAGCGCGGCCTCGACGGACGTCCGGTGGGCGCCGAGCCCGTCGTCCGCCTCGAGGACGATCTGCGCGCCGAAGCCCTTCAGGTCGGAGCCGTGCTCCTCCAGCAGGTCGGCGCCCTGTTGCGCGGTGGTTCCCGGCAGGGAGAACTCGTCCTCGTAGACGCCGCCCCAGACCTTGTCGGCGGCGAAGGCGGTGACGAGGACGAGCAGCCAGGTCACGATCGCCCACCGGGCGTTGCGGGCACACCACCGTCCGACACGGTGCAGGGCGCCGGGCGGCGGAGCGGACGGAACGGGGCACGCGGTGTCCGGTGCGGAAACAGTCATGGCGTGATCCTGTGAGCCGCAGGTGTGCGGCGGATCAGCGGAATGTTCGAGGAATGTCAGGGCGTCCCGTCGCGGTCTCCGCGGCACGTGGTGCCGGGCTAGCATCGCATCGCCGGTACAAGGATTCGAATCCCGATGGAGGTGAGGGGGACGGCATGCCGGACAGCAAGGGCCTCGTCCTGGTTATCGAGGACGAACGGCACATCGCCGACCTCCAGCGGCTGTACCTGACGCGCGAGGGCTTCGGGGTGCACGTGGAACCGGACGGCCTGGCGGGGCTCGCGGCGGCGCGGCGGCTGCGTCCCGTAGCGATAGTCCTGGACATCGCACTGCCCGGTCTGGACGGCGTCGAGGTGTGCCGCAGGCTGCGCGAGGACGGCGACTGGACGCCGGTCCTGCTGGTCACGGCCCGCGACGACGAGGCAGATCGCATCCTCGGCCTGGAGCTCGGCGCGGACGACTACATCACGAAGCCGTTCTCGCCCCGGGAACTGGTCGCCCGGGTCAAGACCGTGTTGCGACGAGCTTCCGGCCCGCCCGGCGGGACGATCCGGCGCCTGGGCAGGGTCGTGGTGGATCCGGTGCGCCGTACGGCGGAGGCGGACGGGCAGCCCGTAGAACTGACGGCCACCGAGTTCGATCTGCTCGCCCATCTGCTGCGCCATCCCGGCCGGGTCTTCCCGCGGGAGCAATTGCTCGCCCAGGTGTGGGGACAGGCCGACTACCGGGGAAGCCGGACCGTGGACGTGCACGTCGCGCAGCTGCGCGCCAAGCTCGGCGACGCCAGCCCGATCCGGACGGTGCGCGGTGTCGGCTACAGCGCGGCGGATGCCGCGCGGTGAAGCCCGGCGCACCACGGCTCGGCGCCCTCGCCCATCGCCTCCGCCGGTTCGGCGCCGGTCGCCGGTGGAGTCGGCCGGGCACCGTCACGCGCAGCATCACTGTGGTGACGACGGCGGTCGCCCTGGTCGCCGTACTCCTCACCGGCATCACCAGCTGGTACCTGATCCGCACCGGCGCGGAGGCGCAGCAGCGCGACCAACTCCGGCGCCAGGCCGAGGTGTTGAGCCGGACCCCCGCCATCTCACAGCTTCTGCTCGACCGCGAGCAACGGCTCGCCGGGTCGAACGGGGAACAGATCGCCGTCATCACCCCCGACGGCGACGCGGTCGGGCCGGCCGCCGATGCCGTGGGCTCCCGAACGCGGGCGAGCCTGCTCGACGGCGATTCCGTCTCCACGGACGCGTATCTGGGCGGCGAGCACGTCCTGGTGGAGGGCCGCCCCGCGAACGCGGGCAGCGCCGTCGTCCTGACGCAGCCCTACACGGTCGTGGGCGACAGCGTGAGCCGCATGCGTAGAGCGCTGCCGCTCCCGTTCGCGGTGGGCCTGGTGGGCGCGGGGCTGGCCGGCCTGCTGCTGGCCCGATGGCTCTCACGCCCAGTCACCGCTGCCGCGACCACCGCGCGGCGGCTCGCCGACGGCGAACGCGGCCTGCGCGCGGCACCCGGCGGACCGCGCGAACTCACCGATCTGACCAGGGCGTTGAACATTCTGGACGAGGCGCTGACGCGCAGTGAGGACAGGCAGCGCGCGTTCCTGCTCTCCGTCTCGCACGAGCTGCGCACCCCGCTCACCGCGACCCTCGGTTACGCGGAGGCGCTCGCTGACGGAGTGGTCGGGCCCGAGGAACTGCCCATGGTCGGCGAAACGCTGCTCAGCGAGACCAGACGCTTGGAACGGTTCGTGCAGGATCTGCTGGATCTCGCCCAGTTGGAGGCCTACGACTTCCGTGTCGAGACACAGCCGGTCGATCTCGACGCGCTGGTGGCGAAGGCCGGCACGGTCTGGGCGGACCGCTGCGCACGCCACGGCGTGCGGTTCCGCGTAGAGCGGCCGGGCAGGCCGTTGACCGTCGACACGGACGGCGTCCGGGTCCGCCAAGTGATCGACGGCCTCGCGGAGAACGCGCTGCGGGTAACCCCCGCGGGCGCACCGCTGGTGCTGGCCCTCGCACCGGACGACGACGGAGCACGTCTCGAGGTGCGCGACGGCGGCCCCGGCCTGACACCGGAGGACGCCGTGATCGCCTTCGAACGGGGCACGCTGCACGCCCGCTACCAGGGCATCCGTCCGGTCGGAACCGGCCTCGGCCTGGCCATCGTGCACCGTCTCACCCAGCGGCTGGACGGTTCGGTGACGGCACAGGGACACGGGCCCGAGGGCGGGGCCTGCTTCACCGTACGGCTGCCACGAGGCCCTCGGCCGGCAAGGACCTGACAGGGGGCAGATCCTGCGCGTGCCGGCAATGCCGATCCTGCGCGTGCCGGCCATGACGTGCGGGACGGCCCATACGAACACCCACCTGCCGCTGCCCTCACCGACTCCGCCCGGCCGAGGGAACCCTCGCCACCACCATCCGGCACCGTGGGCTCCCGTCCCGTCGATACCCGAATTCGGGCAGCGCGTGAAGATCGACCTCGAAACCGGCCCACGTCAGCTCCCGCCGCACGTCACCGAGCCGGAACGCCCGGTAGTACATGACGAACGGCGGACGCCAGAGGGCATTGCGCACCCGCATCAGCGCGTCGAAGCCCAGCAGGGCCCAGTACCAGGGCGAGCTCGGCCGGGGCGGGGCCGTGATCGGGAAGGCGAAGCGCCCGCCAGGACGCAGCACGGAGTGGACCTGGGCGAACAGGCCCGGCAGCTCGCCGGGCAGGAAGTGCCCGAAGGCACCGAAGCTCACGACCAGGTCGAAGGCGGGGCCGAAGGGGAGGGCGCGGGCGTCGCCGCGTACCCACGTGACACGGGGCCGGGGCGGCGGGGCCGCAGTGGACGACGGGCCGGCGCCACCCAGCCGCCCGCGACCCACCGCCAGCATTCCCGCGCTGATGTCGACGCCCGTGACGCTCTCCCGGCACAGCGTGCCCAGGACGTCCATGCCGGCCCCGGTGCCACAGCACAGATCGAGTCCCGCGTCGAACGGGCCCATGGGGCGCAGCGCCCGTCCCACCGCGTCGAGGATCGAGTCCGGTGTCCGGAACGGCGTGTGGTCGAACTTCGGCGCGAGCAGGTCGTAGCCGCGTTCGACCGACGAGAGGGCCTGGACGGCCAGTTCGCGGAGGGTGGGACCTTGCGGGGTGAACATCGCCTTCAGCTTAGGGGCAGCGGGCGCGGTGTGCGCTGATCTATGGTCCCCTGCATGACTTCGTTCCGCCCCGCCCCCGCCTGGCTGGCCGACGCCGTCTTCTACCAGATCTACCCGCAGTCGTTCGCCGACTCGAACGGCGACGGCATCGGCGACTTCAACGGAATCGCCGAGCGCCTCGACCACCTTGCGTGGCTGGGCGTCAACACCGTGTGGCTCAACCCCTGCTTCGTCTCACCGTTCCGCGACGCCGGATACGACGTCTGCGACTATTTCGCCGCCGCGCCCCGCTACGGCTCGAACGACGACCTCGCCAAGCTGGTGGACGAAGCGGGCCGCCGCGGCATTCGCGTCCTGCTGGACCTCGTGGCGGGTCACACCTCCGACGAGCACCCATGGTTCAGGACCGCCGCGAACGATCCGACCGACGACCGGTACATCTGGGCGCCCGAAGGCCGGCCCGACGGCTTCGTCCCCTCCCCCGGTACCCGCCCGGGCGGGTACCTTCCGAACTTCTTCGCTTTCCAGCCCGCCCTCAACTTCGGTTACGCACGCGACAATCCGGCCGAACCCTGGCGTCGCCCGGTCGACGCCGAGGGCCCGCGCGCCAACCGGGCGGCCCTGCGCGCGATCATGGACCACTGGCTCGGTCTCGGCCTGTCCGGCTTCCGCGTCGACATGGCCGCGTCGCTGGTGAAGGACGACGCCGACAAGAAGGAAACCGCCAGGATCTGGGCGGAGTTGCGCCACTGGCTGGACAGCGCCCATCCGAAGGCAGTGCTGCTCTCGGAGTGGGGCGAGCCGGAGGTGTCCGTCCCCGCGGGCTTCCACGCGGACTTCTTCCTCCAGTTCGGCGGCCCCACCGACGGCCGCGCCCTGCGCTCCTTGTGGAGCAACGCCGAGGGCACGGTCAACGAGGCCTGGGACCCGCTCGACTGCTTCTTCGACCCCAGCGGCCAGGGCTCGCCGCGCCCCTTCGTCGAGGCCTGGCACCAGGCGTCCGCGGCTGTCGGCGACAGCGGCTTCATCTCCCTGCCCACCGCCAATCACGACTTCTCCCGCCTCAACTGCGGCCCCCGCACGGCCGATCAGCTGCCCGCCGCCTTCGCCTTCCAGCTCACCTGGCCGACGCTCCCGGCGATCTACTACGGCGACGAGATCGGGATGCGCTACGTCCCGGGCCTGCCCGACAAGGAAGGCAGCGTGCTGGGACCCCGCTACAACCGCGCCGGCTCTCGCACCCCGATGCAGTGGGACGACAGCCCGAACGCCGGCTTCTCCACCGCCGCGCACGACCATCTCTACCTCCCGCTCGACCCGTCCCCGGACCGCCCGACGGTCGCGGCCCAGCGCGCCGACGACACCTCCCTCCTGCATCTCGTACGCCGCCTCCTCGCGCTCCGCACCGGCACGCCGGAACTGGGCCCGGGCGCCACGGTGGAGGTTCTGCACAGCGGCTATCCGTTCGTCTACGTGCGGGGCGGGCGGTATCTGGTGGTGGTCAATCCGCAGCGGGATACGGTGAGTTACGCGTACGACGAGGCCGTTGACGCACGCCCCGTGGAGGCCACTGGCATCCACGTCCATGACGGAACCCTCACCGCTCGGGGATTCGCCTATGGCATCTTCGAGCTCGGCCGGCGGACCGAGCGGTGAGCCAACTGTCGTTCTCGACATATGGTTCGGTGCGTGCTTCACTTGTGATATGGCATCAATTCGCCTGACTCGGCCGACACTTGAGGTCCTCAAGGTGTTGCTGACCGCCACGCCGGACAACCCGGCGTGGGGGCTGCGGATCTGCGAGGAGGCCGATCTCGGCTCCGGCACGGTCTATCCGATTCTCGAACGGCTCGTCGACGCGGGATGGGCGGTGCGCAGAGCCGAGACCGGCGAACATCCCGGTCGCCCGAAGCGCTACTACTACGAGCTCACGGCCGCGGGGCGGCTGGCCACCCATCGCGCGAGCGAACGAAAGCCGCGGCTCTTCGGGCTGCGCCCGGCCGGCGACGGGGGTGCGGCATGAATGTGGACGAACGGCACGAAGAGCCAGTCCCGACGGCCGGGCCGTTCGCGGTGGTCGCCGTGCTGACCCCCGTGCTGGCCGGAACGTTCGCCGCCATCTGCCTACTCGTCGGCTACGCGCTGAAGATGCTGAGCCCTGCTCCCTCGTTCGCCGGCACCCTGCTCACCACTGGCTGGGTCTTCGGGGCCGTCACGGCGGCCGCCATCCTGGTCGCCGCGATCGGCCTGCTGTTCACGGCTCTCCGCAACGGCAGCTCTTCGGTCGAGGAGACGGACACTCCCACCCCGTCCGTCCCCCAGCGCCGCCCGAGCCGCGCGGGCAACGGCACGCTGGGCTTCGCCGCGTTCGTCGCCGGACGCCGTCGCACCCATCTCCGTGAGGAGTGGGCGGCGATCCTCGCCGGTGACCCGGAGCAGGGCATTGTGCTGTCCTCTCGCGCGCGGATGCGTTACGCGCTCGGCTTCCTGTGGGCGGCCGTCCGGCTGCGCGTCCGTGACCTCGCCGCTCCCCTGTGGGCACCGGTGGACTGGCTGCTGAGCGTGGAGTCACGCACGAACGGCTTCATCGCAGCCGTCGTCGGCACGCAGGCGATCTACATCGTCGGCCACGGCGGTCTCCCGGCCCTCGTCACGGAGGTCTGGGAACCCTGCGGGATCGTGGGCGGCGCCCTCTACGTCCTGGCCCGCTGGCTCCGCCGTATCCGCGGCATCGAGCTCGCCACGGCGACACGGGACGACCCGCCCGGGGAGTGAGAGGCAAGCAGCGAGACGCCCCGCTTCGGAGCCGAAGGCGGGGCGTCGTCGTGCTGCGGATTCGATCCCGCGGACCATGGCCTGTCCTTCGGATCACGCCCGGGCCAGTTGTCGGGCGCCATGAGCCGAAGTCGGCGTGATCCGAAAGGCATGCCCTAGCCGACCGTCAGCACGATCGCACCCGCGTAGCTGCCTCCCGCCTCGATGGCCGTCGCGGTGCCGTCGTCGACCGTCATGGTCAGGAACCTGCCACCGGGCGCGCGCACGGTCGCGTCGGAGAGGAAGCCGCCGTCCACCGGAACCCCGGCCAGCAGCAGGCTGCCCGCGCCGACCAGCGCGAGGCCGCCGACCGCGACCGGGCGTACGCCGATTCGGGTGACCAGGGCCTGGCCCGCGTACGAGCCGACGACGGCCGTCGCGGGCATCACGACGTTGTCGAGGCCGAACCGCAACGGTGAGTAGCCGAGCACGCCCTGTCCGTACTGGGAGAGCGTGTACGACATCCCGAAGGCGCAGCTGCCCAGCAAGAACACGACGATGTTGCCCCCGCTCACCGACCGTGTGCGCAGCAGCCGCGGCGGCCCCAGGGGCTGCGCGGACCGTGCCTCGACGCGGACGAAGAGCAGTGCCAGCGCGGCCGCGACGGCGAACAGCCCGACCGTCTGCGCGGACAGCCACCCGGCGCGGCGTGCCTCGACGACGGCGTACACACACGCCACGAGCGCGGCGGTGACCATGAGCCCCCCGGCCGGGTCGTACGAGCGGGTGCGCGCCTCGGCACGGCTCTCCCGGAGCAGCCGTGGGCTCAGCGTGAGCAGGAGCAGCGCGACCGGCACGTTCAGGAAGAAGACCCACTGCCAGCCGAGCACGTCGGTGAGCGGTCCGCCGATCAGCAGCGCGGCCGTGGCGCCGAAGCCGCCGCTGCCGGACCAGATGGCGAGGGCCTTGTTCCGTTCGGGCCCCTCCTCGAAGGTGTTGAGGAGGAGAGACAGCGCGGTCGGCGCCATCACGGCGGCGGAGATGCCCTGCACGGCGCGCGCCGCCACGAGCACGCCCGCGCTCCAGGCGAAGCCGCACAGCAGCGAGGACACTCCGAACAACAGCGTGCCCGTCATGAAGACGCGGCGGCGGCCCAGGAGATCGGCGACCCGGCCGCCGAGCAGCAGCAGCCCGCCGAAGCTCAGCAGATAGGCGCTCATGACCCATTGCGCGCCCGCCGCCGAGAAGCCGAGGCCGTCCGCGATGGACGGCAGCGCGAGCACGACGATCTGCGAGTCCAGGATGACCATGAATCCGGCCAGGCAGAGCAGGGCGAGGGCGCGCCAGCGGCGGGGGTCGGGGGTGGTGACGGACATGGCCGTGGGCGTTGTCGTGGCAGTCATGGCTCAGCTCCCCAGACGGAGGCCGGCGAGCCAGACGTCCGGGGCGCCGACCCCTGGCCCGACCTCCGGGGCGCCTTGACCCGGCACGTCCGGCACCGGCGCGGCCGGGCTGCCGGACGGGGGCAGGGCGCCCGATGCGGCCGACGCGCCGGACACCTGCGGCGTCGTCTGCCTGCGGCGCCCGAGCAACCGCGCGAGGGCCTTCCTGACGGGCGGTGTGGGGACGGGGACGGGAGCGGTGGCGGTCACGGGAGCCTCCGGTGTCGCGATCGGGTCCTTGCACCCCACCGACGAACGACCCCTACGCCGATCGACACTCCGCGAGCCGTTTCTCCAGGAAGCGCCGCTCGGCGTCGTTCTCCACCAGCTCCAGCGCGCCGGCGTACGCCTCCGCGGCCTCCGCCGTGCGCCCAGTCCGACGCAGCAGGTCGGCACGAGTGGCGGGCAGCAAGTGATAGCCCTCCAGCTCGCCCTCCCGTTCCAGCTCCGCCACCAGGGCCAGTCCTGCCTCCGGGCTCTCGGCCATGCCCACGGCCACCGCCCGGTTGAGCCGCACCACGGCGGAGGGCACGAAGCGCTCCAACTCGCCGTACAGGGCCGCGATGTCGGCCCAGTCCGTGTCCTCGGCGGTGGCGGCGGTGGTGTGGCAGGCCGAGATGGCGGCCTGGATCTGGTAAGGCCCCGGACGACCGCGGCGCAAGGCGGTTTCCAGCAGGGCGGCGCCCTCGTCGACCGATGCCTTGTCCCAGGCCGTACGGTCCTGGTCCTCCAGCGTCACCAGCTCGCCCGCCGCGTCGACCCGGGTGCCGCGCCGCGCGTCGTGCAGCAGCAACAACGCGAGCAGGCCGAGCGCTTCGGGCTCGTCGGGCATCAGCCGGGCCAGCACGCGGGCGAGCCGGATCGCCTCCGCGCACAGGTTCGTGCGCACCAGATCGGCGCCGGCCGTGGCGGCGTACCCCTCGTTGAAGAGCAGGTAGAGCACGCCGAGAACGCCCGTCGTGCGTTCGGGGAGGAGATGCGCGGGCGGTACGCGGTACGGAATGCCCGCGTTGCGGATCTTCCGCTTGGCACGGACCAGGCGCTGCGCCATGGTCGCCTCGGGAACGAGGAACGCGTGGGCGATCTCGGGCGTGGTCAGCCCGGCGAGGGTGCGCAGGGTCAGCGCCACCCGGGCCTCGATGGGCAGCGCGGGGTGGCAGCAGGTGAAGATCAGCCGCAGCCGGTCGTCCTGGACTCCGCTGCCGTCTTCGTGTTCCGGGTCGTACGGCCCCTCGTCGCGCGCCAGCACGGCCACCTCCCGCAGCTTCTGTGCCCCCACCGCCTCCCGGCGCAGCACGTCCAGGGCGCGGTTGCGCGCGGTCGTGGTCAGCCAGGCGCCTGGGCGGCGCGGCACACCATTGCGCCGCCACCGGTCCAGGGCCTGGGCGAAGGCGTCCTGCGCGCACTCCTCGGCGAGGTCCCAGTCGCCGGTCACCCGGATCAGGGTGGCGACGACCTGACCCCACTCCTCGCGGAAGGCGGCGGCGACTGCCTCTTCGGCGTCCGGCGCTCCCGGACTCTCGTTCACGCCCGAACCCGCCGCCTCCTCGCTCTCGTTCACTCCCAGACCGGCCGCACCTCCACCGAGCCGCCGCCCAGCGCCGCCGGGTGCCGGGACGCGAGCGCGATGGCCTCGTCGAGGTCGGCGACCTCGATGATGTCGAAGCCCGCGACGTACTCCTTGGACTCCACGAACGGGCCGTCGCTGAGCAAGACTTCGTCGCCCTGGACGCGGACGGTGGTGGCGTCGGTGGACGGACGCAGCCGGGCGCCGCCCTTCACCACGTCGCGGCTGCGGACCTCGTCGATGTACGAGGTGAAGCGGGGGTCGTCGGCGATCTCCTCGGGGCTGAGTTCCTCACCGCCGACCGGGGTGCAGATGAACAGGACGTACTTCATGACCGACCCTCCGTGATCTCGGCGTGGAACGGGACCGACGTGTGCTGGTGGACGATCTGCCAGCGGTCGCCGGCCGCGCGGTACCCCGTGGTGACTCGCGCCGTGGTGTCCAGCGGGTCGCCGCTTGCGAGCGTGGCACGCATCCGCACGAGCGCGTGGCTGAACGCGACGCTCTCGTCGACCCGGACGCGGAGGTCGAGCACCTCGCGCTCCACGGGTCCGGCCAGCGTCGAGAACCACAACTCCTCGGCCTTGCGCAGGGCCTCGATTCCGCTCTGCTCCAGACCGCTCACGGGGTGGAACACCTCGACGTCCGGCGCGTAACACGCCATCGCCCGGTCGAAGTCCCGCTCGCGGGCGGCGGCGGTCAGCTCCGCGTCCAGCCGGCGGATCTCCCCCTCGGGGTCCTCGTCCTCCCAGAACGCACGCACCTCCATGGCCCCGATGGACGCCACGGGATGCTTGGCAGCCGCCTCGACAGCCTCCTCCATCGTGTCGCACTCGAGGATGTCGAACCCGGCGACGTACTCCTTCGTCTCCGCGAACGGCCCGTCGGTGCGCAGCACTTCGCCGTCGCGCACCCGCACGGTGACCGCCTCGGCGGGGAGCCGCAGCCGATGGCCGTGCAGCCGTACGCCGCGCTCGGCACCCAATTCCTCGACCCAGGGCTCGACGGGCGCCATGCCGGAGGCGTCGGCGGTGTCGTCGCCGCAGACCAGCAGCATGTACTTCATGGTTCCTCCAAATGCTCATGAGGTCCTGACACCCCACCGACGAACGGGACGGCTCCGAATCGACACCCTTCCAGATTCTCCTGCGTACGGCCGGAGGTACGAAGGAGCCGGGGCGCGCGCCCCGGCTCCGTTCTGGTGGACCCACGTACTAGACGGCCGCCGCCTCCGCCGCCGACTCCCCCGTGACGCCGACCGCCGCGCGGGCGGTGTCCTTGCGCACCAGCAGCAGCGTGACCACCGCGCCGAGCAGTGAGGCGCAGCCGCAGATCACCACTCCGATGGCCATGCCGTGACCGAGCGCGGTCTGGGCCGCCGCCCTGGCGCTGTCGCTGCCCGCGTTGACGACGGCGAGCGGTCCGGCCGTCGACTCCATGCCCGCGTCCGCGCCACTGAGCTTGCCGACCAGCGCCGAGGACGCGGCGCTCATCGCGATGGTGCTGATGACAGCCGGGCCGAGGCCCTGGCCGAACTCGCGCACCAGGCTGGTGGCGCCGCTGGCCATGCCGGTCAACTCGATCGGCACGGCGTTCACCGCCGCGGAGGTCAACGAGGACACGACGCAGATGAAGCCGATGCCGAGCAGCAGCACCGGGCCGATGAAGGCCGCGAGGGACGTCGTGGTGATGGGCAGCGCGGCGATCCAGAACTGTCCCGCGGCCATCGGCAGCAGTCCGCCCATCAGCAGCCAGCGGCGTCGACGCGGGTGAGCATCTTGCTGAGCACCGGCGCCAGCAGCAGGGGAATCAGCTGCAGGATCACGAAGGGCATGCTGGCCCGCACGGCGCTCAGGTGCATGACCGCGCCGAGCCGGATCGACACGCAGTACGCGGTGCCGATGAAGCCGAACATGCCGGCCAGCGCGACGACGGCGGCCGCGGCGAACGACGGGATCTTCAGCAGGTCCAGGTTGAACATGGGCGAGGCGGCGCGGGTCTCCGCGACGATGAAGCCGACGAGGGCGACGGCCGCCAGGGACAGCGAGCCCACGATCGCCGCGCTGCCCCAGCCGCGGTCGCCGCCCTCGATGATGCCCCAGAGCAGGGCGGTGAGACCGACGGCGATGGTGATCTGGCCGGGCCAGTCCAGGCTGCGCCCCTCGGGAGCCTTGGAGTCGGTGACGAGCTTCCAGCACGCGACGGCGACGACCAGGCCGAGGACGACCGGCGGCACGAACGCCCAGCGGAAGTCGGCGACCGTGGCGAGCACGCCGGAGGACAGCGGCCCCACGGCGGAGGCGATGGAGATGCTGAGCGCCCACGTGGAGACGGCCCTGACACGGTCCTTCTCGTCGGGTGTGGCCGCCGCGATGACCGCGAGGGAGCTGGGGAAGAGCGCGGCGGCCCCGACGCCGGCCAGGGCCTGACCGGTCCACATCATGGTGATGTTCTGGGAGGTGGCGTTGAGGAGTTCACCGAGCGCCAGGACCAGTCCGCCGAGCACGAGAAGGCGCTTGCGGCCGAAGAGATCTCCGACCACTCCGAAATTCAGCTCCAGAATCGCGGTGGGGAGAATGAAGGCGGAGGTGACCCAGGCGACTTGGGAACCCGACGCACCGAATGCGACCTGGATTTCTCCATTGATGGGGGACGGAACGGTAATGCACAGCTGCGCGGCGGCAACTGCGAGACAGCAGGCTATGGGCGTGCCTCTGTCGAGTCTTTTCACGAGATTGGTCATCCCGTACTCCATCTCACTCGGAAAAAGTAGTGCTGCGCTCTATCAGTTCGACGAGATTGCCCTCGGGGTCGGCGACCCAGGCCATCCGGATGCCCGGCTCGGGGGACGGCCCGGGCTTCATGACCTCGCCCGCCCCATGCGCCACCAGGGCCGCGTAGACGGGGTCGAGTTCGGGGGTGGTGACCGCGAAGTGCCCGTAACCCTCGATGAGGGCGGCGGTCAGCGGGTCGCGCGCCCGCAGGCCGGGCGCGGAACCGGGCCGGGCGAGGAGTTCGATGCGCCAGCCGTGCGGATGCTCCAGGACGACACCGCCCAGTCCGGGTCCTTCGAGGGTGAACTCGAAGACCTTCTTCAGCCCGAACGCCTCCTGGTACCAGGCGGTTTGGGCGGCCAGATCGCGTACGTTGACGCCGACGTGGTGATTGCCGTGTCCCTTGTCCAGTGCCGCCGGTGTGCGGTGCTGGAAGCGTAGGTACGGCGTTTGGCGAGAACAAGAAAAGGGTCGGCTCAGGGCCATCGCGGTGTCGCATGGCTGGTATGCGCCCGGTCAGCCGCGAAGTTTCCCTGCAGCTCGTAGAGTCAGCCGCGGGAGCTGCCCGGCCGCACCGGGAGCGCTCGTACGCTGTTGCCCACGAAGCTGGAGTGGCGGGAGAGTTCCGCCTCGGACACGGCGAGGTCGAGGTCGGGGAAGCGGGTGAACAGCCGCTCCAGCGCGATGGTGGACTCCAGGCGTGCCAGCGGGGCGCCCAGACAGTAGTGAGCGCCGTGCCCGAGGGAGAGGTGCCGGGCAGCGCCGGGCCTGCCGGGCCGGGTCACGTCGAAGCGGTCGGCGTCGGGTCCGTGCGCGGCTCGATCGCGCCCCGCGGCCGAGTAACCGGCGAGCACCGGTGTGCCCTTGGGGATCACGGTTCCGTCCAGGATGAGATCCCGCACCGGATACCGGAACGGGAAGTAACTGACGGGCGCGTCCCAGCGCAGCGTCTCCTCGACGACGTCCGCCCAGCTCGCCTCGCCCTTCGTGACCAGGTCCAGTTGATCCCGGTGGCCGCACAACGCCCGTACGGCATTGGTGATGAGGTTCAGCGTGGTCTCGTGCCCGGCAATGATCATCAGCACCAGCGTGCCGATGAGTTCCTCCTGGCTGAGCCGGTCGCCCTCCTCGTCCCGGGCGGCGATCAGCGCGCTGGTGAGGTCGTCGCCGGGTTCCTCGGCACGCGCGGAGGCCACGGCGCTCAGGACGGCCACCAGCTCCCGGTTCGCGGCGAGGGCCTGCTCGGGGCCGATGTCCGTGGCGACCACCTGGTTCGACAAATGGTGCAGCCGGTCGCGGTACTCCGCGTCGACTCCGAGCAGTTCGCCGATGACCCCCATCGGCAACGGCAGCGCGAAGTGCCGACGCAGATCCGCGACTCCCCCACCGTCTTCGGCCGCCTGGTGAAGGTCGTCGAGCAACCCGGTCGTCAACTCATCGATACGGGGGCGCAGTTGCTCCACTCGACGTGCGGTGAACGCCTTGCTGACCAGCGACCGCAGCCGCCGGTGGTCCTGCCCGTCGGCGGTCGTCATCCCCCGTACGGTCGCGAAGGTCGTCAACGGCCATCCGGCGGCTATCCGCCCCTCCCTCAGCGCCGTGAAGTGCTCCGCCCCCTTGGCGACTTCGGGGTGTGCGAGGAGCTCCTTCAACGCCTCGTGTCCGAGCACCGCCACGCCCGCCACCTCACCGGGCAGCACCACCGGTGCGACGGCACCCCCCGCGAGCAGCCGCGCGTTGTCGGCGTGCGGGCAACCGCCCGCCGGGTCCATACGGTGCGGTGCGACGGGTGAGGTGTCCACCAATTCTCCTTGCCGAGGTACCGAGTCGGGCCGTACGACGATCGATTCTGCCCGCTCACAGCACCGTACGCAGCAGCTCGGCGAAGCCCTTGGGGCTGGTGATGGCCTTGATGATGTACGAGGCATAGTGACCGTACTTGGCGCGGTACGCCGCGTCGACGGCATCGTTGATCTCCTCGTCGACGTCGACGAGCGTGACGTCCCTGCCCACGGCTCCGGCCTGGACATGGCCCTCCTGGCGGGCCCGGGTGCCCCGGTACCAGTCGGACGTGGGGCCGTTGACGGACCGGACGTCGATGTCGTCGCCGACGCGGACGACCCAGATGGTCCGCCGACTCCCCTGTGGGAGCGCTACGACGTGCAGGGCAGTACCCATGGGCGCAAGACCTTCCACCACCCCGAGGTCGGCGACCTCACTCTGGGCTACCAGTCCATGAAGCTCGAAGGCACCCCCGGCCACTGCCTGATCGCGTACTTCGCCGAACCGGGCACCCCTGAGTACGACACCCTGGTCCTTCTGGACCTGCTCGCGTCCGAGGCCTCGTCGAACGGGGCCGCACCGGCCGGCGGACCACCGCAGACCACGCGGAGCGGGTCCCCTGCGCCCTGACGCGGCCGGCGCGTCGTCACGCGTCCAGGTCGTCCGCGAAGTGCCGGAAGCCGTGCCGGTCCTGGTGCAGGCCCCACAGAACGTCCGCGAGCACCGTCGGGTCCTTCCTGGCATGTCCCGGGATGATCTCGCCGGGGATGATCAGCTGCGCGACGTGGATGCCCTCGCCCGCGAGCGTGTCGTGAAGCAGATGGCCGTAGGCGCTCTCGGCGGCGAAGGCGATCGACGTACCGGCTCGGCCGGGGTGCGGGACCACGGCGGATCCGCCATTGACGAAGAGGACGGTGCCGCGGCCCAATGCGCGCATGCCGGGCAGCACCTGCTGTACGGCGGCCACGGGTCCGTACACGGAGAACTCGATCGGTCCGACGAGGTCGGTGGCGCTGGTCTCCAGGACCGGCCGCATGAAGTCCCGGTGCGGGAGGGGGCTGTACTGCAGCACCTCGATCGGGCCCAGGGTCGCGGTCGCCGCGTCTAGAGCTGCCCCCAGGGCTTTCGGGTCGCGTACGTCGGCGGCGAAACCGCGCGCCGTGATGCCCTCGCGGGCCAGGTCGGCGGCGAGGCCGCTCGTCCGCTCGTGGGTGCGCGCGATGAGCGCTACGTCGAATCCCTCGCCGCCGAACCGCCGTGCGACGGCGGCTCCGAGGCCGGGTCCCGCTCCGATGATGGCGATGGTGGTCATGGTCCTGGCTTCCTTGTATGGCCTGGGGTCCGGCTTGTACGGCCTGGGGTCCTGGTGGTCCTGGTGGTCCTGAAGCTACTGGGGTTGTGGTGATCGTGGCGGTCAGCCCAGTGTCGTGGCGATGACGAAGCGGTGCCACACGCCGGAGGCAAGGGCACGGTCATGCCCGCGCCCTCTTCGACGACTGGAAGAACCAGATCCGCGGCTGTGTCGCCCGTCTGCGTACCCTGGCCGGGACCGACCCCGACGCCCCCGACCTCACCGGGCTCGTCGACGAACTCCTCCTCAAGAGCTCGGACTTCGCGCGCCTGTGGGAGCGGTACGACGTCAAGGGGAACGCCTCGGGCCGCAAGACCTTCCATCACCCCCGGGTCGGCGACGTCACCTTCGGTTAGCAGGTCAGGGAGCTGGAGGGCGCCCACGGCCACCTCCTGGACGGCGGCCGAGCGTCCCCGGTCCTCGGCTACGGGGCCGGTTTGACCTTTTTCATCGTGAAGTGCGAGATGACGTTCTTGATGCGCGGAATGGTCATGACACGCGTACTGAGGAAGGTTTCGTAGGCGGCCAGATCGGCGACGGCCACGCGGACGAAGTAGTCGGGGCTGCCGAACAGCCGGCGCAACTCGATGACCTCGTCCGCCTGCACCAGAGTCTCCTCGAAACGCTCGACGGTCTCCGCGTCCTGGGCGTCGAGGGTGAGGTCGATCAGGACCTCGAAGATGCGTCCCACGGCGGCGGGGTCGATGACGGCACGGTAGCCGCGGATGACGCCGTCGGCCTCCAGCCGCTGAACGCGCCGCAGGCAGGGCCCGGTGGTGAGCCCGACCCGCTGGGCCAGCTCGACGTTCGTCAGCCGCCCGTCCCGCTCCAGCTCGGCAATGATTGCCCGATCGGTCGCATCCATGGCAAGAAGATTGCACCGTGCCTGGCCGGATGCGCAATATTTGCAACCACATGGCACGGGTTTCACGGGACCATGGACGGGTGCAACAAGACACTTCGACCCTCATGTCCGCTCCCCCATCGGCTGCGGCCACCCGGCGGCAGCAGATATCCGCGGGCGTGCGCGACTCCTTCTCCGCGGGACTGGGAATCTTCCCGCTCGGGATCACACTGGGCCTGCTGGTCATCCAGGCGCATCTGCCGTGGTGGCTCGCTCCCGCCCTGTCCCTGTCCGCGTTCGCCGGTTCTCTGGAGCTGCTGCTGGTGGGCATGATGGCCACCGTCACGCCGCTGGCAGCGGTCGCGCTGACCGTCCTGGTGGTCAACTTCCGGCATGTGTTCTATGCCTTCTCGTTCCCCCTCCACCTGGTCAGGAACCCGTTCGCGAAGGCGTACGCCGTCTACGCGATGATCGACGAGGCGTACGCCGTCAACGCCTCCCTGCCCGACCGTGAGCGTTCCGCACCCCGGCTCCTCACGATGCAGATCGCCTGCGAGACCTACTGGGTGGGCGGCGGTCTGGTCGGTGTCGCCCTCGGTGCGGCCCTGCCCGCGCCGATCAAGGGCCTGGAGTTCGCCCTGTGCGCGCTGTTCACCGTGCTCACGCTGGACGCGTTCCGCTCGCGCAGCGCAGTCCTGTCGGTTCTGCTCGCCGGCGTGAGCGTGGCCGTCGCCCTCGTGCTCACCCCGGGCGTGGCCATGCTGACCGCGATGCTCCTGTTCGTCGCCCTGCTGCTGGCCCGTCACACCCTCACCGCCCGGCGCCCCGACGAGGAGGCCGCCGATGCCTAGCACCTCGTACCTCCTCGCCGTCCTCGCGATCGTCTTCACGATCACCCTCGCGCTGCGCGCCGTCCCCTTCGCGGTACTGCGCACGCTGCGCACCTCGGCGGTCGTGCGGCAGTTGTCGGCGTGGATGCCGGTGGGCGTTCTCGCGATCCTCGGGGTGACCGCCCTGCACGGCGCCATCGCCGCCGAGCCGCATGCCACATGGTGCGCACTGCTCGCGGTCGCCGTCACGGCGGGCGTCCACCTCGCCTGTGGCCGTCGCACGATCCTGAGCGTAGGCATCGGCACCGCCGTCTACGTCGTCCTCGTCAACGCGCTGTGAATCACCGCCCGGCGCGTCGCCGTACGCTCCTCCACCGAGGGGGCGTCATGACTGATCCGAGTGGTCCGACGGCAGCGACCACGAGGATCTTCTTGAACGCGCGAAACTCGATCGGTCGTTCTTTCGCTGGATCCTTCTGGCCGGGTTCTTGCTCTGCGTGTTCTGCTTCGCGTGGCTCAGCCGGGCCTTCGCCCATCGCGACCCCTACTGGAGCGTCAGGCTGCGGCCGGGGCGGTCTCACCCGACGTCCAGCACCGCCTTGCCCCGCAACCGCCGGTTCCCCAGGGCCTCCACCGCGTCCGCGATCTTGTCCCACGGCCCGCGCCAGCCGATCGGCACACGCAGCTTTCCCGTGCCGACCAGGTCGAGCAACCGGCGCAACTGCGGTTGCCGGTCGGTGAGTCCGACGCCGTTGTAGACGGACACGATCGCCTTCGGTGCACGGCTGCCCAGGGTGGAGCCCACGGGTAGGGTCGCCTCCTGCCCGGAGGCCCAGCCGACGCTCTGCAGGCTTCCGCCCGGGGCGAGCAGGGCGTACGCCAGGGCCAGTTGGTCGCCGCCCACGGTGTCGACGACGACATCGACCGGCTCTGTCACCCGGGCGAGGCCGATCGCGACCTCGTCCGCGCCGAGGTCGGCCAACCCCCGGGCGCTCTCCTCGGAACCGGAGACGGCGACGACGGACGCGCCGCCCATGGCCGCGAGTTGCACGGCGAACCCGCCGACGCCGCCGGACGCGCCGGTCACCAGCACCCTGCGGCCCAGCAGTGGTCCCGCCTGCTCCAGCGCCCGCATGGCCGTGCCGGCGGCGACCGGCAGTGTGGCCGCCTCGCCCAGGTCGACCCCGTCGGGCACCACGGCCACGTCCGCCACGTCCATGGCCCGCAGCGCGCCGAAGCCGCCCCCGTCCGCAAAGCCCACCACCCGGCTGCCGACCTCCGGCCCGCGGCCGTCGGCCGCGGCGGCCACGACGACACCGGCCGCGTCGAAGCCGAGCACGTCCCCGGGCTCGGCCCGTTCCGCGAAGAACAGTTCGGCCGCGTTGAGCGAGGTGTGCCGGACCTCGACCAGGGCCTGGCCGGGGCCGGGTACGGGATCCGGGGCCTCGCCCAGTCGCAGCTTCCCGGGGACCGCGGGGTCAACGATCAGTGCGCGCATGACAGGTACCTTCCCTCGTCGACGGCTACTCGCCACGCACCAACTCCCGCAGATCCGGAGTTCTTCCCACCGCCTCCCCCGCCGTCGACGGTCGACCGAGATCGGTGGACCGTGACCCTCGCTCAACTCCTGCGCGTGAGCCGCTGAGTCGCACATCACAGCCAGAAGCGGTCGCCGGGTGGTACTGTGCAGTCAGCACTTGTGTACGCCCCGTCTCGGGCGCCGGTGCCGGTTCCACCTCATTTCGCTGACACGCCCGTCATTCTCCGACCGGCGGACCAGCTTCTCACCACCACCTCTTGAGCACGGCCACGGGTAGTCGTTCCCGTCCGCCGTTCACGAGGTGCTGTCTCTTGGCCGCACGGAGACGTGAGCACGCCGCCTCCCCCGCCGGCCCATCCCCCTTCCCTTCCACATGACCTCATGAATCCGTCCTTGAAAGGACCCGCATCATGACCACCACACTCGAACACCCTCCCGTACAGCAGCAGCTCCCCGCCCGGGCCTCCGGTGTCCTCGACATCGCGCACAACGGGCAGGGGTACCTGCGCGCCGCCGACAGCTGCCTGCCCACACCGACCGACGTCCAGGTCTCCGCCGCGCTGATCCGCCGCTCCGGCCTGCGCAAGGGCGACACCGTCGAAGGGGCACGCGGCGGGCCCCGCGCGCTCGCCGAGGTCGAGCGGATCAACGGCCGTACACCCGAAGAGCTGCGCCGCCGCCCGCACTTCCGCGACCTCACCCCGCTGCACCCGCGCGACCGGATCCGCCTGGAACACCCGGCGAGCGGTCCGGCCGGGCGCCTCGTCGATCTGGTCTCGCCGGTCGGCAAGGGTCAACGCGGTCTGATCGTCGCCCCGCCCAAGACCGGCAAGACGGTGCTGCTCCAGCAGATCGCCGCCGCCGTCGCGGGCAACCATCCCGAATGCCACCTGATGGTGCTGCTCCTCGACGAGCGGCCCGAAGAGGTGACCGACATGCGGCGCTCCGTTCGGGGCGAGGTCTACGCCTCGACCTTCGACAAGACGCCGAAACAGCACATCGCGCTCGCCGACCTCGTCATCGAACGTGCCAAGCGGCTCGTCGAGCAGGGCGAGGACGTCGTCATCCTGATGGACTCCCTCACCCGGCTGTGCCGAGCGCACAACAACGCGGCCGCCTCCGGTGGCCGCACCCTCAGCGGCGGCGTCGACGCGGCCGCGGTGCACGGCCCCAAGCGGTTCTTCGGCGCCGCACGCCTCGCCGAGGAGGGCGGCTCGCTCACCATCCTCGCCACCGCCCTGGTGGAGACCGGCTCCCGCGCCGACGACTACTTCTTCGAAGAACTCAAGAGCACCGGCAACATGGAGCTCCGCCTCGACCGGGCTCTGGCAGCCCGGCGCGTCTTCCCAGCCGTCGACATCACCCCGTCGGGCACCCGCCGCGAGGAACTCCTGCTGCCCTCCGCCGAGTTGGCAGCCGTACGAGGGCTGCGGCGCGCCCTGCAGACGCGGGACGGCCAGGCGAACCTCGAAACCCTCCTGGAGCGGCTGCGCGCCACCCCGGACAACGCAACCTTCCTCCGCCAGGTCCAGCCGACCCTGCCCGCCGCCTGACAGCTCCCACGTGCGGCATCCGGGTACTGGATCCCGCCGCTCGGCCCTGGCAGCCCGGCGGACGGCGACTCCGTTCCTACGTTGGCGGAATGACTATCGGATTCTCATCCCGCGCCGCCACCCCCCGCGCCGCCTCCCGCGCCCGCCTCGCTCGCGCCGCCGTCTCCTGTTCCGCCGTCTGCGTGGTCGGCGCGCTGGCCCTCGCGCCGAGTGCGGCCGTCGCCCGGACGGCCACGGACCCCGGCGCGCCCCGACCCACGGCATCGCAGCCGCCGTTGTACAGACCCGGGACACAGGTGCGGCCGCGGGCCGGGGCACCCGAGGTCCCCGAGGACGTCTCCGCCCTGTCCTGGCTGGTGGCCGACGCCCGCACCGGCGATGTACTCGCGGCCCACGACGCTCACGTCAAGCTGCCGCCCGCCAGCACCTTGAAGACCCTCTTCGCCCTCACGGTGCTCCCGGTGCTGCCCGGCGGCATCCGGCACACCGTCAAGGCGGCGGAGCTGGCGGACGTGGGGGCCGGGAGCAGCCTGGTGGGCGTCTCCGAAGGCCACAGCTACCGCGTGGCCGACCTGTGGCGCGGTGTCTTCCTCAACTCCGGCAACGACGCCGTACATGTGCTGGCCGCGATGAACGGCGGCTGGAAGACGACGGCCGCCCGGATGCAGGCCAAGGCCCGTTCGCTGGGCGCCCTCGATACTCACGTCGTCTCACCCGACGGGTACGACACACCCGGTCAGGTCTCGTCGGCGTACGACCTGGCGGTCTTCGGGCGGGCCGGGCTGCGCAACGCGGACTTCGCGCGGTACTGCTCCACCGTCGAGGCCATGTTCCCCGGCGAAGACGGCGCATACGAGATCGAGAACACCAACCGGCTGCTGACCGGCGCCGACGGGGTGGAGCCGTACCCGGGCCTGATCGGCATCAAGAACGGCTACACCAGCGAGGCGGGTAACACGCTCGTCGCCGCCGCGCGACGCGGCGGGCGCACGCTCGTCGTCACCGTGATGAACCCTCAGGCGGGCGGCGGGTTCGCCGTCTACGAGGAGGCGCGCTCGCTGCTCGACTGGGGCTTCAAGGCAGCCGGGCACGTCGATCCCGTCGGATCGCTGCTCGACACGCGTGGCGTTCCAGCGGCCGGACCCGCCGCCCGGCCCGCTCCCGCGGCGCTCCCGGACAGCGACGAAGCCGACTGGCCCGAAGTCGCCGGTATCACGGGCGCCGCGGGGCTGGGCGCCGGCGGCGTGGCCCTCGCCCTGTGGCTCAAGAACGGGCGGCCCACACGGGGCTGACCGATCGGCAGCCACAGCAGCAGCCCCAGTGTGATCCACGTATACGTGTTGCTGCCGAGGAATCCGTCGAGGCCCGACGCGTCGTCGAACCAGAGCCACACCACGCTGCTGCACAGCACCACGTACAGGGCGCCCGCGACCCGCAGTCGGCGCCGGTGCAGCAGCACGGCGAACGACGGCAGCAGCCAGACGAGATGGTGCACCCAGGTGATCGGGCTGACGAGGCAGGCCGCGAGCCCGGTGAGGGCGAACGCGGCCGTCCAGTCCTCGTCGGCCAGCGCGCGCGAGGTCCGCCACGCCCATACGCACAGGACCAGCAGAGCAGCCGTCGCCCAGGCGGCCCTGCTCGGTTCGTCCGGTGCCACGAGCCGTGCCAGGACACCTTGCAACGACTGGTTGGAGACATAGGCGAGACGGCCGATGCGGGTCGTGTCCCACAACGCGTCGGTCCAATAGAAGCGTGAGGCGCCCGGGGCCGCCCAGGCGGCAAGGGCGGTGGCCGCAGCGGCGACGGCCGTGGCGACGCCGGCCGCGCGCCAGCGACGGGCGAGCAGCAGCAGGCCGATGAAGAGCGCGGGGGTGAGTTTGACCGCCGCGGCCAGGCCGATGCCGACGCCCGCCCGGCGTCCCCGTCCGGTGGACAGCAGCCAGGCGTCGCTCAGCACGAGGGCGAGGAGCAGGAGGTTCACCTGGCCGAAGCTGAAGGTGTCACGGACCGGCTCGAACAGGGCCAGCAGACAGCCCGTCAGGGCGTAGCCGAACCAGCCGTAGCGGCGCAGCGCGGGCCCCACCAGGATCCACACGATGGCGGCGATGGCGGCAAGGTTGAGCAGTAGTTCGACCGCGATCGCCGTGCGCAGCCCGACCAGCGCCATCGGCAGCATGCCGAGGGCCGCGAAGGGCGGATAGGTGAAGCCGTACGTCGTCCCCGGCACGTGGTAGTCGTAGATCCGGCCGCCGTGGTGGACCCAGGCGTCGACCGTCCCGTAGTACACGCGCAGGTCGAACCAGTCGCGCAGCAGCGGCACCGTGGCGGTGAACACGCCGACGGCGGCGGCGAGTCCGAGTACGAAGAGCAACCGCCGGCGATCGGTACTCAGCGCTCTCATGCCCGTCAACACCCGCGTACCGCCCCGCTCACCGTCCAGCCCTCTCTTGCCGTCCCTGCCTCTCATGCCGTCCGCCCGATCACCGATGTCTGCGCCGCCTGGTGGGCCTGCCAGAGCACGACGAGCGCGAGCACTCCGCCGGAGACGGCCAGGATCACCTGTTCGGCGTCCGGCGGTCCCCCGCTCGGCAGCACGGCGAGCGCGAGCACCGCGCTGGCTGCCGCGACACGGTGGCGCACCGAGGCACTGGGCGCCGCCGCGGCGATGAGGAACAGTCCCCACAGCGCGTACCAGGGCCGGATCGCCGGGCCGAACACGGCCACCGCGGCCAGGCTCAGGCCCAACGCGTAGATCGGGCCGGGCCGTAGGCGCAGCCATATGAACAGGACCACGATCACGGTCAGCGCGAGTCCGGCCGCGTGCCAGACGGGCATGGCCAGCGGTGCGAGGCCGCTGCCGAGCTTTTCCAGCAGGGCGCCGGTGGCGCGGCCGAGAACGCTGGTGGGCGACCAGTTGTGCGGCGAGACAGGGGTCTTCAGGGCCGCGATCCAGCCGTATCCCGTACCGGTCGCGGCGGTCGCGGCGACCGTGGTGGCGAGGGCGACCACGGTGGTGGTCAGGGCGGACTTCACCATGCCCCGGCGTCCGCGTAGCGCGACGACCGCCAGCAGGCCGAGCGCGGCGGGCGCCTTGACCAGCGCGGCGAGCGTGATGAGGACGACGCCCAGGACATGCCACCGGCCGCGCGCGGCCACGAGTCCGACTCCGAGCAGGCCGAGCATGATGGCGTCGTTGTGCGCGCCGGCCACCAGGTGGAGCAGGACGAGGGGGTTGAGCGCCCCCAGCCACAGCGCGGCGGCCGGATCGGCGCCGCTGTGCCGGGCGAGACGGGGCAGCGCCGCCGCCATCAGGGCGACGCCGAGCAGGGCGACCAGGCGCATACCGAGCAGTCCCGCCGGTATCTCCCCGCGCGTCAGGCCGGACAGTGCCGAGGCGACGGCGAGGAAGACGGGGCCGTACGGCGTCGTGGTCTGCTGCCACACCGGCGCGACCTCGTCGGCGAGCGGGCCGCCCAGCTGCGCCGGTCCGTGCGCGTAGACGTCGATGTGCGCGTCGACCATCGCGCCCTGCGCGAGATAGCTGTACACGTCCCGGCTGAACAGGGGCGGCGCGAGCAGCAGCGGGGCCGCCCACACGGCCAGAACGAGCAGCAGGGAACGCGGGGTCGGCGGCTCGGGGCCGCGTACGACGGTGCCGAGGAGCGCCCAGGCGGCGATCAGCAGCACGACGCCGAAGTAAACGCCGACCAGGCCGAGCACGGCACGCCCCGACTCGGGGGCGAGGAGATCCCTCGCGGGCAGCGCCCCGGCCGTTTCACCTCCCAGCGCGAGGAAGGCGGTACCGGCCAGGCCCAGAGCCTGGCAGCGGCGGAGATCGACGGGGAAAGCCATGGCCAACACTCGGAAAGCGTGTCAACGCCGGGTGGCCGGAAGGCGACGTGTGGCCCTCCGCGCGGGGGCCTTCGTGTGACCTCCGCGTGGGCGCTCCGCCGGGTTCGCCGGAATGCCCCCGGTGGTTCGTCGGCTGCCGGCCCGTGGTGGCTCGTCGCGCAGTTCCCCACGCCCCTTCGAAGCGCCGCCCTGCCCCGTGGTCCGAAAGAGCCACTCAGAACACCGACACCCCTGTCAGTGTCGTGAAGCGGTCCAGGGCCGCCACCCCCGCCACCGAGTTGCCCCGCTGATCCAGGCCGGGACTCCAGACGCACAGCGTGCAGCGGCCGGGCACCACCGCGATGATGCCGCCGCCCACCCCGCTCTTGCCGGGCAGGCCCACGCGGTACGCGAAGTCGCCGGCCGCGTCGTACGTCCCGCAGGTGAGCATGACCGCGTTGACCTGCTTGGCCTGGCTCTGGGTGAGCAGCCGGGAGCCGTCGGCGCGGATGCCGTGCCGGGCCAGGAAACCGGTGGCGAGTGCCAGGTCGGCGCAGGACGCCTCGATCGAGCACTGCCGGAAATACTGGTCGAGGAGCACCGGTACCGGGTTGTCGATGTTGCCGTACGACGCCATGAAGTGGCCGAGCGCGGCGTTGCGGTCGCCGTGCGCGGCCTCGGAGGCGGCGACGTCCCTGTCGAAGGTGAGCTGCGGATTGCCGCTCTCGGCGCGCAGGAACTCCAGGAGCGTGCCCGCCGCGTCACCCGTCCGGGTCTGCAGCCGGTCGGTGACGACGAGGGCGCCCGCGTTGATGAAGGGGTTGCGCGGAATACCGTTCTCGTACTCCAACTGGACCAGGGAGTTGAAGGGGTTGCCGGAGGGCTCGCGGCCGACGTGCTCCCAGAGTTCGTCGCCCTCGCGGGCCAGGTCGAGGGCGAGGGTGAAGACCTTGGTGATGGACTGCGTGGAGAACGGCTGCCGCCAGTCCCCCACGCCGTACACCGTGCCGTCGAGCTCCGCGACGGCCATGCCGAAGCGGCGCGGGTCGCAGGCGGCGAGCGCCGGGATGTAGTCGGCGGGCCGCCCGCGCCCCGGCGTCTGCGCGATCTCGGTGGCGATGCGCTCCAGGACCGGCTGGAAGGTGAAGGAGGACGGAGAGGCGGACATGATCACCATTCTGCCGCCAGGCCGGTCGCGCTGCCCAATGGCTGCCCGGGCGACGTGGTGGCGCTGCTCACCGGCCGTTCGGCCGAGGTGGACCCGCTGCTCGTCGCCCGATCGATCGGCGCGGTCGCGCCACCCGTCGGCCGGTCAGGAAGGTACCGGGGCACTGCCCGCGACCACCTCGGGCCGCAGCAGCTCGGCGAGCCGCTCGGCAGGCAACAGCCCCTTCTCCAGGACGAGTTCGGCCACTCCGCGGCCGCTCGCGAGGGCTTCCTTCGCGATGTCGGTGGCCGCCGTGTACCCGATGTGCGGGTTGAGCGCGGTCACCAGCCCGATGGAGTTCTCCACGGCGGCGCGCAGTTCCTCGGTGTTCGCCGTGATGCCCGCGACGCACCGCTCGGCGAGGGTCAGACAGGCGGTCCGCAGGTGGGTGATGGACTCGGACAGGGAGTGCAGGATGATCGGCTCGAAGGCGTTGAGCTGGAGTTGACCGGCTTCCGCGGCCATGGTGATGGTGACGTCGTTGCCGATCACCTCGAAGGCGACCTGGTTGACCACTTCGGGGATGACCGGGTTGACCTTGCCGGGCATGATGCTCGAACCCGCCTGCACCGGCGGCAGGTTGATCTCGTTGAGGCCCGCGCGCGGCCCGGAGGACAGCAGCCGCAGGTCGTTGCAGCTCTTGGAGAGCTTGACCGCGATCCGCTTGAGCACACCCGACATCTGGACGAAAGCACCGCAGTCCTGAGTCGCCTCGACCAGGTTGGCGGCGGTGACCAGCGGCAGCCCCGTGATGTCCGCGAGGTGGCGGCGCGCCGACTCGGCGTATCCGGCGGGGGCGTTGAGCCCGGTCCCGATGGCGGTGGCACCGAGGTTGATCTCGTGGATCAGCTCGACGGCCTCGGCGAGCCGGCTGCGGTCCTCGTCCAGCATCACCGCGAACGCCGAGAACTCCTGCCCCAGCGTCATGGGCACCGCGTCCTGGAGCTGCGTACGCCCCATCTTCAGTACGTCGCGGAACTCGACGGCCTTGGCCGCGAACGCGTCCTGGAGCACGGCCATCGCCTTGAGCAGCCCGCGCACCGCGAAGACGGTGGCGACCTTGACGGCGGTCGGGTAGACGTCGTTGGTGGACTGGCCGAGGTTGACGTCCTCGTTGGGGTGAAGGTGCGGGTAGTCGCCCTTGTCATGGCCGAGGAGTTCCAACGCCCGGTTGGCGACGACCTCGTTGGCGTTCATGTTCGTCGAGGTGCCGGCACCGCCCTGGATGACGTCGACGACGAACTGCTCGTGCAGTTTGCCGTCCCGGATCTCCCGGCAGGCCTCGACGATGGCGACGGCCTTGCGGGGCTCGAGGAGCCCGAGTTCCTCATTCGCGCGGGCGGCGGCCTCCTTGACGGCGGCGAGGGCGTCGATCAGGTGCGGGTAGGCGGAGATCGGGGTGCCGGTGATGGGGAAGTTCTCCGTGGCGCGCAGGGTGTGGATGCCCCAGTACGCGTCGGCGGGGACGTCGCGGTCTCCGAGCAGGTCGTGTTCGCTGCGGTGGGCTGCGGCGGTCATATCGGTGAGGGTCTTCTTTCGGAAGGGGGTGAGTCAGGCGTACGTGGGGTGTGTGAGGGAATCGAGGGCTGGGGCCGGCCGGATGTGCCCGACCACCGCGCCGCCCCCGAGGAGCGGCGCGCCCGCGAACTCGGCGAGCGCCGCCGGGTCGACCCCGCAGCGAGCGAGGGCGGCCGCGGCCACCGGGACGCGTGCCCGGTCGGCACCGTCCGCGATCTTCACGGCGACGGCCCGGCCGTCCGGCAACGCCGCGACCTGCACGCCTTCGAAGCCGTCCTTGGTGAGCAGCCCCGGCACGGCCCGCATCAGCGCGGCGACGTCGCGGCCGGACCCGGAGGCCATCTCGGCGTGCTCGCGCATCGAGTCGGCGACCCGCGCCTCGGGGGTGCCCGGCGCGGCGGTGGTGATCCGGGCGGCGGCGCGGGCGAGCCCGTGCAGCGAGACGGAGAACAGGGGCGCGCCGCAGCCGTCGACGGTCACCCGGGCGATGGCCTGTCCGGTGAGGTCCTCGACGATCTCCGCGATGGCCTGCTGGAGCGGGTGCGCCGGGTCGAGGTAGTCGTCGAGCGACCACCCGTTGAGGTGGGCCGTGTACAGCATGGCCGCGTGCTTGCCGGAGCAGTTCTGGGCGAGTTGGGAGGGCATACGTCCGTCGCGCACCCAGGCCTCGCGTACCACAGGGTCGAACGGCAGGTCGGCGACATTGCGCAGCCGGTCCTCCGGCAGTCCCGCCAGCTCCAGGATCCGCCGCGTCCCGGCGAGATGCCGTTCCTCGCCGGAGTGGCTGGCCGCGGTCAGCGAGAGCAGCTCGCCCTCCAGCGGCAGCCCGGCCCGCAGCATGGCCACGGCCTGGACGGGCTTGAGCGCCGAGCGCGGGTAGAAGGCCGCCTCGATGTCCCCGATCTGCAGCTCTACGGTGCCGTCGGCGGCCAGCACCACCACCGAGCCGTAGTGGATGCCTTCGACGACGCCGCCGCGTACGAGCCGGGCGACGGGCGCGTGCAGGGGTTCCCGGATCACCGGGGCCGCGGTGACCGAACTGCCATAGGCCATGGCCGGGTTCACGCGTCTGCTCCGTCGCGTATCCCGGCGACCCGACGGCGCACTCCGTACCAACCCGCGACGAGCGCGGTCACGATCAGGGGGAGGCACAGCACGGTCGTGCGGCCCGCTCCCCCGTCGGCGTACATCAGCGCGAGCACGGAGACGAGGAAGCCGATGGTGACGATCTCGGTCCAGGGCGAGCCGGGCAGGCGGTAGCTCGGGCTGGACAGCTCCCCGTTCTGGGTCTTCCGCCAGAACAGCAGGTGACAGAGCATGATCATGCCCCAGGTGGCGAGGATGCCGATCGCCGCGAAGTTGAGCACGATCTCGAAGGCGTCTGCGGGCACCACGAAGTTGAGGCCGACACCGAGGACGCAGATGCCGCTGGTGAGCAGGATGCCGCCGTACGGGACCTGGCTGCGGCTCATCACCCCGGTGAACTTCGGCGCCGAGCCGGACATCGCCATCGAGCGCAGGATGCGGCCGGTGGAGTACAGGCCGGAGTTGAGGGACGACATGGCGGCGGTGAGGACGACGAGGTTCATGACGCCGCCCGCGGCCGGGATGCCGATGTGGGACAGCACGGTGACGAAGGGGCTCTGGTCCGCGCTGTACTTGCTCCAGGGCAGCAGCATCGACAGGAGGACCACGGAGCCGACGTAGAACAGTCCGACGCGCCACATGATCGAGTTGATGGCCTTCGGCATGATCTTCTCGGGGTTCGCGGTCTCGCCCGCCGCGACGCCGACCAGCTCGACAGAGGCGTAGGCGAAGACGACGCCCTGGATGATCAGCAGCATCGGCAGCAGACCGTTGGGGAAGATGCCGCCGTTGTCGGTGATCAGGGACGGGCCCGGGTTGTGGCCGTCGACGGGGTGCTGGGTGACCAGCAGGAAGATGCCGATGAGCATGAAGACGACAAGAGCGCTGACCTTGATGATCGCGAACCAGAACTCCAGTTCGCCGAACATGCGCACGGATATCAGGTTCACCGTGAGGACGACCGCGAGCGCGATGAGCGCGATCACCCACTGCGGGATGTCGGAGAACATGCCCCAGTAGTGGGTGTAGACGGCCACGGCGGTGATGTCGGCGATCCCGGTGGTGGCCCAGTTCAGGAAGTACATCCAGCCCGCGACGTACGCGCCCTTCTCGCCCAGGAACTCACGGGCGTACGACACGAAGGCGCCGGACGAGGGCCGGTACAGGACAAGTTCGCCGAGGGCGCGGACGACAAGGAAGGCGAACAGGCCGCAGACGGCGTAGGCGACGAAGAGGGAGGGCCCGGCGTCGGAGAGGCGGCCGCCTGCGCCGAGGAAGAGGCCGGTGCCGATGGCACCGCCGATGGCGATCATGTTGACATGCCGGGACTTCAGCGACTTGCTGTAGCCGGCGTCTCCGGCGTCGATGTGCGCGGCCGGCTTCGCCGACGATGGGGCCTCTTGCTGGAGGGACTGCTCGCTCACGCCTCGGGTCCGCCTTCCGTGGGGGTGTCCGTGTGCGCGGGGCGCACGATGTCGGTGAGGGTGGTCTCCACGCGGTCGAGGTGATGGGACATCGCCTCCACCGCGTCGTGTTCACTGCCGTCGATCAGCGCCTCGACGATCGCCCGGTGCTCGCGGTTGGACTGCTCGCGCCGGCCGCCGAGTTCGTTCAGGAACGCCGACTGGCGGGCCAGCGCGTCCCGGATCTCCTCGATGACCCGGCGGAAGACCGGGTTCTGGGACGCCTCGGCCACAGCGATGTGGAAGACCGTGTCCATCGCGACCCACGCCGTGGTGTCGGTCTCCCGCTCCATCCGCTCCAGCAGATGGGCCAGCTGGTCGAGGTTCTCCGGGCTGCGGCGCACCGCCGCGTACCCGGCGACGGGGATCTCGACGTGGCGGCGCACTTCGAGCAGGTCACTCGCCGCGTAGTCGCCGAAGGTGGGGTCCTCGACCGTGTTGGCGATCACGAAGGTGCCCTTGCCGGTACGGGACACGGTCAGGCCCATGACCTGCAGGGCCCGCAGCGCCTCGCGGAGCACGGGGCGGCTGACTTCGAGTCGGCGGCAGAGCTCCGCCTCGGAGGGGAGCTTGTCGCCGATGGCGTACTCGCCGCGCTCGATGGCGCCGCGGAGGTGGGTGAGTACCGCTTCCATGGCGCTGACGCGCCGCGGTACCGAGCCACCTGTCTGGCTGTCTGACAGGTTCACGGAGGTGATCCTCCGGGTGACCGGAGGGGGCTGTCAAGGGCGGCGAAAAGAAAAATTCAGGGGGCGTGAAGCCTGAAAACCGGCTTTACGCCCCCTGTGATCAGCGGTTTCTGTGCCCGGCTGACCGCTTCAGCCGTTTCCGCGATCAGTCGACCGCCTCAGCTGTCGAGGACTCCGGTGGCCAGCAGCCCGAACAGCGCCACGCCGATGACGACCCGGTAGATCACGAACGCGTTGAAGGAGTGCTTGGCGACGAACTTCAGCAGCCAGGCGATCGAGCCGTACGCGACCACGAAGGAGACAAGGGTGCCGACGGCCAGCGGGGCGGCGCCCACGCCCGTGCCCAGGGCATCCTTCAGTTCGTACAGACCGGCGCCGGTCAGCGCGGGGATGCCGAGGAAGAAGGACAGCCGGGTGGCCGCGACCCGGTCCAGGTCGAGGATGAGCGCCGTGGACATGGTGGCGCCGGAGCGCGAGAAACCCGGGAAGAGCAGGGCGAGGATCTGGGAGCTGCCGACCAGCATCGCGTCCTTGAACGAGGTGTCGTCCTCACCGCGCTTGTGCCGGCCCATCTGGTCCGCCGCCCACATCACACCACTGCCGACGATCAGCGAAGCTGCGACCACCCACAGCGAGGCGAGCGGGCCCTCGATGAGCGGCTTCGCCGCCAGGCCCACGACCACGATCGGGATGGTCGCGTAGATGACCCACCAGGCGAACTTGTAGTCGTGGTGGTGACGCTCCTCCTTGTCGCGCAGGCCGCGCCCCCAGGCGGAGACGATCCGCACGATGTCCTTGAAGAAGTACACGAGCACGGCGGCGATCGCGCCGACCTGGATGACCGCGGAGAAGCCGACGACGGCGTTGTCGTCGACAGGGATGCCCATCAGCCCTTCGGTGATCTTGAGATGGCCGGTGGAGGAGACGGGGAGGAACTCGGTCACCCCCTCGACGGCTCCGAGGACGACGGCCTGACCGACGTTGATGACGCTCATGGGATCCAGTTCTGAGGAGTTGGTCGACAGTGCTGTAGACGGTGCTGGGGGACAGTCTTACCTATACGCGCGGACGCCCGGCGCCTAGGCCCCCAAAGCTTGCGCAAACGAGACCCCGGCGAACGCCGCACCCAGGCCGGCCGTCACGCTGAGGACCACGTTGGCGGTGGCGTAGAACGCCGCGCCGGTCTCGGCCAGCCGCAGCGTCTCGTACGAGAACGTCGAGTACGTGGTCAGCGCCCCGCACAGGCCCGTGCCGATCAGCAGCTGCAGGTGCGGGGAGGCGTGGCCCGCCGAGGCCGCGCCGGTGAGGAGCCCCAGGACCAGAGAGCCTGTCACATTGACGACGAGGGTGCCCCAGGGGAAGACCGTGTCGTGTTTCATCTGCACCGCCCGGTCGGTCAGATAGCGCAGTGGCGCGCCGACCGCGGCGCCGATGATCACCAGCAGCCAGTTCACAACGACTTCTCACCTTTCCCGGCCGCGTCGGCTGTCCCCTCCGCGGCGTCGGGGCCGTGGCCGGTTTCCTCGGAGGCGCCGCCCCGTCCGACATACCGGATGACCTCGCACTCGTCGAGGATCACCAGCCCCTCGGTGACGAGTTCGTCGAGCTTCGGCAGGAAGGCCCGTACGCGCTCCTCGGTGTCCACGATCACGATGGCCACCGGGAGGTCCTCACTCAGCGAAAGCAGCCGCGAGGTGTGGATCAGGGAGGAGGCGCCGAAGCCCTCGATGCCCCGGAAGACACTGGCGCCCGCGAGGCCGGCCGCGTGGGCGCGGTGCACGATCTCCGTGTAGAGCGGCTTGCGGTGCCAGGTGTCGTTCTCGCCGATGAAGATCGTTACCCGCAGGGCGCTGCCTGTCAGCCTCGTCATCGCTTCCTCCATGCCAGGGCACGGCGTACCGCCGTCACCGCGAGCCACACTGCCGCGAGCGCCGCGAAGAGGGTCGCGGCGAGGTAGCCGAGCCCGGTCCCGGGGTGGCCCGCGTCGAGAAGTTTCTGGATGTCGACGGCGTATGTCGAGAAGGTGGTGAATCCGCCGAGCACGCCGGTGCCGAAGAAGGGCCGGACCAGCCGGTGGGCCGCCCACACATCGGTGATGACGACCATGAAGGCGCCGATCACGGCACAGCCGACGACATTGACCCAGAAAATGGCCCAGGGAAATCCGCCCTCCTGCACGGGCCACAGCTGCGCCGCTGCGTAGCGTGCCGTGGCGCCGACGGCGCCGCCGAGCGCGACCATCGCGACGACGGATCCCTGGCCGTGCCAGGGAGACGCCGCCTTCCGCGTGGGCAGGCGGACAGGGGCCGGGGTGTCGGGTTCGTCGACCCGCTCTGGGTGCGGGACTGTCATGTACGTACTTCTCCTACTCGCCGGGCCCCGGGCGCCGGGGCGCACGTCATCGCAAGTAGGGACCGTTGGCGGCAGCCTTGCCGCGGTTCGGGTACGGCGGGCCCCACCGCCGCGCCGCGACACAAGATCGCGGCCGGTGAACAGGGTAACGCCGGGGGTCCCGGCCGCGCACATTCGGCTCAGCCCGTGACCGCCGGCCGGGCACACCGGCTCCCTTCGCGACGACCGGTCGGGGGCAGCGGCTCCCTTCGCGACGACCGGTCGGGGGCAGCGGCTCCCTCCGCGAGGGCCGGCCGGCCGCATCGACTCAGTCCGCGGCAGCGGGGAGGTCGCACACGGCGATCCCCCGTTCCCAGATGCTCCCCAGGACCAGTCGGCCATCGGCCTCGCAGGCGCTGGTGACCATGCGGAACCGTGCGCGGCGGCGTTCGAGGTGATGGAGGACACGGCCCTCGTCGTCGACCGCGACGACCCCGGCGGTGCCCGGGGGACGGAACGGCGCGCGCACCGCGAGGCGGGCGGCGGTATGCCGCAGCGCGGGGCCCCGGCGGTGGAGGAGTTCCAGGGCGGCGACGCGCGGTCCGGCCAGCGCGACCCAGATCGGTCCGCCGGGAGCGCGCCAGAGGTTGTCGGGCTGACCGGGCAGATCGTCCACGAAGGTCTCGCCGCGGCCCTGCTTCGGCCCGGCGAGCCAGTAACGGGTGAGGCGCCGCTCGCCGGTCTCCGCGACGACGAGGAAGGACTCGTCCGCGGCGGGTGCGAGGCCGTTGGCGAACTGCAGCCCTTCCAGGAGCACTTCGGGTTCCTCCTCCCCCGGCGCGAGGCGCAGCAGGCGGCCGGTTCCGGTGTGCTCGACGAGGTCGCCGATCCACTGCTCCAGGGGGTAACTCCGGCTGGAGACGGTGAAGTAGAGCGTGCCGTCCGACAGTGCGACCACGTTGCTGCAAAAACGCAGGGGTTCGCCGCCCACCGTGTCGGCGAGGACGCGCACGATGCCGTCGTCGAGCCCGATCCGCAGCAGTCCACGCCGGGCGTCGCAGACCAACAGGCCCTCGTCCGGGAGGAGTTCGAGACCCAAGGGCCGGCCGCCCGTCTCCGCGAGCACCCGGACGCGGGTGCGGTCAGGATCGCCGATTCCCTCCACGCGCACGATGCGGCCGTCCTCCAGGCCGGTCAGCACCCGGCCCCGGGAGTCGGCCACCACGTCCTCCGGGCCACGGCCGTCGAGCGTGACGAGGCGCCGGGCTACGAGCGGGGTGGGGCGGCCGGTGGCGCGCGAGTGAACCATGGGTGCCTCCTGCGGTCGGTGGGCCACGCCGTTACCAGCCCTTCTCGAAGAAGTGCGCGACCTCGGCGATCCGCCATTCGTCGCGCCGGTAGAAGGTCCGGCGTCTGATCTTCTTGGCCCGCAGCAGACCGACCCCGGTGAGCAGGTCGAGATGCGTGCGCGCCACGGCGCGGCTCACACCGAGCTTGGCGGCGAGGGCTTCCGGGCTGACACCGTCCTCGATGAGATCGCCGTGGCGCTGCGGTGGGAAGTGCGCGGCGGGGTCCCGCAGCCACTCCAGAATGTCCAGGCGTCGCCCACTGACGGGAACCTTCAGCATCTCGTCCCCCTCCGAACCGGTGGTCTCCCGCTACTGTCCCGCAGCCCGGGGCGGCACGCACGGGCTTCCGCGACCCTGGCCGGGCCCGAACGGGTAGAGCTCCGCGGGCCGAACGGCCCCGGGGGCGCTTCGGGCCCGGCCGCCGGGGCAGCCGGGCCCTCAGGGAGCTCAGCGGTGACTGAACACCGACATGGCTGGAAGCGCCTTGTCGTCGAAGCCGAACAGGGCCTGGTTCTCCCAGCCGTTGCCCGACGTGGCATCGGTCGGATCCCAGCCGTTGCCGGTGACCGCCGTCCAGGTGGCCTCCCAGTAGAAGACGCCGAGACCCCGGCCGTTGGGGACGGCCTCCACGATGTTCATCACGTCCCGCAGCCAGGCGGTCTGCCCGGCCGTCGAGGCCGGGTAGCCGGAGACCAGCTCACCGGTCGTGTCGATCTGGTTGACGAGCGAGTCGTCGCTGTCCAGACGGAAGGGGTAGGCCGTCTCGGCGACGAACACCGGCTTGCGGTAGCGGGCCGCCGCGTCGTCCAGGGTGGTCTGGAAGTCGTAGAGCGAACCGTGCCAGTAGCCGTAGTACGAGAGCCCGATGGCGTCGAAGTTCACGCCGTTGGCCACCGCGTTGTCGAACCACCAGCGGGTGCCCGTCAGGTCGCCGCCCTTGGCGAGGTGCAGCGCCACCACGGTGGACGAGGAGACCGCCTTGGCCGCGCTGTAGCCGGAGTTCAGCAGTCCGGCGAGCTGCGACCAGTTGTCCGTGGAGCCCTCGGACCACAGCATGCCGCCGTTGATCTCGTTGCCGATCTGCACCATGTCGGCCGTGGTGCCCTGCGACTTCAGCGCGTTCAGCACGTCGTAGGTGTGGTTGTAGACGTCCGTCTTCAACTGGCTGTACGAGTGCCCCGCCCAGGCGGCCGGTTTCGTCTGGGCACCCGGGTCGGCCCAGGTGTCCGAATAGTGGAAGTCGACCAGGAGCTTCATGCCCTGCGCCTTGATGCGCTTGGCCATCGCCAGGACGCGCACCTTGTTGTTGTAGCCGTCGGCCGGGTTCACCCACACCTTGAGGCGGGCGTAGTTCATTCCGGAGGACTTGAGGATGGCGAGCGCGTCACCGGTGGTGCCGGAGCTGGTCCTGTAGACCCCGCCGAGGGCCTCGCTCTTGGCGAGGGAGGAGATGTCGGAGCCCTTGACGGACAGCCCGGTCGTGCCCGAAGTGAACGTCAGGTCGTCGACGTTGATCCAGTTTCCCGCGTTGGCGTCGGAGTAGATGCTGATCGTGCACTGGTTGTTGGTCACCGCGACGGGCACGACGAGGTGGATCCACCCGCTGCTGGAGACCGGCAGGTCGGTGCGCTGCTCGGTACCGCCGCAGTTCTTCAGGGCGAGATAGGCGGAGTTCTGACCGCCGCCCGAGCGCACCCATGCGGTGAGCTTGTAGGTCCCGTTGGTCAGCCCGGAAAGGTACTGGTACGTCTCCACCTTGTACGCGGAGGCCGAGTAGTGAGTCAGGCGGTAACTCCCGCCGTGGCCGCCGGACTCCACGTAGGAGGCGCCGGTGTCTCCGTACTCCGACCAGCCGGTGGGCGTGGCGACGCCGGAGCCGTCGGTCTCGAATCCGGCGTTCGTGAGAGTGCTCGCCGCCTGCGCCGTCTGCGCGGGGAGTGCCGTGAGGGCGAGCCCGGCCGCGAGCGGCAGCAGCAGGGCCCTGAGTGTGCGTCTGGGATGGAACATCTTCGTCCGTCGTCCCTTCAACGTGATGGGGATGGGGGTGCCCCCGCTGTGGAGCCCCTGGGGGCGACCCCTCCGCCCGCGGCTCGTGCGCTCACGCGGGCGGAGGGGAGTCGGCTCCGCCGTGCGGGTCGTGCGACCCGCACGGCGGACATCTGAAAGCAGCTCAGCCGGCGGACATCGGCTCAGCTGTCGCGTCGTACGACCCGCACGGCGGTGATCAGCTCAGCCGTCGAGTCGTACGACCCGCACGGCACCCGCGGGTACCGCGAGGCGGCCCGCGGCGCGTTCGCCCGTCAGGAGCTCGGTGCCGTACGCGTCCAGCGGCACCTTGGCGTCCGACGCGGCGTGGTTGATGGCGAAGACGTACGTGCCCGACTCGCCGGTGCGGCGGACGACTTCGACATCGCGGGGCAGGTCGGTACGCGGAGCGATGCGCGCGTCGTCCAACGCCCAGCCGATCAGGGCGTCCAGACCCTGCGCCCCCAGGCGCGTGGACACGTACCAGGCCGAGCCCTCGCCGAGGCGATGCCGGGTGACGGCCGGGTGGCCCGCGGTGAGTCCGTCGGCGTACGTCCAGACGGTCTCGGCGCCGCGCGGCACCACGAACTCGGTCCATACGTCGCCGGTGAGCTCCGAGCCGTCGGGACCGGTGATCCGCACCAGGTCGCCCTGGAGGAGGGGTGAGAACTCCTCGACGGTCAGGCCGAGTACGTCGCGCAGGGGGCCCGGGTAGGCACCCTCGTGCACGGCGTCGTGCTCGTCGACGATGCCGGAGAAGTACGAGACGACGAGGGTGCCGCCGCTCTCGACGTACTCCTTGAGGTTGGTCCCGGCGGCCTCGGTCATCAGGTAGAGCGCGGGGACGACGACAAGGGGATACGCCGACAAGTCGGCTTCCGGGTGCGCGAAGTCGACCGTGAGGTGGCGGTCGTAGAGCGCCTCGTAGAACGCGTCGGCGCGCTCGCGCGGGTCGTGGTCCTCGCTGGGGCGCCACTGGAGGTTCTGCGCCCACCAGGAGTGCCAGTCCCACAGCACGGCGACGTCGGCGACGGTGCGGGTGCCCTTGAGCGGAGCCAACGAGTCGACGGACGCACCGAGTTCGACGACCTCGCGCCACACCCGGGAGTCGGTGCCCGCGTGCGGCAGCATCGACGAGTGGAACTTCTCGGCGCCGCGCCGGGACTGCCGCCACTGGAAGAACATGGCGCCGTCCGACCCGCGCGCCACGTGCGCGAGGGAGTTGCGGGCCATCTGACCGGGGGCCTTCGCGGGGTTGCGGGCTTGCCAGTTGACGCCCGACGTGGAGTGTTCGAGCAGCAACCAGGGGGCGCCGCCGGCGACCGAGCGAGTGAGGTCGGCGGCCATCGCGAGGTTCACATGGGTGCGGCGGCCGTCGGTGATCAGGTAGTGGTCGTTGGTGACGAGGTCGACCTCGCTGCCCCAGGCCCAGTAGTCGATGGAGTCGCACTGGCTCAGGGCGGTCATGAAGTTGGTGGTGACCGGGATGCCGGGCGCGAGGCGATGCAGGATGTCCCGCTCGGCCACGAAGTTCTCGCGCATGGTCTCGTCGGCGAAGCGCTTGTAGTCGAGGGCCTGGGTCGGGTTGCCGACGGTCGGGGTCACGCGCGGCGGGTTGACCTGGTCGAAGCCCGCGTACCGCTGGCCCCAGAAGGCAGTCCCCCAGGCCTCGTTGAGCGCCTCGATCGTCCCGTACGTCCGGGTCAGCCAGCGTCGGAAGTGGGCGGCGCAGGACTCGCAGTAGCAGGCCGAGACGGGAACGCCGTACTCGTTGTGGACGTGCCACAGCGCGAGCGCGGGATGGTCGGCGTACCGAGTGGCGAGCCGTGTGGTGATGTTCGCGGCGGCGGCGCGGTAGTCGGTGTTGCTGTGGCAGATGGCGGCGCGTGAGCCGAACTCGTAGCGGGTGCCGTCCGCGGCGACGGGCAGCGCGTCGGGGTGCTCGCGGTAGAACCAGGCGGGCGGCGCCACGGTCGGTGTACCGAGGTCGGCGCGTATGCCGTTCTCGTGCAGCAGGTCGAGCAGGCGGTCGAGCCAGCCGAAGTCGTAGCTGCCCCGCACCGGTTCCAGCAGCGCCCAGGAGAAGATCCCGACGCTCACCATCGTGACGCCGGCCTCGCGCATCAGCCGGACGTCCTCGCGCCAGACGCTTTCCGGCCACTGCTCGGGGTTGTAGTCCCCACCGAAGGCGAGCCTGGTGAGGCCCCTGGGGGTGGTCTCCGGCATGGATCTCTCCCGACGTGTCGATCATTTGGGAACGTGCACACACAGCGCCAGCGGCGCGATCCCAACATAACCGCACAGCAACAACCATTGACAAGTGTCCGGGATGTTTCTCTACTGTGAACGCTCACAGAAGCATGGCAGGTCTTCGCAGCAGGCGAAGACCCTGGTCAGGGGAGAACGATCCATGCCCATCACGAAGCACAACCGCCTCGTGGCCACCACCATCGCCGTCGCACTCGGTGCCGCCTCACTCGCCGCTTGCGGCTCGGAGGACAAGGACAGCGACGCCCAGTCCGGACCCGCGTCGCTGACGTACTGGACCTGGGCCCCGGGCATGGACAAGGTCGTGGACCTGTGGAACAAGGGGCCGGGGAAGAAGCAGCAGATCACCGTCACGGTGAAGAAGCAGGCGTCGGGCGACGACCTGGTCACCAAGATCCTCACCGCGCACAAGGCCAAGAAGGCCCCGGACCTGGTCCAGGCCGAGTACCAGGCACTGCCGACACTGGTCAGCAATGACGCACTCGCGGACATAGCGGGCGAGACGAAGGACGTGAAGGGCAAGTTCGCCGAGGGCGTCTGGCAGCAGACGACTCTGGGGACGGACGCGGTCTACGCGATCCCGCAGGACATCGGCCCGATGATGTTCTACTACCGCCAGGACCTGTTCAAGAAGTACGGCCTGACGGTCCCGACGACCTGGGAGCAGTTCGCCGAGACCGCCCGCGCCCTCAAGAAGAAGGCCCCGGACAAGGCCCTGACCACCTTCTCCGCCAACGACTCCGGCCTCTTCGCCGGTCTCGCCCAGCAAGCCGGCGCCAAGTGGTGGACGACCTCCGGCGACAAGTGGAAGGTCGGCATCAACGACGCGGCGTCGCAGAAGGTCGCCAAGTTCTGGGGCGGTCTCGTCAAGGAGGGCGTGATCGACAACCAGCCGATGTACCAACCGGCCTGGAACAAGGCGCTGAACACCGGCAAGCAGATCGCCTGGGTGAGCGCCGTGTGGGCACCGGGGACCCTCACCACCGCGGCCCCGGACACCAAAGGCAAGTGGGCGATGGCCCCGCTGCCGCAGTGGTCGGACAGTGAGAACGTCACCGGCAGCTGGGGCGGCTCCTCCACGGCCGTCACCACGGACTCGAAGCACAAGGCGGCCGCCGCCAAGTTCGCCGCCTGGCTGAACACGGACCCGAAGGCGGTGGCCGCGCTCGCGAAGGAGGGCGGCATCTACCCCGCCTCCACCAGCGCTCAGCTCAGTGACGCGTTCATGGAGCCCCCGGCCTACTTCTCCAACCAGACGGACTTCTACACGAAGGCCTCGGAGATCGCGAAGACCACCGCACCTTCCGCCTGGGGCCCGAACGTGAACGTCGCCTACACGTCCTTCAACGACGCCTTCGGCGCCGCCGCGAAGAACAAGTCGGACTTCGGTGCCGCCCTGAAGAGCATGCAGGACGCCACCGTCGCCGACCTGAAGAAGCAGGGCTTCGGGGTCGCTCAGTGACAACGGCACGTCGGAAGTCGTACGGGGTCAAGGGGGCCCCGTACGCTTTCCTCCTCCCCGCGACGCTCCTCTTCGCCCTCTTCTTCGCGCTGCCCATCGGCTACGCGTTCTGGCTCAGCCTGCACAAAGTCCAGGTCAAGGGCCTGGGCCTGGGCGCGGGCGCGCGCAGCGAAGTCTGGGCGGGCCTGGGGAACTACACCGACGCCCTGACCGACAACGAGCTGCTCGACGGCGCCCTGCGGGTACTGGGGTACGGCGCCATCGTGGTTCCGGTGATGCTCGGACTCGCGCTGCTGTTCGCGCTGATGCTCGACACCGACAAGGTGCGCCTGGCCCCCTTCACTCGGCTCGCGATCTTCCTGCCGTACGCCATCCCCGGCGTCGTCGCCGCCTTGCTCTGGGGCTTCCTGTACCTCCCGGACGTCAGCCCCTTCTACTTCATCCTCGACAAACTGGGCATGCCGCAGCCGAACCTGCTGGACGGCGGTCCGCTGTATCTCGCCCTGTCCAACATCGCGGTCTGGGGCGGCACCGGCTTCAATATGATCGTCATCTACACCTCGCTGCAGTCCATTCCGGCCGAGGTGTACGAGGCGGCGAAGCTGGACGGCGCCACGCCCCTGCAGATCGCGCTGAAGATCAAGATTCCGATGGTGACGCCCTCACTGGTGCTCACCTTCTTCTTCTCCATCATCGCGACGATCCAGGTGTTCAGCGAGCCGACCACCCTCAAACCCCTCACCAACTCCGTCTCCACGACGTGGAGTCCGCTGATGAAGGTGTACCGAGACGCGTTCGGCGCGGGCGACATCTACTCGGCTGCCGCCGAGGCCGTGATCATCGCCATCGTCACGCTGTTCCTCTCCTTCGGCTTCCTGCGCGCCGCGAACTCCCGTAACAAGCAGGAGGAAGCACGATGAGTTCTCTTGCCGTACGCAAGGCCGCGCCGGCCGCCGGTACGACCCCCGGGACCGCCCAGGGGCCGCCCCTGCGCCGCCGGATCGCCCTGGTGCCCACGCTGACGCTGCTGCTCGGCGCCCTGTACTGTCTGCTGCCCGTCGCCTGGGTGGTGATCGCCGCCACCAAGTCCGGCCGTGAGCTGTTCTCGACCTTCACCTTCCTGCCGGGCACCGGCTTCAGCCAGAACGTGCAGGACCTCAACGCCTACCGCGACGGCATCTACTGGAAGTGGATGGGCAACTCCGCCCTCTACGCCGGTCTCGGCGCCCTGCTGTCGACCGCCGTGTCGGCGCTCGGCGGTTACGCCCTCGCCGCCTACCGGTTCCGCGGTCGCGAGACCGTCTTCAGCATCCTGATGGCGGGCGTGCTGATGCCGCCGGTGATCCTCGCGATCCCCCAGTATCTGCTGATGGCGAAGGCGGACCTGACGGACTCGTACGCCTCCGTCCTGCTCCCCCTCCTCCTCTCCCCGTACGGCATCTATCTCGCCCGGATCTACGCCGCGGCTGCCGTACCCGGCGACGTGGTCGAGGCCGGGCGGATGGACGGGGCGAGCGAGTGGCGGATCTTCACCCGGATCGCGCTGCCGATGATGGTGCCCGGACTGGTGACGGTGTTCCTGTTCCAGTTCGTGGCGGTGTGGAACAACTTCCTGCTGCCGTACATCATGCTCAGCGACGACGAGAAGTTCCCGATCACGCTCGGCCTGTTCACCCTCCTCAAACAGGGCTCCAACACCCCGGCGCTGTACACGCTGGTGATCACCGGCGCGATGCTCGCGGTCATCCCGCTGGTCGCGCTGTTCCTGGTCATCCAACGGTTCTGGAGCCTCGATCTGCTGTCCGGAGCCGTAAAGTCATGACCATGAGCAACACGGGGGCCCGGCGCAAACCGCCGACGATCCACGACGTCGCCCGCGAGGCGGGGGTCTCACGAGGCACCGTCTCGCGCGTGCTCAACGGCGGGCACTACGTCAGTCCCGCCGCGCAGGAGGCGGTCAACGCCGCCATCCGCAGGACGGGTTACGTCGTGAACCGGCACGCCCGCTCGCTGATCACCGGCCGCTCCGACTCGATCGGCTTCCTGCTGACCGAGCCCCAGGAGAGGTTCTTCGAGGACCCCAACTTCAATGTCCTGCTGCGCGGCTGCACTCAGGCGCTGGCCGCGCACGACGTTCCCCTCCTGCTGATGCTCGCGGGCACCGAGGACGAGCGGCGGCGCCTCACGCGATACATCACCGCGGGTCATGTCGACGGAGTGCTGCTGGTCTCCAGCCACTCCGGCGATCCGGTCGCGGAGCAGCTGCGCGAGGCGGGCGTGCCGCTGGTCGCCTGCGGCAAGCCCATCGGCATGGGCTCCAAGGTGAGCTACGTCGCCGCGGACGACCGTGACGGCGCCCGCGACATGGTCAAGCACCTGCTCTCCCTCGGCCGCCGCCGCATCGGCATGGTCACGGGCCCTCTCGACACCCCCGGCGGAGTCGAGCGACTCGCGGGCTACCGGGAGGTGCTCGCCGAGGCAGGCATCGAGGCCGACGACCGCCTCGTCGTCTCCGGCGACTACAGCCGGGCGAGCGGCGAGGCAGGCGGCGAGCAACTCCTTGAGCGGGTCCCGGACATGGACGCCGTGTTCGTCGCCTCGGACCTGATGGCACAGGGTGTGCTGGCCGCACTGCACAGGGCCGGTCGCCGGGTTCCCGAGGACGTGGCCGTCGGCGGCTTCGACGACTCCCCCGCCGCGACCGCGTCCACGCCGGCCCTCACCACGATCCGCCAGCCCTGGGACCGCATCAGCGCCGAGATGGTGCGGGTGCTACTCGCCCAGATAGGGGGCGAGGACCCGGCGGCGGTGATCCTGCCGACGGAGCTGGTGCGGCGCGAGTCGACCTGACGGGCTCGGGGCGCGCCCTGCCACGGCAGGCTCAACCAGGGCGCGCCCGGCCGCGACCGACGGAGTCCGGTGCGCCCGTGGCCGAAAGACTCCGGCGCGCCCGGCCCGTGGCCACCTCACCCTGTGCGTCCGGCCCATGACCGAAGGATTCCCGTGCTCCCGGCCCATGGCCGAAAGAGTCCCGTGCTCCCGGCCCGTGGCTCGGACTTCGCGGCGCCGGGCCCGTGGCCGCCGCGCTCAGGGCGCGGTGGCCACAGCCAGGAACATCGGCTGTGCCCGGACCAGAGGGTCGGCCTCGGTGCGGGCGCACTGCTCGGCCACCGAGGTGTCCCGTTTCGCTCGGGCCACACGGCACCGGTGTCGGGCGCCCCGGCCAGAGCGACCAGGATCGATCGGAGGCACCGCCGCACCGCTGGACCCACGTCGGACGCGAACGCTCACCCGGCCACCCGGCCAAACGCCGGACCCTCCTCGGCGGGGAGGCCGAGGCCCTCCCCTCCGCATCTCCGCCGCTCAGGCAGCCCTCGACGTGATCGAGTGCGACCTCGGCTGCGAGCACGAGGACATCACCCGGTGCGCGCGCTCCCCGACCGGTCAGGATTCGAGAAGCCGGCAGATGCTCCCTCGCCCTAGCGTGAAGGTGTCGACGAGAGAGTCGTCGGCGCGACAGGAACATCGCACGCACTGGGCAGCATCACTGAGGAGTCGCCATGACCGCCGGAGTCAAGACCATCATCTATCCCGTCAAGGACCTCGCGCAGACAAAGGCGCTGTTCAGCACGCTGTTGGGCGTGGAGCCGTACGCGGACGAGCCGTACTACGTCGGCTTCAAGGACGCGGGCCAGGATGTCGGGCTGGACCCCAATGGCCATGCCAAGGGGATGACCGGGCCCGTCCCCTACTGGCACGTCTCCGCCATCAAGAACACTCTGTCGGCCCTGCTCGACGCCGGGGCCGAGTTGCTCCAGGACGTCCAGGACGTCGGTGGCGGCAGGCTCATCGCCTCGGTCAAGGACGCGGACGGCAACCTGATCGGGCTCCTCCAGGATCCCTCCGCCGAATAGGGCGGCCGGGCAGCAGCCCGCCGTATGCACCTGCACTAGTTGCACACTCAATAACTGGTCGGATCTCTGTTACCGTTCAGTTATGGCAGCGAAGACGCCCGGATCCCTCCTTGAAGACCAGTGGCGGGAGATCCTCTCGGTGCACGCGCGCACGATGTGCGAGATCGACCGCGCGCTGCATCCGCACGGCCTCGGAGCCAGTGACTTCGAGGTCCTGGACATCCTCGCCTCGGCCGAGGCCGCGGAGTCGGGCGAGCAGTGCCGGGTGCAGAACATCGCGGGCCAGGTCCACCTCAGCCAGAGCGCCCTGTCCCGCCTCATCGGCCGGCTGGAGAAGGACGGCCTGGTGGAGCGCACCGTCTGCCAGGAGGACCGCCGCGGAGTATGGGTCGCGCTCACCGAGAAGGGTCGCGACCTGCACTCCGAGGCACTCCCCCTGCAACGCGCCGTCCTGGCCCGCATGCTGAACGGCTAGAGCGGCCGGCTAGACCACGAACTCCGCGCCGTCCGGCAGGACTTCGACCCCGGCCCCGGTCACCCGGGCATGGGCGTCCGAGGCCTGATCGAGCAGCGGGTTCGTGTTGTTGAGGTGGGTGTAGATCCGGCGTGGGCCGGGATGCCGGGCGAGGGCGGCCAGGCTGCCGTGCGCCCCCGAGACGGGAATATGCCCCATCGCGGCCTGCCCGTCGGACGGCATCCCGCCCTGGCCGCCCGCGGCCGGCGCCGCCGTGCCCATCTCGTCGGCCGTGTAGAACGTGCCGTCGAGCAGCGCGCAGGTCGCCGTGGCGAGGAGTGCGTCCAGTACCGGTGTCCAACCGCCCAGGCAGGGCGCATAGACAAGCACGCCCCCGCTGGCCGGGTCCTCGATCCGATACGCCGTCACCCAGCGGGCGTCCGCGCCGGGCCCGGAGACGTACTTCGGAGCCTTGGAACCGACCGGGTGCGCACTCACCACCAGACCGCCGGCCAGCACGAAGCCGCCCTCGGTCAGGCTGTCCGTCCACGGCCAAGGGGCGTAGCGGTCGAGCATGGCGCGCAGCGGGGCAAGCGTGGCGAGGACGGGGGGCGCGGCATAGACCTTGAGTCCCGCGCCGCCCCGCAGAATGGTCAGCCCCATGGCATGGTCCGCCTCGGCGTCGGTCAGAAGCACGCCGCGTACCGGGGTGTCCCTGGACCCTGGCCCGGGTGCGAGCGCGGGCGTGCCGATCAGCTGCGTACGGATGTCGGGTGAGGCGTTGAGCAGCCACCAGTCACGGGAGTTGCCGCTGATGGCGGCGCACTCCTGTGTCCGCGTCGGCAGCTTTCCGTCGCGGGCGGCCGCGCACAGCGCGCAGGCGCAGTTCCACTGAGGGTAGCCGCCACCGGCGGCTGTGCCCAGCAGGACGACTTTCAACCGAACCCCACCCCTCCGTATCGGACCACTCCGGGGATCTTCCCGCCAGGACGGCCCGAACTACCCTGCGGAAGGGGGCAGTTCCGGTCGACCTTCGCCCGGACGACCTTCGCCCGGGCGCCGGTCCATCGGTCGCCGGGGAGGGATCGGGCTGGTGGCGAAGTCCCGCGGACCCGTCCACAGCGCGGGGACCGCGTCGCCTCGTCGGCACAACTCGTACGCGACCGTCTCATAGTTGACCCGCCAGCCGTGGAAGTGCGGCCAGGCCTCCTTCGCGGTCTGCTCGGCGGGGAAGCCCGCCCGCTCCACCATCGCCACGGCCGTCTCGAACTCCAGGAAGGACAGCCGGATCGGTGTATTGGGGCTGGGGTCCGTGTCGAACTCGAGGCGCAGCGAGCGGGCGATGTCGCGCAGCGCTGTGAAGCCCGCGCGCAGCACCAGGCGTGCCTCGGGCGGGGCGCTGTTCGGGGTGAGCGCCAGCTGCATGGCCGCCGCGTCCATGACGGCGACCAGGCCGACGATCCAGCTGCGGTAGGGCCGCGGCGAACGGAACGCCAACAGGATCGGGTACGTGGAGTGGCTCTCGCCGATGTCCGAGGCGAGCCGCTCCCAGGAGCGGTACAGCTCGGGCAGCGCGGTCTCGGTGTCGACCAGCCATTGCCGGGCGAGGATCTCCGGGCCCCAGGCGGGCTCTCCCGCGCGCGCCTGGAGAAGGGTCACCTCCAGTTCGCGGCGGTTGTAGGCGGCGTACAGGGTGGGCAGGTACGCGATCTGCAAGGCGATCACCACCGGTCCGATGGCCGCCGCCAGGAAGTCCACGACGGACAGGTGCAGCCGGTCGCCGCTGGCGAACCCGAGGGTGAAAAGGCTGGAACCGGCCTCCCGGACGGACTGGGTCCAGGACAGCGTGGACAGGGCGTGCAGCAGCAGTCCGAACCCGAGCAGCGCACCGCCGAGCCAGCTCGCGAGCATGCCGATCAGCATGAGCGGGGCCAGCCAGGTCTGCGCGCGGTCGTGTGCCTGGTAGCTGCCACCGGGAGCGGCGAGACGCAGCAGCAGGCGCAGCGAGCGCCACCAGCGGATCACCAGCGGGGAGTACAGCCCGCGGGGTACGACGAGGGTGCGCAGGATACTGACGAGAACCAGCGCCAGGAGCAGTCCGCCGGCCACGCCGGAGATCCATTTCATGCGGTCATTGTCACGCCGGTCGGGGCCGTTCTTCAGGCAGGGCGAAACGTGCCGGGACGCAGCGGCTGCGGTACGGCCTCGAGCGCGGCGGTGACCGTCGCCGGGTCCGCTCCCGGGCGGGCCAGCGACGTTCATCGGGATCGGCGTGGCCGAGGGCGCCCGTCGTACGGGGCGAGGCCGACGCGCTGCTCGCCGCCCGCCGCCTCGCGCCGCCTGCCCCTGGAGCGTCTCGGCCGTCCGCTGATCGAGGACTGGGGTTCCCCATCGCGGCACGGGCCTCTGAGCGGCCCCGGTCGGCGCCTCGGACCGGCGTTCCAGCGGGCACACGTCACCGGCGCCGCTGACCGGCTGCGGCGTCCGGACAGCGGCCTCGAATTACGGAAGAGCAACTTCGGTGCAATGGGCACCTGGTTTGTGATCACGGCGCCCCTCGGGGCGCCGGGGGATGAGCGGTGTCGGCGCCGTTCATCCCCGTCACGCGTGAGAACGGGCGGCCGTCAGACCTGTGGCCGGGCCAACAGCGTGCGTACGCCCTCGGAGCTCAGCGTCAGACCGTGCGGCGAGCTGGCGTCGATCGTGAGCGACAGATCGCCGGACGGCCACTGGGAGGCGAGCGCGCCGAGCGGCACCAGGCGATAGCGGGAGACGGACGGGAGCAGCTCGGCCATCTCCAGCTCCGATGTGAACACCGGCACCACCTGCTCGCCGCCCGGCTGGTCCAGGACGGGCAGCGCCACGGCCGTGGGGTCGGCGGCGGCCTCCTCGTCGGCATCGTCGGGCACGGGGACCAGCACGTCGCTGCCGGCCAGCGCGTCCAGGGCCGCAGCGTCGTCGGTGTTCTCGATGAGCGCGTTCAAGGCCTCCTGAGCCGGGGTCTCGCCCGTGGGCCGGTGGTGGTCGTTCGAGGGTGTGTCCATGGCAGATTCCCGGGTAGTGGCGGACGGGCCACCCGGGACACCATCCGTTCCCGGGCGCAACGTCCGTCGCGTACCCGTCCTGAGCCGGGGCATTCCTCGTGTTCGGTTCAGGGCAGCAGCGGGATGTCGTCCGACGGCAGACCGAGGCGGTCGCAGCCGACGCGCCGGTGGAGCGGCTCGGCCATGGTCGGACCGACATGGGTCCAGTACGTGGCCGCGTCCCGGAAGTAGCGCTGCATCCGCTCGCCGTCGCGCGCGTACCGCGAGCCCGCCGTGCGGAAGAGGATGCCCTGCAGCACGTCCCACGCCATACGCCCGGCGGTGAGGAAGACGAGCGCGAGCCGGTTGTCCTCGGCGGTGGTGAACGCGGCCTCGCCCGAGACATTGCGGCGGCACACCTCCATCCACTCCTCCGCGTTGCGTTGCAGCGCCGCCTCGGCCGTGTGGATCGCGCCCAGCGCCTCGCCCAAGTGCCGTTGGTAGTCGTGCAGTTCGGCGCGCGTGCGGCTCGGGTCCGCGATGAGCGGGCGTTCGGCGACGATCCGGGCGTACTCGTCCGCGGCCGCGTGGGCGATGCCGATGACGACGGCGGCCAGCTCCCCGTGGAAGAAGCTCGGTGCCCGTCCCGCGTACAGGGCGTTGCCGTGCAGCTTCGAGCCGGGTGTGCCGCCCTCGACGGGCAGGTCGAGCAGGCTCACCTCCTGGGTGAGGTGGGCCGGAACGCGCCCCTGGTCGATGCGGATGCTGTTGGATCCGCTGCCGCGCAGCCCCAGCACGCCGTGCCAGTCGTCGACCACCGTCCAGATCGCGCGGGGCGCGACGAACAACACGAACGGTCCCGGCGGATCACCCGGCTTCTCGGGGGCGCGCAGTGTCTGGCCGACGTAGTGCGTCGAGTAGGGGGCGCCCGACGCATACGTCCAGGTCCCGTCGAGTACGACGTGACCGTCGCCGTCGGGCCGGGCGATGCCGATCGGTACGACGGTGGAGGCGGCGCGGAAGTCTCCGTCGTCCCCGAAGATCTCGTCCTGCGCCCTCTCGTCGAAGAGGGTGGCAACCTGAAGGACATGAGCGGCGGTGAGGGAGAGGGCCCAGCCGGTGGAGGGACAACCGCGGGTGATCTCGGTGACCACACGGTAGAAGGTGGGCAGACCGAACTCGTATCCGCCGTACCGGCGCGGTTGCAGGATCCGATAGAACCCCGCTCGCAAGAAGTCGTCGTGGGTGTCCTTCGGATAGTGCGTCAACCGCTCGGTCTCCGCCTGCCGTTCGAGCAGGGCGGGCCGCATCTCCACGGCCCGCTCGATCAGTTCGCGTTCGGTGAGTCCGGTTTCGGGAACGGCGATCACTGTGCCTCCTGACGGTGGGGCCGTCCGTGCGCGCGCAATACGTGTGATTGAACACGTCAACCGCTGCGGTGTACCCACCGAATAGCGCCAAGTAGGTTGATCCGCCGGTCGATTGAAGCGCTTGCCTGCCAACTGCGGGGAGCGCAGGGGGAGACGTCGTTGCCAGGGGCAGCGGCTGGGCGACTGCGGGAGCCCTCCCTGCGGCGGTACGGGTCAGCCAAGCCGATCCGCCGCCACGGCTCGCCACGCTGCAGGCCGGTCAGCGTAATGGCGAGCACGGAGACAGTCATACCGCGTACGTCCCGGGTAACCGCCTGCAGGCGGTTGTCGAGCAGGTGCTCGAGCTTGCCCGCCAGGACCACGTGCGGGGTGGGGCACCGGCGCTGCGCGTGTAGCGGTAGCTCTGCCAGAACGGGGGGAGGTGCTGCCGATGGTGTGGCGGGCCTCCTCCCCGATGAGGCGGGCCGGACGGTGTTCAGCGGCTCCACGGCGACGAGTCGGAGTGGCCCTACTTCGTGAAGATCAAGAACTGGAACGCCGTGAGTCGGCTCCACGAGAAAGTCGTGCCCGATCAATGCGCACCCCGGGCCCACCTCAGCGGTCCGGCAGTCGGCGGGCCTCACCAGTGAGCAACGTGATCACGGCCCGGGGCTGCATGGACTCCTCGCCGCGCCGGGAGAGCAGGACCACCTCCTCCACCACGGCCGACAGTGTGCCGAGCCGCACGGCGCACTCGGCGGCCAGACGCTGCGGGTCCTGTGTACGGCCGAGGGACAGATGCGGGGTGAAGCGATCGCCACGTCCGCGGCACAGCGGGAACCGCAATGCCAGCCTCCTGTGGAGACGGACCCACGGCGCCAGGCCTGCCGCGGCCGGATCGAGCCACACTGTCGCGCCGTGCCGGTGGCGGAAGTACCGCACGCCGGCCAGACGCACGGTGAACGCCGGGCTCTCCGCCGCGGCGGCGGAAAGCAGCGGCACAGCCAGCGCGAACTCCTCCTCCGATACGAAGCCGAACAGCAGGTTCACGTGCGGCGGCCACCGTCGTACCTGCGGATCGTGCTCCCAGCGGATGTCCTGGATCGCCGGCCAGAGCTCCTGCGGCGGGAGCCAGGCCACCGCCGTCCTGGGCGTCTGCGCCACCTCGAGCGCGTCCACCGGCTCGGCTCCACCGAAACCCTGGTTTCCGTCCACGCTTCCATGGTCCCCCGCTGTTGCCCCGTCTCGGGGGCCTCTTCAGTTGTCAGTGGCAGCGTTACGGGTGGCCGGAGCAAGATCAGGCTCCGGCTTCGGTAGCCGCCGTCCGCAGGAGGGGTCGGCGTCCTCGGGCTCGGCCGGACGGCCGAGCTCCAGCCAGGAGTCGTCCGCGAAGCGGACGCGGACCACGGCCAAGCCTCGCGGCTGCCCCGTCTCCGCCTCGATGCGCGCCTTGTCGGCCCTGAAGCCGGCCGCCGCGGACCGGGCGACCCGACTTCCTCGCGATCGCCCGCACCGGCATCCGCTCGGGGCGCAGACAGTGGGGACGGCCGGTCCAGTCCGCTCGCGCCGGTGGTGTGCGAGCGGCAATTCGCTGGTGGGAGCGGGCAGGATGGCTGATGCTGTCTCGATGATTGCTCGTGAGTTCGCCATCCTGCTGGTCCAAGCGCAGTTGGAGCGCGACTACCGCAGGAAGCTTGCGGTGTACGGCAGTTCCGTCCGCGTGGTGGTGACCCACGTCAGGGAGCACGCGCTGGGCTGGATCATCTCCTGGCAGTCGAGGAATACCCGCACACACAAGATTCACGGCACGCCTTGACGGGCAACGGCCCCTACCTGGTGGACCAGGAGGAGGGCAGCCTGCACCAGATCGCAGTGGTGGACGCCGTGACCGCGGCCTGGGAGAACGACTACCTCACCCGCGTGAAAGGACAGCACCTGCCGGGACCGGTCGACGCACTGCACGACGAGCTGCGGACGATCGCCGACATGCACGGCACGGCCCACGCCCTGCGCCTGCTGCGCCGACGAGTCCCCGCCTTCAGCATCCGTCACGCCACGGCCTATACGACCGCGTTGAAGGCCGGCCTCGGCCCGCCCGCCGTCCTGCTCGCACTGGCCGTCGAAGCACTCCCCCGCCCCACTCAGCCTGCCACGTTCGGCGTACAGACCATCACCGGGCCCCACACGCCGATGGCAGCACCCTTTCCGGCACCCGTCCTGCCAAGCCTTGCCCCACATCGCCGCCGGCAGACCGCTCACCGGTGCGGAACGCGATTCGTGGGCGCCTTCCGCGAACTGACCGCCGACGTCCAAGCCCCGAGCATCCATGACGCCGCCGGGCTGGAGCCCCGCGCCCTCGAATCGGAGGTGGCCGCCTACCTCCGCGCCGCCTCCGTGCCGGCCGTATCCGGCTCGGTGGCCTACGACGTACTGCGCGACGACGGCACGATGATCTGCGGGCTCTCGCTGCACTCCGACGGAACGTGGTTCTGGTCCTCGGACCTGGCCTACTACGTCGAGACCTACCACCTGGCGCTCGACGACCGCTTCCTCGCGCACGCCGCCGCCTCCGGCTGGAAGCCACCGCAGCTCAGCCTCACGGAGCTGCTCGCCTTGGAAGAACAACTCGTTGAGGACGTCATCTCATAGGGCACGCCGAGCCGCGCACCCAGGAACAACACCGCTGATACCGACGGGTGGCTCTGTACGCGTCGAAGAGCGGCATATCGACAGCGGTTCGGGAGGCGCTGCGACGGCCGACCCGTGCCGAATGGTCATGACGTCGGGCAGCAGTTCGGAAGCCTCGGCTTATGCCGTGTGCGCCAGGACGGCGTAGGTTCGCGCGTAGGAGCCCCCCGTTTGTGGCGCGGCCAGTCCGCGCTGAGCAGCGCCGCCGAGGCTGGCTCGCCGGCCGTTGATCCGGACCTCGGCGGTGTCCTTGCCGTTGAAGGTCCCGAAGAAGAGCTTGATGCTCATCAGCTGCTGACGCGCGAGTCCCTCGGCGGTCACGGCCGGGGCGAGGTGCTGTCCGGGCGGTCGGTGTCCAGCACGACGGTGAGGTCGACATGGCCGTCGGACCCCTCGCAGCAGACGACGATGACGGCCGCCGGAGCCGCGTCGTCTGCCGCGCGTCGAGGACCGGGGCAAAAAAGCGTCGGTCGGCCACGCCGGCCAGTGTGCGCTGAACGCGCGGATCGGGCGCGGAACCCGATCAGCGCGTCGCGGACAACAGGGGTATCAGCTCAGCTGCCGGGTGAAGAACCGCAGCGAGCTGTCCAGCTCGAACAACGGGACCTCCTCACAGGCATCAAGTCGCCAGCCGGTGTGCCGAGTTCGTTCGAGTTGGCCGGCGCCCCTACCCCGCTCCCAGCGACATCGCTGCGCTCCGCTGCGCAAAGCGGTGGAATCACTTACTTGCCGGCGTGCGCCATGAGCAGCGGCTGGAAGAAGCCTGTCTCCTGCGGCATCCGCCACCTGGGGTCCACAAACCCCGCGTCGGCCACAAGGCCGGTCAGCCGGTCGCTGCCGAGCGCCCAGTAGACGGTCCTGCGGACCTGGACGCGCCATTCTCCGCTCGCCGGCAGGAGTTGGAAGTGCTCCAGGTCGTAGTGCTCGCCGTCCTCGTGCCAGTGCCAGAGCTGGAAGGTGACGGTCCGTTCTCCCCCGTCCGCGGGCCGATGGACCTGCGGAGGTGCCGAAGCGGGGCGGCTGCGCAGCAGTTCGTCATAGGGGCGCGTGCTGAGCAGCAGCAGGCCGGTGGGGCGCAGCACGCGGCGCATCTCCGCCAGTGCGGCATGGACGTCCTGCTCCGTCAGAAGATGGGGCAGGGCGTTGTCAGCGCAGACGACGGCGTCGAACCGGGCGTCGGGAAACGGGAGGCTTCGCATGTCGGCGGCGGCCGTGCGCAGCGTCACCTTGCGGTGGGCGGCCTCACGAGCGGCGCGGGCGGTGGCGCGGGGACTGAGGTCCGTCCCGGTGACGTGGTGCCCGCGCAATGCCAGGCCGATGGCCTGCGTGCCGATGCCGCAGGAGCAGTCGAGCACCGCTGCGCGGTCCAGACTGATCAGGGCGCCCAGGGCGTCGCCCTGCCGGCGCATGCTCGCGTCCCAGTCTGCGTAGATCAGGTGGTAGTCGTCGGCCAGTTCGTCGTAAAAATGTGCCACCGAAGTCTCGGGCATGGCCCAAGGCTACGGTGCCTTCGCCGGAGGCCCTGGAGATGTCGGCCACCTTGTGGTCGCCTGAACGCTCGCTGACGACCGCCGGTCGCATCACCGGGTGCTCCGACGACGTCAAGAGCATGCGGGGCCCGGCTCCTCGAAGTCCGGGCCCCCTCATGCCTACTTCAGGTACGGACCGTCGCTCCCGATCTTCCCGGGACCGTTCAGCACGTACACCCGGAGGTTGCCCTTGCCAGGTGCCGCCACGGACACCGTGCCGTTCGAGACGGTCTTCACGTCAGCGGTGACGGCGTCCGTGTAGGTGCCGTTGGGGATGCCGGTGTATGTCGCGTCGCCGGTGACCGTGACGAGCGCGAAGCTGTCCGTCGAGCCACTGGTGTAGGGGCGCTTGAAGGCCATCGAGCCGCTGATGCCGTCGGTGGAGTACTGGCCCATCTGGAGGGCCGGGATCGCCCGGCGGATCAGGCTCAGTCGCTGAAGGTGCTGGACCAGCGGCTGGGCCAGCGTCGTGGCGACCTCGCCGCTCGCCGAGCCGACCTTGCCGAAGTCCGCGGCCGTGACGGATCCGGCGAGATGGTCGCCGTAGTACGCGCGGCCGGTGGACGCCAGCGGGCAGGTCGGCCCGCAGTCGATCTGCTTGCCCTTCTGGAACTCGATCTCCGAGCCGTAGTAGAGAGTCGGGATACCGCGGAAGGTCCACATCAGCGCCATGTTCTCGGCCCAGGCGTCGGTGCCTCCGCTGTAGCGGGTGCTCGACTTGTTCGGACCGTAGTCGTGGCTGTCGACGTAGACGACGTCGTACGTGGCGTTGTTGACGGAGTCGTCGGAGTCCTTGCCGTTGCTGTAGGCGTTCTGCGCGTCGCCGAAGTTCATGTGCATGCGCATGTCGATGATGTTCATGCCGGAGAACTGGCTGTGGTCCGGGGTGTGATAGGTGTTGCCGCTCAGGAAAGCATTGGTCGACGTCGGCTGGTTGCCCGTGCCCAGCTGTTCCTCGTAGTCGTATTGTTCGATGGCCGCCGTGGCGTCGTCCGCGCTGTACTCCTTTCGCTCCTTCCAAGTGAAGAACTGCGCCGAGTGGTTCACGGAGCCGCGGTTCCACTTGTCGTTGACGAACGCGCCGACCTGGCCGAAGACGAAGAAGTTCTTCGCGGCGTCCGTGCCGAACTCTGGGTGACCCGGTCGTAGATGGCGGGCAGGAAGCGGCGGTTCCAGGTGACGCGAGGGATGTGCACGGCGGTGTCGACACGGAACCCGTCGACGCCCATGTCGATGTACTTGTCGTACGCGCCGATGAGGTAGTTCTGCACAGGCGTCGACTCGGTGTTGAAGTCGGCGAGGTCCTCATGCAGCCAGCAGGAGCGGGAGTCCTCGCCCTCCCAGTTGCCGATCCAGCACTGGTGGTAGTACGTCTTCGGGAACATTCCCGACGTGGGCGGACCTCGCCGACTTAAAAGGGCTTGCAGCGCGGAAGCTACGGGGACATGACGGCCGCGTAAAGACATCTCACAGCGGCCGGAGCCCAGGGTGAAAACGAACCAGTAGTGGTGACCGGCGCCCACGCGCGGAGCAAGTGCCGGCGCCTAGCTTGGGTCCATGCCGATGCAACCCTGGTTCACCGATGCCAAGCTGGGCATCTTCATCCACTACGGCATCTATGCCGTCGGCGGATGGGCCGAGTCCTGGTCCTTCTACACGGGCGAGGTCTCGCACGAGCAATACATGAAACAGCTCGACGGCTTCACCGCGTCGCACTACGACCCGGAGGCCTGGGCCGAGCTCTTCGCCCGTGTCGGCGCCCAGTACGCGGTGCTGACCACCAAGCACCACGACGGCGTCGCCCTGTGGGACTCCGCCCACGGCGACCTGAACGTGGTCCGGCACACCCCGGCCGGCCGTGACCTGGTCAGCGGATTCGCGGACGCGCTGCGTGAGCGGGGGCTGAAGGTCGGCCTGTACTACTCGCACTCCGACTGGAACCACCCCGACTACCCGAGCATCCGGCACGTCGAGCCCGGCGACGAGCACCCGAGCCCGTACTCCCACGCCGAGCCCGGCAAGGAGGACCCGGCCGCCTGGGAGCGCTACCTGGCCTACCGCGACGGTCAGGTCGGCGAGCTCGTCACGCGCCTGCGCCCGGACCTGCTCTGGTTCGACGGCGAGTGGGAGCGCACCGAGGAGCAGTGGCGGATGCGCGAACTCGCCGAGCTGATCCTCGCGGGCAATCCGGACACCGTCCTCAACGCCCGCATGCTCGGTTACGGCAACTACGCCACTCCCGAACAGGGCGTTCCGCTCCAGGTCCCGGACGGTCCGTGGGAGCTGTGCCTGACGGTGAACGACTCCTGGAGCTATCGCCCCAAGGACCGCGACTTCAAGTCGGTGCGCCAGCTGGTGCGCTACTTCACGGAGACGATCGGGATGGGCGGCAATCTGCTGCTGGGCGTCGGCCCCCGGGAGGACGGGACGATCCCCGAGGAACAGGTCGAACGCGTCGAGGGTCTCGGCACTTGGATCGCCAAGCACGCCGACGCCGTGTACGGGACGGTCGCCGGTCTGCCCGCCGGGCACCACTACGGCCCCAGCACCCTGTCCGCCGACCGGCGCACGCTGTACCTGATGTGCTTCGACGCACCGCGCGAGTCGATCTCGATCCGCGGCCTGCGCAACGCGGTACGCAGGGTGACCGTTCTTGGCACGGGCACCGAACTGGGCCACCACATCACCGGCGGTCTGGACACGGTACCCGGCGTGACCTGGATCGACGCCCCCGCCGCGGCGGACCTCGACGAGTACGCCACCGTGCTCGCGGTCGAGCTGGACGGGGAGCTGGACCTCTATCGAGGCACCGGGCGGGACTGAACGTGACGATGTGCCCTCGGAGGAGTCTCCGAGGGCCCATCCACGCCTTGCTCCTACCGGACTGCTCGCGCCGTCCGGGCAGGCGGCCACCCACCCGAGCCGCGCTTCAGCAGGGACTGTACGGCGCGGACGGCGGCGGGCGGTTCGTCGATTCCGGTGAGCAGCGCGGCCTCGCGGCGAAGCAGCACCAGTCGGCGCGCGCCATGAGCAACTCCGGTGTGGCCTAGGGGATTTCACGCCTCAGTGGCCCTGGTGGCGCGGCTGTGGAGGGTGCGGCTCATGGGTGCTTCCGTGCTGAGGCCCTTCCGGGCACTGGGGCCCGCTTCGGTGGCGGGGTCAGCCGAATTCCAGAGACATCTCGAAGTGGTCGGGGTCGAGCAGGCTCACGACATGTTCGACGAAGGAACCGTCGGCCGAGCGGCTGGTGCGCCGCGTGTCGAGGAACCAATCGCCCGGCGCGCGCCGCAATACCTCCGCCTCCAACGCGCCGATCCGCCGCCCGGCCAGCCGCTGCTCACCGTGGTCGGGGCGCAACCCGGCCCGCCGAGTCACCTCGGTGAGCGTGAGCTCGCCGAGCCCGTGCTCCGGCAGTTCCCGCACACCGGGGACGGGTGGCAGAAGGCTGCGCTCGTACGAGATCACGGAACCGTCCGCGACCAGCTCCCGGGTCTGCTCCACCCGTATGAACATGGCTTTGTTCAGGTCGAGTTGAGCGGCCAGCTCCTCGTCATGGACCGCCTCGACGGCGAGCGTCCGCACCCGCGTGTCCAGGCTCTGGACGGTCAGGGCGCGCGCCCTGCCGAGCCGGTCGTCCAGCGGGCGGTCGTCAAAGACGACGTACGAGCCCTTGCCCGTGCGGGTGGCGATCAGCCCCGCCTCGTTCAGCTCGGCGAGCGCGGCCCGCACCGTGGTACGGCTGACGCCGAAGCGCTGGGCGAGGGTGTGCTCGCCCGGCAACTGCTCCCCCGCCGCACGGTGTCCGCTGCGGATCTCCTTGGCGAGCACCTCGGTGATCTGCTGGTGTTTGAGCCGGACTCCGGTCATGACGAATCCATCGCGAGCACCTCGTCCACGGTGACGACGCGGATCAACGGTCGATACAGGTCCATCACATGGAGGGCCTCGGCATGCGCGTCGTCGTCAACGCCGGCGCAGGCGTCGGCCACCACCAGAACCTCGACCCCGGCGTCGGCGGCGGCGAGCGCCGTGGACAGCACACAGCAGTCCGTGCTGACTCCGGCCAGGACCAGGCGTCCGGCGACACCGACGCGCTCGGCCAGTTCGGGGGTCCACTTGCCGAAGGTGGCGGCGTCCACCAAGTGCGGTGCGTGCGCCGCGAATTCGTCCGTCAGCTCCCACAGCCGGGCCTGCGGCGGCTGCAGTGCGAAGGGCCACGCGTCGTAGTACGCGCGCCAGGCCCCAACGGGCTTTTCGGGGGCGAGGAAGCGGGTGAAGGTGACGTGGTCGCCGAAGGCCGGCAGCAGTCGGCGCACGCCTTCGGCTGCCTCGTAGAAGCGCGGCGTCGCCCAGGGACTGTCCGGCTCGGCGAACACGCGCTGCATGTCGATGACGGTGAGCAGGCCGCGGGGTGTGGCGGCACTTGCGAGGTCGGGGCGCGTGTGCGCGTCGCTCATGCGCTGAGCACCTCCTCGCTCGCCGTCGGGCTCGCGTCCTGGCGCTCCTGGGCGCGCACTCGGCCACGGCCGAGGGCCAGTGTGCCGAGGAAGCCGAGGGCGAACGCGAGCAGGACGCCGAGGTTGGCGTAGGCCCAGGCACCCGACCTGCCGCCGAGTCCGAACGGGTCGAGCAGATAGCCCTGCCACTCCAGCCAGCTCGCGGCCGAGTTGGTGACCAGGCCCCAGCCGAGCGCGGTGGCGGCGAGGGTGAGCAGCAGCGGCTGGAGCAGGACGTCGCCGTACCGGCCGCTCGTACGGAACAGATCTCCCTCGTCGTAGTCGCGACGGCGCATCGCCAGGTCGGCCAGCACGACCCCGCACCAGGCGGCGACGGGGACGCCCAGCGTGGTGAGGAAGCCGATGAACTGGCCGAGGAAGTTGTCGGTGAGGAAGACGATGTAGACCGAGCCCGCGATCATCAGGACTCCGTCGACGAACGCCGCCAGATAGCGCGGTACCCGCAGACCGGCGGACAGCAGCGCAAGGCCGGACGAGTAGATGTCCAGGACCGCGCCGCCGACCAGACCGAGCACGGCGACCACGGCGAAGGGGACCAGGAACCAGGTGGGCAGGATGGTGGTCAGGGCGCCGATCGGGTCGAGGGCGATGGCCTTGCTGAGGTCGTCGGAAGAGCCAGCGAGGAGCAGCCCGAAGACCAGCAGGAGGAGTGGGGCCACCGAGGCGCCGAAGGTGGTCCAGCCGATCACGCCCCGGCTGGAGGAGGAGCGCGGCAGATAGCGCGAGTAGTCGGCGGCCGCGTTCACCCAGCCCAGTCCGAAGCCCGTCATCATGAAGACCAGCGCGCCGATGAACTCCTGTGCAGTGCCCGCGGGTACGGCGCTGACGGTGTGCCAGTGGATGTGGTCGGCGACCAGCGCGATGTAGACGATCGTGAGCACTCCGGTGACGACGGTGATCACGGTCTGCAGCCGCATGATCAGGTCGAAGCCCATCACTCCGCCGACCACGATCAGCGCGCCGACCAGGATCAGGGCGACCACCTTGGTCTCGGTACCGCCACCCCAGCCGAGCCGCCCGAAGACCGTCGCGGTGGCCAGGGTCGCGAGGGCCGTGAGCACGGTCTCCCAGCCGACGGTCAGCATCCACGAGATCACCGAGGGCAGCCGGTTGCCTCGTACGCCGTACGCCGCCCTGCTGAGCACCATCGTCGGCGCGGAGCCGCGCTTGCCCGCCACCGCGACGAAGCCGCACAGGAGGAAGGAGAAGACGATGCCGACCACCCCGGCAGCCAGCGCCTGCCAGAAGGAGATGCCGAAGCCGAGCGCGAAGGCGCCGTAACTGAGCCCCAGGATGGAGACATTGGCCCCGAACCAGGGCCAGAACAGAGTCCGCGGAGTGCCCTTGCGCTCGGCGTCCGCGATCACGTCGAGCCCATGCGTCTCCACCTGGAGCCGACGGCCCGCGGGTCTGTTGTCGAGGGAGTTAGGTGAGTCCGCCATCGTCGACCTACCTGTCTGGACGTGTTCAGTGGAGCGTAGGAAGACCACTCCGAACGGTCAAGGGACGCGAGCGAACCGGGATCCGGCCCCCAGCGGTCGGGGCGCACGGTGAGAAGCTGTGCCCGAACCGGCGTACTCAAGGTCGAGGGGCACCAGCCACCGAGCCCTTCCCTACTGGAGGTACCTCACCCGTGACCATCACCAAGGCAGCTCCGCCCCCGGTCGACCATCGCGACGTGGACGACCGGCAGGGCCGGCGGGGTTGGCAGATCAACTCCCCCCTCGTCCTGACCATGCTGCTGCTCCTGGTGGTCGCGGCACAGGGGCCGGTCCGCCGGGCGCTGGCCGCGCCGGTGATGCAGAGCTGGATGACCGTCTTCGTGGCGGTGGTGATCCAGGCACTGCCCTTCCTCGTCCTCGGGGTGCTGCTCTCGGCGGTCATCGCGGTCTTCGTCCCGCCGTCGTTCTTCGCCCGCGCACTGCCGAGCAGGCCCGCTCTGGCGGTGCCGGTGGCCGGAATGGCCGGGGCGGTCCTGCCCGGCTGCGAGTGCGCCTCCGTGCCGGTGGCCGGGGCACTGGTACGCCGGGGCGTCACGCCCGCCGCGGCGCTGGCGTTTCTGTTGTCCGCCCCGGCGATCAACCCGATCGTGCTGACCGCCACGGCGGTGGCGTTTCCGCGCGAGCCACAGATGGTCCTCGCCCGGTTCACGGCGAGTCTGCTGGTGGCCTGCGCGATGGGGTGGTTGTGGCAACGCCTCGGCCGCACCGACTGGTTGCGCCCACCGGCCCGCCCGGCGCACGAGGGCCTCGGCAAGGGGGCGGCGTTCTGGGGGTCCGTACGGCACGACGTGATGCACGCCGGCGGCTTCCTCGTCGTGGGCGCGATGGCCGCGGCCACGCTCAAGGCCGTCGTACCGGCGAGCTGGCTGCACGCAGCGGCCGGTAACCCCGTGGTGTCGGTACTCGCCCTGGCGGTTCTCGCCGTGCTCTTGTCGATCTGCTCCGAGGCCGACGCGTTCGTGGTCGCGTCACTGTCCCAGTTCTCGCTCACCGCCCGGCTGGCGTTCCTCGTCGTCGGACCGATGATCGATCTGAAGCTCTTCGCCATGCAGGTCGGCACGTTCGGCCGGGGGTTCGCCCTGCGGTTCGCTCCCGCCACGTTCACGTTGGCGATTGTCATGTCGGTCCTGGTCGGGGCGGTGCTGCTGTGAACCGGCAGGCACAGGCGGCCGTGCTCTTCCTGGTCGGCGCGGCGGTGCTGCACGCCGGTGCCACGGATCTCTACCTGCGGTACGTCAAGGCCGGGTTGCAGCCCTTGCTGCTCGGGGCCGGGGTTGTGCTGATCGCCGCCGCGTTCGCCACGGTGTGGTACGAGTTGCGCGGGGCGCGCACGACCAAGCGGGGCCAACCCGAGGTCGACCACAGGGACGACCAGGGCGGGCACAAAGAGGAGCAGGACGAGCACGGACACGAGCACGGACACGCCCACCGCGAACCGCGTATCTCCTGGCTCCTCATCCTCCCCCTGCTCGCCCTGATCCTGGTCGCCCCGCCCGCCCTGGGCTCCTACAGCGCCATGCGCACCGGCACGGCCCTCCAGGCGCCCTTCGGCTACCCCGCCCTTCCCGCCGGCGACCCGGTCCCGCTCAGCCTCGTCGACTACGCCGGGCGCGCGGCCTACGGCCACGGCCGCTCCCTCGGCGACCGGCGGATCAGGATCACCGGCTTCGTCGCCCTCGACCGCGCCGGTACGCCGTATCTCGTCCGCATGGCCCTCAACTGCTGCGCCGCCGACGCCCAACCCGTCAAGGTCGGCCTGACCGGACGGATCCCACCCGTCCTCCAACCCGACAGCTGGCTCGAAGTCACCGGCACCTACACCGGCAAACGCGCCAAGGATCCCGTCAACGGAGGCATCATCCCGTTCCTCGACGTCAGCCGGGCCAGGCCGGTCGCGACGCCGCACGACCCGTATGACGAGAGCTGGAACAACTGAGGGGCTCGAGCGAAGCGACGGCGTGCGCAAGCCGGTCGTGGACAGGGCGGTCTTTGCGGCGGGGGCTGACGCCGCTGCCGGCCGCCGTCTTCACCGCGCTGACCGACGAGGGCAGACCCTCGGTGGTCGTGGTCGACAGCTCGGCGGACAGGATCGCGCACTGGTTCGCTGCGGTGTCGTATCCGCTGCCGCCCCCGCCGGCACGTCAACTGTCGTTTGCCACCCACCTGTTCCGGCCGACGCGCAGCCGACTCCATCTGATCGGCACGGTCCCGGAGGCCCAGGACGACTTCGGCGCGGACGACGAAGCGTCGTACGCCGTCTTCGGCTTCATCGAAGGCGCGTTCCCCCCGATCGTCCTCACGCACCCCCTGGTGCACCTGCTGGTACACGTCGGCGTCGGCTCCATCAGGCCCGTGTGGACCTGGACACGGGACTACACCCATGGGCGCGAGCGCGATCCGGGCGACTGGCACGCCCCGGTCGCCACCGCGGCGGCGGAGGGCGGCATCGCGCTCGACGGCCTCGACATCGAGGCGTTGATCGACTGGCTGGGCGACGCACACCATCTGGGGCCACTGCGGGCCGAGGTGGCCCGTTCGATCGACGAGACCCACCGGGCCCTGGACGACAGCCAGTTGGCGAAGCTCAGCGCTGCCGCGCTCGCGGGCGGCGCGCCGGACCTCCACCAGAAGCTGGAGGGCAGGCTGCACGGGTCCCGGATGCGTGCGTACATGACCGGCGTCGAGGACGCGGTACAGCCGGTGCCGATCACGGACACCGAGCAGCGCGCGCATGCCACCGCGCACTGGCGACGACTGCTCGCGGAGGCGGAGACCGCACGGCAGCGGGTACGGCTGCCGTGGGGCGGGGGCGCCCGCTGGGACCCGCCCGAGCCGCTGCTGACCGAGCAGACCGCGCAGCCCGCCCGCGAACTCCTCGGCTCGATGTCGACCTCGGCCGGCAGCACGGTCGAGCAACAACAGTTCCGAACCCCTGAGCCTCGCCCGAAATCGTCACGGACCGTGACGGATCCTGCGCACCACGCACCGGGCACCGGCGATCGGGTTTGGACCGGTTTTTCCCGGTCAGTCGTAGTCATGGATCGCACAGTCGAAGCGTGAGGACGTGATCCGCAGTGGCCAAGCACCAGAAGGCACGGGCCAAGACCGAGCAGGCCAAGGGCAAGACCAAGGAGGCCGCCGGGCGCACTGTCGGCAACGAGAGTCTGACTGCCGAAGGCAAGGCGGAGCAGGCGAAGGGTGACGCCCGACAGGCCAAGGAAAAGATGAAGGACATCTTCCGGCACTGAATAACCCAGAATGCAGGGCCCGCCGCGCGTTCTCGCGGCGGGCCCTGCACTGCCCGGGCGACCGTCCCGGGCCGCGCTCGTGCTGACGTGCTCAGGCCGTGAGGGCCGCCTGCCGGAGTGCGCTTGCCGGGGCCGGTGCACTCCGCAGGGCGGGGCGCACCGGGTACGTGGTCTTCGCCGGATCGACCACCGGGTCCCCCAGCACGATCCGGCCCGCCGCGTGCAGCGCGTCGCACTCGTCGGTGGGCAGGGCCACGTAGCAACCTCCCTGCCCGGCACCGGAACTCAGGGGTTGCCAGTAGCCGTACCGGCGACGGCCGTTGGCATGCACCGTGAGACAGACGGGAACGCGTTGCACGGTGATGAGACGCAGAACCTCGGAACCGCCGGGGCCGAGTGGAGCGGGCGTGCGCGGGAGGGCTCGGAGCATCGTCAGCGGGCTCCGTTCAGGGCTCGCTGCACGGCGCGGCGGTGGAGAGGGGGCGTCATGTGCGGGCGGGCCTTTCGACGGACGGGTTCGATCGCGCACCGCCGGGAGCGGTGACGTTCTCGCTGCAAGGACATTGTTCCGGAGGCCACTGACAACGCGGTCGGGCCCATCTCGCGGCGTTCCCGGGGGCCCACCGAACGGAGGGCGGCGTCTGTGCGCGATCACGCTGCTTGAACTTGAAACAACACTCGGCGGCCGCCCCTCCGCGGGCACCGTGCCCGAAGACGCGTGTTCGGCGCGGTGGGGACGCGAGGGTGGCAAGATGGAGTCGAGCGTGAGCGGCGCGGGCGCTTCAACGAATAAGCAGGTGGCACATGGCGCACGAGCACGGCGAGGTCTGGGAGCAATTCGCCGTCGCCCTCGCGGAAATGGCGCGGGATCTGCTCGCCCAGGACTCGGTCCAGGACACGTTGGACCGCATCGTGGATCATGCGACGGTTCTGATCAACGGGTGCGACGACGCCGGCATTCTCACCGTACGACGGGGTGAGGTGCAGGCCCTGGCGGCGACGAGCGACGTGGTGCGCCGCGCGGACCGTATCCAGCAGGACCTGGGCGAAGGCCCGTGCTTCGACGCCGTGACGAACCGTCAGCAGATCTACGCGATCGATGACTTGAGCCGACCGAATGAGCGCTGGTCCCGCTTCGTCCCCGAGCTGAGGAAACTGGGCATGGGGAGCATGATGGGGATTCTCCTCTTCACCGAGGACGACGAGCTCGGCGCGCTCAACCTGTACTCCCGGCAGCCGCGGGCCTTCGACGAGGCCGCTCGACGAGCCGGCTGGATCCTCGCCTCTCACGCGGCCGTGGCCTTCTCCGCTTCGCGTACCCACCAGCAGCTCGGCCACGCCCTGGAGACCCGCCACGAGATCGGCGAGGCCATGGGCATCCTCATGGAGCGCTACAAACTGACCGAGGACACGGCCTTCAAACTGCTCAAGAAGGCCTCGCAGGACCAAAACATCAAACTGCGCGCGATCGCCCGCCAGATCTGCGAGACCGGCGACAAACCGGGCTGACACCGACCCTCTCCTGACCGAGGCGGGCGCGACACCGGCACACCCCGGACGGCTCATCCGCCCCGGGCTGCGTGCACACCTTGCGCCGGTTCCCTGGGAGCGGCTGACAGCGCGTCGGTCCCGGGTCGATTCGAGGCCTCCGGGAAGCAACTCGCGGGTGCGTCGCAGGAGGGAAACGCGGCGACCGGGGTGACGCCCGCGCGGCACCCGGGTGCTGGGCCGGGCAAGGCTCGCCCGGCAGTTCCTGCTCGATCGCGCCGACGTATCGGTCCTGTCGGCCGACCCTGCCGCGGCGCAGTGATCCTCCGCGGCATATCCGCCGCCGTGTCATGCCGCGACGGCGCCTGCGCGTCAGGCGGGAGCCGGGGAGCGTCTTCTGCCCCGAGCCAGCGGGCCCAGCGCGATTCGTGTGACGCGCTGCCAGTCGGCCGCGGGTCTGCTCCGGGGGGTACCCGGGCGATTGCGCGGCACGCGGACCCGAAGCGCTCCCGGGGCGATCCGGCACACCACGGGTGACTGCAGCAGGACGTGTTCCCCGTCGATGCCGGCCGGGACGGTGTCCGTGTCCGCTTCGACGACCACCTCGTGAGCCGTGAGCCGCTGGAGGCCCGCGGAACGTCCGCCGCGCACCATTCGCGCCGCTTGGGCGGCGTTCTCGACCCGCACGCACAGCACGCCGAGCAGTCCGGAGTCCAGCCGCTCCCGGCGACCCGGCTGGGCCGAGTCGACAGCGCGCAGATAGGGGTTGTTGCTGACCAGCAGCGCCTGCAGCCCTTCGGCGCGGGCGGCGTCGGCCCGCATCCGCAGCCTGGGCGCGTCGGGACCGGTGAGGAGTCCCGGCAGGGCCTGCAGGGTCGTCTGCACTTTCGCGTCGCGGTAGGCGGGGTCGCCGACCACGGCCGCGTATGTTCCGAAGGAGGCGTTGTTGACGAACACTCGGTCGGCGGCGAACCCGAGGTCGACGCGGAGTTCGACGCCGTCGGCCAGCGCGTCCAGACCCGTCGCCGGATCGTCGCGGTCCAGGCCCAGGTCGAGGGCGAAGTGGTTGCGGGTACCGGCGGGAATCACCAGGAAGGGCAGGTCGTGACGCGCCGCCACCTCGGCCACCAGGGCCTGGGTGCCGTCCCCGCCCGCCACCGCCAGCAGGTCGGCTCCGTCGGCCACGGCCTGCTGGGCCAGTTCGGCCACGTCCTGCCCGCCGGCGCCGAGCAGGACGACACGGGCACCCACCGCCCGCGCCTTGTCGACCAGATCGAAACGTCCCACTTTGCCGCCGCCGGAGCGCGGATTCATGAGGATCCAGGGATGGTGGGGTGCCTCGGCGGGTTCATTCTCGCGTGCGGAATGGATCTGTCCCGGCGCCACGGCGATCCGGGCAGCCCCCATGGCCAGCACCCACAGGACCAGCGAGACAAGGGCCGGCCCCAGCATGCCGTATGCGCCGTACAGCGCCAGGACCGTGACCGGCGCGGTCAGGGACAGGACCACTCCCGCCACCCGCACCACACCGGTATGGGCCAGAGTCCACCACAGCCCGACGGCGACGAGGGCCAGTCCGGCGATGCCGACCAGCGCCCAGAGCACACTCCGCAGACCGGCTGCGACGAGCGCCACCAGGACGCTCGTCAGCAGGGCGAGCAGTGCCAGCCGCGCCCACCCGGCACGCCCCTGATCGGCGGCTGCCGTCGGGCGGCCTCCCGGCCCGCTCGCCTCCGTGCTGTGTCGTCCCACGTGGCGCCCTCAGCGCGGTTTCGGCTACTGCCGTTCTCACTGGACGGGCCTGGCGGACCCATCCTCCCGGGCCACGCACAGGGCCCAGATGACGAACCCCGAGAAAGCGATCATCACGATCGACCAGACCGGGGAGTACGGCAGGGAGAGGAAGTTGGCGATGATGATGAATCCGGCGATGACCACCCCGGCCACGCGCGCCCACATCGCCGTCTGGAAGAGTCCGAGACTGACGATCACGGCGACGGCGCCCAGAACGAGGTGGACCCAGCCCCAGCCGGTGAGGTCGAACGCGAAGACGTAGTTGGGTGTCGTGACGAAGACGTCGTCCTGGGCGATCGCCATGATGCCCCGAAGTAGGTCGAGTACGCCGGCGATCATGAGCAGGACGGCCGCGAAAGCCGTCAGGCCTTCGGCCCAGTGCCGCTTGGCCGGGTGCGCGTGCGCGGTGGGAGTCGTGGTCATCGTGCTGCCTCGTTTCAGTCTCGTGCGGTGTTCTCAGCCACCGGAGGGGGAGGTGCCTGCGCCCGCGCGTTGCGACGGGCTCGAGTCCTTCAGGACCAGTTCCTTCGCCCGGCGGAACTCCTCGTCCGTGATGTCGCCGCGGGCACGGATTTCGGACAGCTTGGCGAGTTCGTCGGCGCTGCTGGGCCGGCCCTCGCCGCCCTTGGCGGTCTCCCGGATGTAGCTGTCGAAAGCCGCCTGCTGCTCGCGCGCCTGCGCCACCTCCCGCTGCCCCATGTGCTTGCCACGGGCGATCACGTAGATCAGGACACCCAGGAAGGGCAGGATGATGACGAACACGAGCCAGCCGGCCTTGGCCCAACCGTTCAGCTTGTCGTCCCGGAAGATGTCGACGATGACCCGGAAGAGCAAGATGAACCACATGATCCACAGGAAGAACCACAGCATGGACCAGAAGACGCTCAGCAGCGGATAGTCGTACGCGAGGTACATCTGCGCGCTCATGTCTCTCCTCCGTCCCGGGCCTCGGCCCGGCAGCCGTTCTGTGCCGTCTTCAGCGTGCCCACAGCAAGGACCAAGTGGCCTCACCCGAGGCGGGTGAGCGGTTTTCCCGACCATGGCTCATGGGTGGTGCCCGTCCCTCAGGCCGCCTCGCCGCCGGCGTGCGGCTCCGCCACGCCGGACCTGCGCAGTGCGGCCCGCCACGCGAACGCGACCACCACCTCGACCAGGCCGAGCAGGACGAGCCACAGACCGAGCAGCCGGGTCAGCGCCCGGGCCGACTCGGTGGGCAGGGCCAGTACCACGACCCCCGCGAGGATGGCGATCACCGCGGCGCAGATGACGAAGCCGCGGTGCGGCAGATCCTTGGCGGCGATCGCTCCGTAGAGGGTGAGGATGCCGGACACCAGCCAGACGATCCCGACGATCAACGAAAGCGCGGCGATGGTCTGCAACGGGTTCCTCAGGCAGAGCACCCCGGCCAGGACGTACAGCACCGCGATCAGCAAGCCGGGCAGCCGTTGGCCGAGTTCGTCCCGGCCGAAGGCCGCGACGAACCGGAATGCCCCGATCACGAGGAGATACAGGCCGATCAGGACCGCCAGGACGTGCAGGGTCTCGTCCGGCCAGACCAGTACCAGGATGCCGGGCACGAGCGTGGCGACCGCGGAACCCAGGATCCACGTCCAGGAGCGCCCCAGTTCCGCCAGCACTTCCTCGGGGTCGCCCCCCGGCCCGGAGGCCGCCCCGTCGGGCATGTGTTCCGGTCCGGTACGCGGTGCCGGACCACGCGACACGGTCATGGCTCCTCCTCGCGCGATCGAGCAGATCGCTCCCGGACCGCCGACGGGGCGGTGTGTGGAGATCTCACCGCACCAGCATCCCGCCGACCGCCGGGTCACCGGGTCACCCCAGGCGGGTGATCCGTACGCACCGCCGGGGCGATGAGGTAGGTGCCGAAAGACATGCCTCGGCGTACTGGGGTCCGGACGAAGAGACACGAGATGAACGATCCAGCGGCTGCCCGCACGGAGCCCGCCCGGTCGGGGCGGGCGACGGATCGCGGACGAACGCGCCCGGGACTCTGGGCCTCGGCCGCGTCCCTCGCGCGATCCCTGTTCGTCGCGGCGGGCCTCGTCACCGCGTACTACCTGCTCCCCTTGAACGGGGGCAGCACGAGTGGCGCTTCGGCCCTGTTCGCGTGCGGTCTGCTGGCGGTCGTCGTGGTCTTCTCCTGGGAGATACGGGCCATCGTGCGCTCGCCCCATCCCCGTCTGAAGGCCGTCGAGGCCCTGGGCGCCACGCTGGCGTTGTATCTGGTGCTCTTCGCGAGCGCCTACTACCTGCTGGAGCATGCGGTCCCGGGCTCCTTCAGCGAACCGCTGACCAAGACGGACGCCCTGTACTTCACGCTGACCACGTTCAGCACCGTCGGGTTCGGCGACATCACCGCCCGTTCCGAGACGGGACGGGTGGTGACGATGCTTCAGATGGCCGGCGGGCTGCTGCTCGTGGGCGTCGCCGCACGGGTGCTCTCGAATGCGATCAGGGCGGGGTTGCTGCGCCAGGGCCGGGAGCCGCCGACGGAGTAGGGCTCCCCGGAACGAACAAACGGTCCAGGAGGATCGCCATGGCTACACCGAACGCCATCACGGCCGCGCTGTCACCGGCCGAGAGGGCGGCGTACGGCAGGAACGCGCGCACGCGCGCCCCGCGTTCGAGCCACGGCCGGTTCGACGCCGAGCGGGAACGGCCCGATCCCATTGAGGTGATCGAGCGCCAATCGGTCACGCGGCTGCCCGATTTGGTACCGATCCGCTACGGCCGCATGCTCGAGTCCCCGTTCCGCTTCTACCGTGGCGCGGCAGCGATCATGGCTTCGGACCTCGGGCCCCTCCCGAACACCGGCCTGACCGTGCAGCTCTGCGGGGACGCCCATCTGCTCAACTTCCGCCTGCTGGCCTCGCCCGAGCGTCATCTGGTCTTCGACATCAACGACTTCGACGAGACCCTGCCCGGGCCGTTCGAATGGGACGTCAAGCGTCTGGCGGCCAGCTTCGCGATCGCGGGCCGGGCCAACGGCTTCTCGGTCGAGGAGCAGAACGGCGCGGTGCGGACCTGCGTGCAGGCCTACCGGGAGCGGATGCGGAAGTTCGCCGCCATGCGCACCCTGGACATCTGGTACGCGCAGGACGACGCCGACCAATTGCGGGAGCTGCTGGCCTCATCGATGAGCAAGGAAGCCAGACGCCGAACCGCCGAGGCGACGGCGCGAGCCCGTACCCGCACCCGTCTCCAGGCCTTCGAGAAGCTCTCCCGGGTCACGGCCGAGGGCCTGCGGATCGCAGCGGACCCACCGCTCATCACCCGCCTACAGGATCTGCTGGCCGACCCCTCCGAGGAGCAGCGGGAACTTGAGACCATCCTGGACGAGTATGCGCGGACCCTGTCGTCCGAGCGCCGGCATCTGCTGCGCCGCTACCGGCTGGTCGACCTGGCCCGGAAGGTGGTCGGCGTCGGCAGCGTCGGAACACGCTGCTGGATCCTGCTCCTGCTCGGCAGGGACGACACCGACCCCCTGCTGCTGCAGGCCAAGGAGGCACAGGAGTCGGTCCTCGCCGCCCACCTGGACAGCGAACGCTACGACAACCAGGGCCGCCGTGTGGTGGCAGGACAGCGGCTGATCCAGACGACCAGTGACATCTTCCTGGGCTGGACCCACGTCACGGGCATCGATGGGCAGAGCCGGGACTTCTACGTGCGCCAACTGCGGGACTGGAAGGGCATCGCGCGGCCGGACACCATGGACCCCAGCCTGCTCCGCCTGTTCGCGCAGGTGTGCGGGGCCTGTCTGGCGCGAGCCCACGCCCGCTCCGGCGACCCCGTCGCCATCGCCGCCTACCTGGGCGGGAGCGACCGCTTCGACCGTGCGCTCACCGAGTTCGCCCAGGCCTACGCCGACCGGAACGAGCGGGACTTCGAGGCGTTGGGCGCCGCCACCCGCTCCGGCAGGATCCACGCCCTGAGGGAGCCTGTGCGGTGACGCTCGCGTCACTCCGGCAGCTGGCGCATCTCCAGGACTCGCAGACCCAGCGACTGGCAGCGGGCCAGCAGCCCGTACAGGTGCGCCTCGTCGACGACGGAACCGAACAGGATGGTCTGTCCGGACATCACCACGTGGTCCAGCTCCGGGAAGACACTGGTGAGCGTCTCCGACATGTGTCCTTCGACGCGGATCTCGTAGCGCATCAGCTGCTCTCCCCCGAGTGTCCTGGGACAGGCGGGCTGCACCCCTTCCCTGCGATCCTCCGCCCCGGCGCACCGCGCGGCCTCACCCCGTAGAGGTGATACGTCGGCCGGCACACCCGCTCCACCTGCGTCAATGCAGCAGGAGGAGCTTGAACAAGATGATCAGCAGACCGAGCAGCAAATTCACCGAGGCGGCGACCGCCACCAGGCGCCACGAGGCACCGGCCCGTCGTGCCGCGGCCGCCGACCAGCCCACCTGGCCCGCCACCGCGACCGTGAGCGCCAGCCAGAGAGCGCCCGATATGCCGAGGCCAAGGAGAGGGCTGACGGCCACGGCGGCGGCCGGCGGGACGGCGGCCTTGACGATCGGCCACTCGTCCCGGCACACGTGCAGCACCGTCCGGCGATCCAGGCTCTGCTGTGCCAGGCGGGCCCCGAACAGCTGGGCGTGCACATGCGCGATCCAGAACGCCACACCGGTGAGCAACAGCAGCAGCACCAGCTCCAGGCGTGGGTACGCACCCAGGGTGCCGACGCCGACGATCACCGAGGCTGCGAGCATGGATCCGTAGACGCCACCGGTGTAGTCGGCATGGCTCCGTCGCTCGACGGTGCGCGCTCGCGCCGCGACACGCTCGGTCTCGGACATCGCGACCTCCCTCGAAGTCAGCCGGGCGAACCGATCGCGTCGGCCGGGGCGCCGCCACCGGGTCGGCTCGGGCCGCCGGCCCTGGTCGGCAGATGCCGCGTGACCAGGAAACTGGCGAGCGTGATCCCCCCGGTGGCGAGGATCGCCGCCTTCAGACCGTCGAGCTGCGCCGACGCGTACGACTCCGCGAGGGCGTCGACCTCGGACGGCGGCAGCCCGGCTTGTTCGGCCGCCGAGCGCACCTGCTCGGTGGGCACGAAGGTGATCCCGGCTTCGAGGGCGACACCGGTCTGCCGGCGGGTTTCCTCCGACAGCCTCGGGTGGTCCTCCACCTGCGTGGTGAAGACGTGGGCCAGGGAGCCGATGAGTATCGATCCGATGAGCGCGGTGCCCAGCGCGGAGCCGAGGTTCTGGGCGGTGAACTGCAGCCCGCCGACCTCGCTGCGCTCCTCCTCGCCCACGCTGGACTGGACGACGTTGCCCAGCTGCGAGGCGAGCAGACCCATGCCCACGCCGAGCAGGGCCATGGCTCCGGCGAACTGCGCGTCGTCGATGACCGGGTCGATGGTGGCCAGCAGCCACACAATGGCGGCGGCCAGGGTCGCCAGGGCCCATCGGACCACTCGGCGCGGTCCGGCCACCCGCCCCAGCCGGGCGGCGATCATGGAGGCCGCGAGCATGGTGACGGACACCGGGAGCAGCCGCAGCCCCGTCTGGAAGGCGTCGAAGCCCTGAACCACCTGCAGGTACAGCGGGATGGTGAAGAACAGTCCGAGCAGAATGAGGTTCTGGCTCAGCAGGGACATCAGGCCGGACCGCAGCACCGGCTTGTGCAGCAGGGGCAGATGCACCAGCGGCTCGGCGCCACGGGCCTCCCGCAGCCGCTCCCAGTGCACGAAGGCGGCCAGCACGGCCAGCCCGGCGCCGATGACGAACAGGGTCGGCGCGAAGCCCAGGACGGTGAAGGGCGGGTTGCGGGGCTGCACCCATCCCCAGGTGCTGCTCTGCAGCACCCCGAGCACGCCCAACGCGAGCCCGCCCGCCGAGAGTGCGGCGCCGACCCCGTCCAGCCGGGGGCGCGGACCGGTCCGGGGGGATTCCGTGATCACCCGGTGGAAGCACAGCACGGCGATGACGACCACGACCTCACCGGCGAACACCAAGCGCCAGGTGAGGTACGTCGTCACCCAGCCGCCCAGCAGCGGGCCGACCGCGATTCCGGCCCCGGCGAGTCCGCCGATGACCCCATAGGCGACGGCCCGGTCCCGTCCGCGGTAGGACTCGGCCACGAGGGCCGCCATGGCCGGCAGCACCATCGCGGCGCCGAGTCCCTCGATGATCGACCAGGCCAGCGTGAGGACCCACAGGGTGGGAGCCACGGCGGTGAGGGCCGACCCGGTGCCGTAGACGACGAGACCGAGGAGGAAGAGACGACGTCGTCCGAAGATGTCCCCGAGCCTGCCGCCTATGATCATGAACGCCGCCATGACCAGCGCGTACAGCGTGATGACGGCCTGGATGGCGGTGACCTCGGTGTCGAAGTCCTCGACCAGTTGGCTGATGGACACGTTCATGACGGACGTGTCGAGGACCATCAGGAACTGGGCAGTGCCCAGGACGACCAGCGCCCGCCAGTGCGTCACGGTGTCCACCTCGCCGAGTCGGCCCGGGACGCCGGCGGAGTCGGCCGGGCAGCGACAGGCACCTGCCCTGCCGCCACCCCCATCGCATCCGAAGAAGCCGGCCGGCGCTTCACCCACCACGGGCGAGCCGGGCGGGTCGCGCCGGGGCCCGTCATGGACCCGCCCCTCCCTGTCCCTCAGAGGCCCCTTCACGGTCGTGGTGGCAGCAGCCGCAGTTCGCGCGCGCGGCGCACCGCGTCGTGGCGCCGGTTCACCGCCAGCTTTCGGTAGACGCTCTTGAGGTGGGTCTTGACCGTGTTCACCGACACATACAGATCGGCGGCGATCTCCTCCGTCGACATCATCTGGGCCAGCCGTTCCAGCACATCGCGCTCGCGTCCGCTCAGCTCCTCCACGACCGGCGCCGGTGACCGGTCCTCGGGCCGGGGCAGCCCACCGTGTGCGGGCGAACCGGGGGTGAGCCAGCCCGCGGCCAGCTCTCGCAGGGGCACCATGCCCAGCAGAGGCCGGATCCACGGTCCGGCTTCGAGGAACGGGCGCCGCAGTCGCTCACGGCGTGCCTCGTGGAGCGCCTGGGCGACGAGCCTGCGCGAGGTTGCGGAGTCCCCCGCCCCCTCGGCGGCCTGGGCCCTCACCAGCGAGGCCCGGACGGCCACCGCGGGGCCGCTGCGGCCCTCGGGACGTACTCTGTCGAGCAGTTCCATCGCCTCGATCGGTCTGCCCACGACGAGTTGGGCCCGTGCTGCCCCCACGAGACACGCCGGCTGGTCGTCGGGCACCGCCTGCAGCAGCTCGGCCGCCGTCTCCGGCCGGCCCGCCGCCAGGTGCGCGGCGGAGGCCACCAGCGCTGTCTGCCCCTGTGCCCAGGGGGAGACCACGTCGGCGGCGACGGCCGGTTCCACCGCTTCGAGCGCGGCGTGCGTGTCACCGCGGGCCAGCAGCAGACGCGCGGTGGCGATGGCTCGTCCCGCCTCCATCACCGGGTCCCGCATCGCGTGCTGCGAGTCCGCCGCCCTGTCGAGGAGGGCTCGGGCCTGCGCCAGTTCGTTGCGGTCGACGGCCACGGCGGCCAGGACCAGCAGCTCGATGCCGGAGCCGGATGCCTGAGGCAGGCTGAACCGCTCCGTCTCCGTCATCGCCGCCTGGGCCTTGCGCTCCGCTCTGCCGAGCCAGCCGTTCAGGTAGTCGATCAGGGCGAGATGGCCCAGGGACTCCTCGCGGGCAAGCGCGGTCGAAGCGCCCCCGGAGCAGCCGGCCGCCGCGGTCAGGGCGGCACGCGCGTCCTCGAAGCGCCCTGCCCACAGCCGCGTCGAGCCCAGGTGGGTCAGCAGCAGGGCAGTGAGTTCGGGATGTGCGTCCAGCAGGTGGGTGGGCACCTCCTCCTGAAGTTTCTCCGCCGCCTCCGCGGCACTCTCCGCCCTTCCGGGCGAACCCGTCAGGCGGGCCGCCAGGGCTTCCAGCAGGGCCCAGCTCAGCCCGGCCGCCGCCAGGCCGGGTGAATCGTCCCCTGCCGACGTCCGTTCCTCGGCCAGGCTCTGCTCGGCGTGCCGCAGATGGGCCTGGCCCCGGTCGAGGCCGCACCGGGACAGCTCGCGGGCCGCGCGGACGAGGTCCGTGGCGGTGCCCGTGGCCTCGGGCTCCATCCGCGAGAACAGCCCGGCCAGGTCGTCGCACTGCAGGCCGGTGAAGAGTTGACCGATGGCGAGGTCGTCGACGAGGGCACCGGCGGTGAACTCCCAGTCGCCCGCCGCGGCACCGTGACCGAGCGTCTCCGCGAGGGATCCGGAGCGCTGCAGCCATGTCGCGGCCCGCCGGTGGAGTTCGGGCTCCAGACCGGGAGACCGCATCCGCAGGTGGGCATGGAGGATCTCCCCGAACAGCGGGTGGAGGCGGTACCAGGCGTGCCCGAGGTGCTCGACGAACGCGTTCTCGCGGTGCAGCCCGGCCAGTATGGCCCCGGCGTCGGTGCGCTCCGTCAGCGCGTTCGCGAGCTCTGGACAGAAGCGCTCGAGGACGCTGACCCGCAGCAGCAGGTCCTGCGTCTCGGGGGACTGCCGCTTCAGCACCTCCGCCAGCAGGAAGTCCGCGACCGTGGTGCGGTCTGCCTCGAACTCCTTCAGATACGTCTCAGGATCCGGCCTCTCCTGCGCGGCGAGGGCGCACAGCCGTAGCCCGGCGGCCCATCCCCGGGTGCGCTCCACGAGCGCGCCCGCAGCGGGCACCGGAAGGCACAGCCCGTGCCGTTCCAGCAGCGCGGCCGCTTCCTCGGGAGTGAACGCCAGCTCCGCGTTCCTGATCTCCGTCATGTCGCCGGCTGCCCGGTATCGGTGCAGGGGCAGCAGGGGTTCCGTGCGCGTGACGAGGATCAGGCGCATGCCCCGCCCGGCGTGGTGCAGGACGAACTCCAGCTGCTCCGCGATCTCCGGGTCGGTCACCCTGTCGTACTCGTCGAGCACCACGATCTGGGGCCGGTCCCGGGTGCTCAGGTCGGCGGCGAGCCGTGCGAGCAGGGTGTGGTCCACGCGGTTCGCGTCCGCGGGGAAGCCGACCTCGGTGGGCAGCGGCACACCGGAGGCGCGCAGGGCCTGGAGCAGGTACGCCCAGAAAATTCCGCACCCTTGGTCCGAGGCCTCGGTGGTGAGCCAGGCGACGGGCCGGTCCCGCCCCGCGGCCCAGTCGGCGACCAGCAGGGTCTTGCCCGCACCCGCGGCTCCGTTGACCATGGTCAACGGGGTCAGCAGCGCCTGGTCGAGGTGCTTGACCAACCGCTCCCGCCGCAGGAATGTCGCGGGGCACTTCGGGAGGGCGAACCGCGTGCTCAGAAACGGATCGCCCTGGGGATCGGCGCGCGGCGTCGATTCCGGACCGTTGTCCTGCAACCCAGTCATGGCGCTCACCACCACTGTTCGTCAGGTCATGGGCAGCGCTCCTGCACTCAGCATCCCAGTGTTCCTTCGAATACGCGCGCCACATAGGGCCCAGTGGCCCCGACCGAAGAGCTGACAGGCCGCCGCCGTGCGACTCCCGTGGCCCTGCGGGACAGCCGACGCGGCGAGCACCGCCTCTCCGCAGTGGCCCTCGAAGTGGTCGAGCACCTCCTCCGGCAGGTCCGGGTCGCCGTCGGCGCGGTGAGCGGCGCGGCCACAGCCGAAGCGGGGCCGGCATGCCGGGGAGAAGCGGACCTTGCCACGAGCCACCCGCCTCGCCATCGTGTCCCGGCGCTCTGCGGGTGCGATCGCGCCGACCCCGAAGCACGCTGGAAGCACGCCCGGGACACGGGGCAGTGGTGCGCAGGACGGAGCTCGGAGGTGGTCCCCTTGGCGCCCAGCGATCCCGGCCGGCGAGTGGACGAGACGGCGGCCTCGATGCTGGAGGCGCTCTTCACCCAGTCACCGATCGGGCTCCACCTGCTGGACACCGACCTTCGGGTGGTAAGGATCAACACCGCGACCCCCATCATGCGTGGCGTTGACTTGGACGACCTGACAGGGCGCCCCGTATCCGAGGTCTACAGCCTCGTCGACGACGCCGACATCGAGACGTTGCTGCGCGAGGTGCTGGACACCGGAGTCCCTCTGCTGCAGCGCATCGTCCGGGCTCGTCTCAGCGGGGACCCGTCGCAAGAGCGCCACTTCGAGATCAGCGCGCTGCGCCTGGAGAACCCGCACCGGTCGGTGCTCGGCGTGGCGGTCACCGCGATCGACGTCACCGAACGGGAGCAGGCCCGCGCCCGCACCCGGGTACTCGACGCGGTGCGGCGGCACGTGGGACGCACCCTGGATCCGGCCGTGACCGGTGAGGAACTCGTCGCGAGCGTGGTGCCCGCGTTCGCCGATATCGCCATCGTGGAGGTGGTGGACGCCGTGATCCGTGGCGACGACCCGCCGCTGGCCCCGCTGCCCAAGGGCACGCCCCTGATGCGCACCGCGTTCCGCAGCGTCCGTGCGCGGCCGCCGCAGGCTCATCCGGTGGGCGATGTGCGCCGCTTGCCGGCTCCGACCCCCTTCACCCAGGCCCTGGCCGACCTGCGTCCGCGTGTGGTCATGCTCCATCCGACCGCCCGGTGGCTGGCCGTCGATCCCCCGCGCGCGGAGGCGATCCACTCGTCGGGAGCCCATTCCCTGCTCGTGGTTCCTTTGGCGTTGCGTGGCGGGGCCCTCGGCGTCGTCAGCCTGTACCGCACCGGAAACTCGCGCCCCTTCGACGAAGGCGACCGGGAACTGGCGGTCGAGGTGGCCACGCACACGGCGTTGTGCATCGACAATGCCCGGCGCTACATACGCGAGCACACGGTCGCCGCCACGGTCCAGCGCCAACTGCTGCCCCGCCGCCCGGAAACCCACGCGTCGTTGGAGACCGCCTACCTGTCCGTCACCGGCGCCGATCCCGGCGCCTGGTACGACACCATCGCCCTGTCCAGCGCCCGCACCGCCCTGGTCGTCGGCCAGGTGGCGGGACGTGGTCTGCACGCGGCAGCCACCATGGGGCAACTGCGCACTGTCGTACGCTCCCTGTCGGCCTTCGACCTCACCCCCGACGAACTCCTCGCCCGCCTGCACGACATAGCCGGCCAGCTCGCCGCCGAACGCGCCCATCTCCCGCTCGGCGATCCGCTGCGGCGCGAAACGCTCACCGCCGACTGCGTGTACGCGGTGCACGACCCCCTGACCGGGACGTGCACGATGGCTGCAGCGGGCCACCTGGCCCCACTCGTCGTGCGCCCCGACCGCACAGTAACCGGCTGCGGCACACCGGCCGGGCCGCGGCTGGGCACGACAGAGGGCGCGCCCTTCGCCGCCGTCGACGTCGCGGTGCCGGACGGTAGCGTCCTGGTGTTCACCAGTGATCTGAGACTCACCTCGTATCTCGCCGGTACCGCAAAGTCATTGTCGTCGGCGCCGGACTACCACGACCGTCCGCTCCAGGAGCTCTGCGACGCTCTCGTCTACGGACTCCCGGCAGAGCTGGGCGTCGGCAATGCCGCGGTGATCGTCGCGCGCACCCGGTCCTTCCCCCCGGACCAGTTCGCGGCGTGGCCACTGGACTCCGATCCCGCGGCCGTGGCCGTCGCCCGGAGTCGTACCGGCCGACAGCTCGCCGCGTGGGGCGTGGACGACGAGACCGCCTTCAACACCGAGCTCATCGTCAGCGAGCTCGTCACCAACGCCGTGCGATACGGAAGCCCTCCGATCGAGCTCCGCCTGATCCATGACCGCACCCTGACGTGCGAAGTGCGGGACGGCGGCTCGGCCGCACCGCGCCTGCGCCACGCCGGCACGGTCGACGAGGGCGGACGCGGCTTGTTCATCACCGCGCAGCTGGCACAGGCTTGGGGCACCCGTTACACGACTTCGGGCAAGACGATCTGGACCCAGCAGGCACTGCCCGGCGTCGCCGTGCCTGACGGCGCGCTCTGACCCGCGCGGACCGGAACGGTCTGATCCGGTGCGCTGATGCCTCCCGGCCGACGCCACGCGCTCCGCCCTCTCACCCATACGAGCGGGCGATATGCGGATATATTTCATGATAATAATCTCTGGCTGGCATAGTGCGGCCATGAAGATCACGACCGCCGGCAGCCGAGTCGGCCGAACAACGGGGAGCCCCGCCCGTCGAACGACCGGCCGCCATGTGCGGCAACCGATCACATCCCGCGACGCCCAGCGGTTCCTTCGGTGAAGGCGTCGTTCACGAGGCCTCTGAGGGGTCGTCGCCGCCGTGACCTTCCCGCCCGACGCACGGCTTTCGCCCTCGCCCTCACCACTGCCATCGGGATCACCGGCGCCGCCATCATCGTCGGCGCCCTCCCCCGAGGGGACCACCGCTCCCCCGCCCCCGGACCCTCCGCTGCCTCGTCCGGCGAGGACCCCTCCCCCGGCGCCGCGGGCATCGGCGATCCACTCATGCCGTTCGACGGCAACGGCGGCTACACGGTCCGCCACTACACGCTCGCCTTCGACTGGCGGGCACCCAGGACGCCGTTCGAGGCGACTGCCACCATCAGCGCCACCGCCACGCAGGCCCTGTCCCGCTTCGACCTCGACTTCGCGGGCAACACGCTGCACACGGTCACCGTCGACGGCGCACCGGCGACCGCCGCACGCGACGGCGACGAACTCGTCGTCACTCCCATGAAGCCCATCCCCCACAGCGGCAGCTTCACCGTGCAGGTCTCCTACACCGCCGACCCGACGCAGCAACGGCACCGCGGCGACGCGATCCAGGACTACGGCTGGGTGCCCACGTCCGACGGCACCGTGCTCTACGCACAGCCCGACGGCGCCAAGATGATCTTCCCGGCGAACGACCACCCGAGCCTCCGCGCGCCGGTCACCTTCCGCATCACCACCCCACCCGGCCTGACCGCGGTGGCCAACGGCCGGCTCGTCGAACGCGTCCGGCAACCCGACGGAAGGGTCCAGTGGACGTACGACACCGAGCAGCCGGTCGCGGCGCAGCTGGTCCAGCTGGCGATCGGGAAGTTCGCGTTCGTCGACAGCACCGGCCCGCACGGGCTGCCCGTCCGGGACGTGGTCCCCGACGACCTGGTCACCGACACCCGGGAATACCGCTCACTCACTCCCGAGCACCTGGCCTGGCTTGAACGACGCCTGGGCCCATACCCCTTCCGCCGCTACGGAGTGCTGGTCGGGGACACCGACCTGCCCGTGGCGCTGGAGACGCAGTCACTGTCCGTCGTGCCGAGGGCCGACCTGCTGGGCGACCGGGTCGACGCCGAGCGCAACCTCGTACACGAGCTGACCCACCACTGGACCGGCGACAGCGTGGCCATCAGGCGCTGGTCCGACCTGTGGCTGAGCGAGGGGCACGCCCGCTTCTACGAACGTCTCTACGCCGACACACACGGCGGCCCCGGCATCGAGGAGGCGATGCGAGCGGCGTACGAGCAGCACGACCAGTGGCGTCACGACGCCGGCGCGCCCGCCGAGCCCACCGAGCCGACCCTCTTCAAGCAGATGCGGTACGACGGCTCGGCGCTGGTGCTCTACGCCCTGAGGGAGAAGGTCGGCGAGGAGACCTTCGACCGGATCGAACGGTCCTGGGTGACGAAGTACCGGGGCCGGGCCGCCGGCACCCGGGACTTCGTCGTCCTCGCCTCCGCGGTCGCCGGCGAGGACCTGAACCCGTTCCTGACCCCGTGGCTCTACGGGTCGCACACTCCGCCCATGCCGGGGCACCCCGAGTGGCAGGTGGACCCGGTCCAGGACTGAGTCGTCGCACCGCCGGTCACGGCGGGCATCGCACAGTACGGGGCCGTGCGCCCGGGTCCGGCCGGAGCCGACGTGCTGCCGCCGACCGGGTGGCCTGTGCCGTGCGGCTGGTCCACCTCGGTGACGCTTGGCGCGACGTGGCGTGGCGGGCACGGAAGCGTACGAGGGGTGGCGTGAAGGGCAACTCCTTTGTCCTGGTTGCGACGAGCATGGTTGGAGACCCTTGCAATGAGAAAACCTGTCGTCCCCCGTACCCCCCGCCCCACCGTGTGCGGGTGCCGCCGGATCGTGTGCGCGACCGCATCCGCGGCACTCCTGCTCCCGCTGCTGCTCGGCCCGCCGGCCTTCGTCGACGTGGCGGCCGACCAACGCCTGCAGAAAGCTTTCACCGCCGCCGCGGACGAATACCACGTGCCGCAAAGCGTGCTCATGGGGGTGTCTTACCTGCAGTCACGCTGGGACTCCCATTCCGGCGCCCCGAGCGTCGTCGGCGGCTACGGGCCGATGCACCTGGTGGACACCCACCAGGCCCCGGCGACGCCGCCCCGCGGCAATGCCCAGCCGGACGCGGTCGCGGCGGGCCCGTCGTCCTCACGAGAGACGAACCCCTCGGACAGCGGCTTCGCGGACACGGCAGACCTACGACGGGCCGCCCGCCTGATCGGGGCCCCGGTGGGGCAGCTGCGCACGGACGCCGGGGCAAACGTGCGCGGCGGCGCCGCGCTCCTGGCGGCGACGCAACGACGACTCGGCAAGCCGCTCAGCGCCGACCCGGCGGACTGGTGGGAGGCGGTGGCACAGTTCCCCGGTACGGACGACGCCGCGTCCGCGGCGACGTACGCGAACGACGTTTTCGCGCTGATCCGGCGGGGCGCGCACCGCACCACCGACGCGGGGCAGCACCTCACCCTCCCCGCCAGCCCCGGCGTGCGCCCCCGCCCCTCTCCCAAGGACGCGGCGCGGTCGAAGGACGTCGAGTGCCCGGCGGAGCTGTCCTGCTCCTGGCTCAGCGCACCCTACGAAGCGATCGACGACGGTGGCGACTACGGCAATCACGACCTCGCCGACCGGCCCAGGGACCAGAAGATCGAGTACATCGTCATCCACGACACCGAGGCGTCGCTCGCGTCCATGCTCCTGACCGTGCAGGACCCGACGGAGGCGTCCTGGCACTACTCGATCCGCTCCAAGGACGGTCACATCACCCAACACGTCAGGACCAAGGACATGGCCTGGCACTCCGGGAACCAGTTCGTGAACGCGCGCTCGATCGGCATCGAGCACGAGGGATTCCTCAGGCAGCCGCACACCTGGTACTCGGAACAGATGTACCGGGCGTCGGCCCGTCTGGTGCGTTACCTGGCGAAGAAGTACGACATCCCGCTCGACCGGCAGCACATCTTCGGTCACGACAACGTCCCGTCCCCGACCGCCGACTCCATCCCCGACATGCACGACGACCCCGGGCCCTTCTGGGACTGGCGGCACTACTTCGACCTCCTCGGCGCGCCCCTGCGTGCCACGGGCGGAGCGAACAACGACATGGTGACGGTGCTGCCGGACTTCGCCACCCACAAACCGCCGTTCACGGGGTGCACCAAGAGTGGGGTGCTGTGTGCGCCGCACGGCTCCAGCGCCGTCCGCCTGTACACCGAGCCGGACGAGAGGGCCGCGCTGATCCAGGACCCGGGCCGGCATCCGGACGGTGAGGACTCCACGGAGGACGTCAACGACCTGGGGTCGCGGGCCTCCGCCGGCCAGACCTTCGCGGTCGCCGATCGCAGCGGCGACTGGACGGCGATCTGGTACCAGGGCCACAAAGCGTGGTTCAAAAACCCGAAGAAGCACCCGACCGCCGTCAGTGCGAGCGGCCAGATGGTGACTCCGAGGGCCGGCCTGAGCGAGATCCCCGTGTTCGGACGTGCCCTCCCGGAGGAGGACGCCTACCCGGACGACGTGCCGGAGCAGACCGAGTCGCCGCTTCCGTACAGCCTCCTCGCGGGGCAGCGGTACGTGACCCAGGCCCGCCTCGCCGGTTCCTATATCGACAGGTCGTCCTTCGGCGACACACCCAACCCGGTCGTGAGGGGCCAGGAGCAGTACTACGAGATCCAGCTGGGCCACCGGCTGGGCTACGTCCGGGCGAGCGATGTGGACGTGGTGCACTCATCGGCTACGGCAGGCCCGCCGCCAGAACACGCGGCGCGCCCTTCCGCGCGGTGACGGGGCACGGACCGGCGGTGCCGGCCGAACCGAGCCGAGGGGCTTCGCGGTCGCCACACGCTTGTCTCCGGATCAGGCACACGCCACTCGGATGCAGTAGGGCGCGACTCGTGCACAGCTCATCGCCGTCCCGCTGGGCGGGATCGCGGATGAGGAGTGAATCGGGCGGTGAGCGCTCGGCGCTGCCTGCGCCTGGGGTCCGGTGGCGAGAAGCCCCTGGCGCCGTCGAGTGCCACTGCTGGGCCAATGCGATCGAGTTCGAGTGGCAGCCCGACGATGGGCATTGGAGACTTAACACGGTTTTGGAACCCGAAAACAGCTCCCGAACTCATGACTTCCGGATAGCTCGCTCCGGACATCGAAAAGAGCGAGTACAGGGCGCCGACCGTAGTGGTCGAGTGCGCTCGAAAGTTCCTCAAGGAGCTCGCATGGAGGAGAAGTCCGTCGAAGTCCTGACGCCCGGGCCGAAGGGATCTGCGATCGACAAGCGCAGGCACACCGGGTCGAAGACCGGCATCGAGAAAGACCTCGCAGAGGTGCTGGCCGACGTCATATCCGTCGAGCGGGTGTCGGTCGACAGCCACTTCTTCGACGACCTCGGCGCCAACTCGTTGGTCATGGCCCAATTCTGTGCACGCGTCAGGAAACGGGCGGACCTTCCCTCGGCATCGATGAAGGACATCTACCGGCACCCGACGATCCGCAGCCTGGCGACGGGGCTCGCGGACGCGGCGCCCGCCCCTGACGAGTCGTCGGCCCCGGCGCCGACCGAGGTGGTGACACCGGGCAGCACTCCACGGTATGTCCTCTGCGGAACGCTGCAGTTCCTGCTCTTCCTGGGCTATTCCTTCCTCGCCGGATTTGTAGCCGACCGAGGCTACACATGGGTGTCCGCCGACTCGAATTTGATCGGCATCTACCTGCGATCGATCGTCTTCGGCGGCCTCGGGTTCATCGGTCTGTGCACCTTCCCGATCGTGGCCAAATGGCTCCTCGTCGGCCGGTGGAAATCGAGTGAGTTCCCGGTCTGGGGGCTCAAGTATCTGCGCTTCTGGACCGTCAAGGTGCTGATCCATGCCAACCCGATGATTTTCTTCGTCGGCAATCCCCTGTACGTGCTGTATCTGCGAGCCCTGGGCGCACGGATCGGCAAGGGGGTGACGATCCTCTCCCGCCATGTCCCGGCCTGCCCCGACCTGTTGACGATCGGCGCCGGCGCGGTGATCCGCAAGGACTCGTTCTTCCCCTGCTACCGGGCACACGCCGGACGTATCCAGACCGGCAGGGTCACCCTTGGCCGGGACGCGTTCATCGGCGAGAAGACCGTGCTCGACATCGACACATCCATGGGTGACGGTGCCCAACTCGGCCATACGTCCACGCTGTACAGCGGCCAGGCGATCCCGGACGGACAGCGCTGGCACGGATCCCCGGCACAGCCCACGGAGCACGACTACCTGAGAATCGAGCCGGCGAAGTGCGGCGCGCTGCGCCGGGCCGGATTCGGCCTCGTGACCGTGCTTCAACTGTTCCTCGTGTACGTGCCGCTGGTTGTCGGGGGCGCGTACATGCTGTTCAACCTGATTCCCGCGCTGCACAATCGCCTGGGCCCGGGCGCGGTGGGGTTCACGTCGCCGGCTCTCTACGCCGACGCGCTGATCCTGTCCTTCGTGCTGTTCTTCGGCTTCGTCGTCGTGGGCCTCGCTGTACTGTTCACCGTTCCGCGCCTGCTGAACGTGGTCGTCAAGCCGGACAAGGTCTATCCGCTGTACGGGCTTCATTACTCGATACACCGGGCGATCGGGCGCATGACGAACATAAAGTTCTTCAAATGGCTGTTCGGTGACAGCTCCTACATCGTTCACTATCTGCGCGGCCTCGGATACGACTTGTCCCGGGTCGAGCAGACCGGGTCGAACTTCGGCACGGAAGTACAGCACGAGACGCCGTATCTGGTTTCCGTCGGCAGCGGAACGATGGTCGCCGACGGACTCTCCATCGTCAATGCCGAATTCTCGAGTACGTCCTTTCGGGTATCCCGGGCCTCGATCGGGCCACGCAACTTCATCGGGAACAACATCGCCTATCCCTCCGGGGCCAGGACGGGCGAAAACTGTCTCCTCGCGACGAAGGTGATGATTCCTCTCGACGGCGAGGTCCGTGAGGGGGTGGGCCTGCTCGGCTCACCGTGCTTCGAGATTCCCCGGTCGGTCGAGCGCGACTCCCGGTTCGACCATCTCCGGAACGGCGAAGAGTTTCGCCGCAGCCTCGCCGCAAAGAACCGCTACAACATCCGCTCGATGGCCTTCTTCCTACTCGTGCGGTGGCTCTACTTCTTCGTGATCACGGTGGTCGCCCTCGCGGACGTCGATGTGTACGACTCTTTCGGGCATGTACTGATCGCCGCTTTCCTGGTGTTCAGTGCTGTGTTCACCCCCGTGTACTTCGTACTCGTGGAGCGCGGCATCGCGGCATTCCGCACGCTGCGACCGCAGTTGTGTTCCATCTACGAACCGTACTTCTGGTGGCACGAGCGCCTCTGGAAGGTGCCCGACGAGTACCTCAACGTCTTCAACGGCACCCCTTTCAAGAACGTGATCTGGCGGATGCTGGGTGTTCGGCTCGGCAGCAGGGTCTTCGATGACGGCTGCTATTTGACGGAGCGAACGCTCACCACCATCGGGAGCGATTGCACGCTCAATGCGGGAAGCAAGATCCAGTGCCACTCGCAGGAGGACGGCACTTTCAAGTCCGACCGCAGCACGATCGGCGTCGGCTGCACCCTCGGTGTCGGCGCCCATGTCCATTACGGCGTGACGATGGACGACGGCTCAGTGCTCGCCCCCGACTCCTTCCTGATGAAAGGCGAGGAAGTCCCGCGGAACGCTCGATGGGGCGGAAACCCCGCCGCAGAGATGCGAGATACCCCCCATCGGCCTGCCGCACTCGTCCAGAAAGAGGTGGCGGAACCGTCTCGGCCAACACCCCCGACCGGCTGAAGAACATGGCCGACCCGCAGATCAGCCGAGACAGCGGCGACGACTACGGCGCCGCCCCGAAGGGCGGCCCACAGCGCCGCGGCGACCGTGAGTGGTGGGGCAAGGATTCGATGGGAGTGCACGTGGAAGCCGACCGGGAGTTCTGGCGTCGTGAGCTCGTCGCCGGAGGGTTCACCGCCATACCGCGGTGGACGCTCCATCCGGTGACCGGCGTCGTCGACCACGAGACGACGGTCCCGGAAGACGTCGTAGAGCCGTTGCGCCGGCTCGCGGAGGACCTGACGGTCGCATTCGACTCGGTGCTGCTGGCCGCGCACGCCAAGGTGTTGGCCGCGCTGTCCGGTGAACGCGAGGTCGTGTCCGGCTGCGTCCCCGCCAAGGGCGACCGGCCGTTGCCCTGCCGGTTGACGACCGAGCCCGATTCGTGGCGGGCGCTCCTGCTGAGCACCCATCGCGCCGCGTCGGAACTGCTGTCGCACAAGGACTTTCCGGTCGACGATCTCCGGCGCGAACTGGGCCTCACCGAACCGCCCTTCGAGGCCGAGTTCGATCCAAGCGGCGTCGAGGGAGACCTGGCCGAGGACACCGTGCTGTCGGTGGGGTTCTCGGACCACGGCGGCCGGCTCGTGTTGCGACTGCGGTACCGGACAGACGTGCTCGACGCCGACTGCGCTGCCAGGATCGCCGGTTATCACGTCACCGCGCTCGCGCTGATCGTCGCCGATCCGGATGCCGCGCATGAGCAGCAGAGCCTGCTCTCCGCCGACGAACTCCGCTTCCAGCTGGAAGGGCTCGCGGGACCGCGCCGGGAGCTGCCCGATCGCCGAGTGCACGAACTCTTCGAAGAGCGGGTGAGGAAACACCCGGACGCCGTCGCGGCCGTACACGGCGAGCGGCAGTGGACCTACCGCGAGCTCAACTCCCGGGCCAATCGGCTGGCACGCGCGCTGCTGGCGCGCGGGCTGCACCGCGAAGGCGTGGTCGCGGTGGTGACCGAGCGCAACCTGGACTGGCTGGCCGCGGTCCTGGCGGTCTTCAAGGCCGGGGGCGTGTACCTGCCCATCGAGCCGCATTTCCCGGCCGGTCGCATCGCCACCACGCTCTCTCGCGCCGAATGCGCCCTGGTGCTGACGGAACACGGCAGTACCGCCACCCTCGACCACGCGCTCGACTCGCTGCCCGGGATCCGCACGCTCTTCGTCGACGCGGCCTACCAGGAGGATCACCCCGACGGTGATCTCGGCACCGATGTCACGCCGGATCAGCTCGCCTACATCTACTTCACCTCGGGCTCCACCGGAGAGCCCAAGGGCGCGATGTGCGAGCACGCGGGCATGCTCAACCACCTCTACGCCAAGATCGACGACCTGGAGATCTGCGAGGGACAGGTGGTCGCCCAGACCGCACCCCAGTGCTTCGACATCTCGCTGTGGCAACTGGTGTCCGCCCTCCTGGTCGGGGGGCGGACCCTGCTGGTGGAGCAGGAGGTGATCCTCGACATCCAGCGGTTCGTCGACAAGATCGCTGACGGCCGTGTCGCCGTCCTCCAGGTCGTCCCCTCCTACCTGGACGTCGTCGTGTCCTGTCTGCAGCAGCACCCCCGCGAGCTGCCGGACCTGCGGTACGTGTCGGTCACCGGCGAGGCGCTGAAGAAGGAGCTCACGCAGCGCTGGTTCGCCGCCCAGCCCGGGATCAAACTGGTCAACGCCTACGGGCTGACCGAGACATCGGACGACACCAACCACGAGGTCATGGACCGCGTGCCCACCGGGGACCGGGTTCTGCTGGGTCCCGCGGTCAACAACGTGCACGTCTACGTCGTCGACGAGCACCTGAACCCGGTGCCGCTCGGCGCCCCCGGCCTGATCGTCTTCTCCGGCGTCTGCGTCGGTCGCGGATACATCAACGATCCCGAGCGCACCCGGCAGGCCTACCTCGCGGATCCGCACCGTGCGGGCGCCCGGCTCTACCGGGGCGGCGACTACGGGCGCTGGCAGCCCGAGGGCAAGTTGGAGTTCCTCGGCCGCCGGGACACCCAGGTGAAGATTCGTGGCTTCCGGATCGAGATCGGCGAGATCGAGAACACCCTGCTGCGGGCCCCCGGTGTGCGCGACGGCGCGGTGGTGGTCGCCGAACGGGCCGACCAGAGCAAGCACTTGGTGGCGTTCTACTCCGGACCGCGGCCACTCGAGGTCGAGGTCCTGACGGACCAGCTCGGTGAGTCGCTGCCGGAGTACATGGTCCCGTCGGCCTTCCACTGGCGGGAAAGTCTGCCGCTGACGGCCAACAGCAAGATCGACAGGAAGGCGTTGCGGGCGCTCGCCGGAGAACTCGACGTCGTCCAGAACGACTTCCACGCGCCGCATACACCGACCGAACAGCAACTGGCGGCCGCATGGGCAAAGGTGCTCGGCATCCCGCAGAACCAGATCGGCCGGCGGGACCACTTCTTCGACCGCGGCGGCACGTCGCTGTCGGCAGTGAAGCTGGCGATCACTCTGGACCGTACCGTGTCCCTCAAGGACGTCACCGGCCACCCGGTGCTTGCCGACTTGGCCGTGCTGGTCGACGGCAGGTCCAAGCCGCGCCCTGGTCCGGTCGGCGCCGGGTCCGAGCAGCGCTCCGGGCTGCTCCAGCAACTGTCGGCACCGGACGGGGCGCAGGCCGCCCTGGTGTGCTTCCCCTACGCGGGCGGCAACGCGGTGAACTTCCAGCCGTTGGCCGGAGCACTGCAGGGCGGCGGGCCCGCGGTCTACGCCGTCGAGCTGCCAGGTCACGACGTGGCCGCCGAGAGTCAGCCGTTCGCGCCGATGACAGAGGTGGTCGAGCAGGTCGTCGACGAGATCGTCCGGCGTGGCCTGACCAAGGTCCTGCTGTGGGGCCACTCGTCGGGCACCGCGTTGGCCCTGGAGACGGCCGGAAAGCTGCAGAAGCGCGGAGTGGACGTCCAACGGGTGTTCCTTGGCGCGCAGTTGCTCGGCAACACCGTCGACCGGCGGGCCACCATCACGGAACTGACCGGGCGAAGCAACGCCGAGATCGCCGCGAAGCTGATGGCGGACGGCGGGTACACCGAGCTCGGTGAGCTGGATGCGCAGCACGCCGAGCACATCGGCGCCGCCTACCGGCACGACTGCGTGTCCGCACACGGCTACTTCGCCGACGCCCTGGACAGTCCACCGGCGCTGAAGCTGTCCGCGCCCGTCACCGTGGTCGTCGCCGCCGACGACCCGAGCACGGCGGACCACCGGCGCCATTACCGCGACTGGCAGCTCCTGGCCGAACAGGTCGACCTGCACGAACTCGCCGACGGCGGCCACTACTTCCCGCGCACCCGTCCGACGGAGGCCGCACAGGCCGTACTGCAGGCCGCCCCATTGTTCGCTTCTTCCTGAGTGGCAACAGAAAGGAAATCGAGATGTCGTCCCTGTCCACGGAGTCGCTGGTCGACGTGGAACTCACGCCCGGCAAACCTCCGCTCCTGCGGGTCGAGGCCGCCGGTGGCGCGCCGAGTTGGGCGGCCGAGCACCGGGACGCGCTGCGCGCTGTCGTCGCCGAGCACGGATCGATCCTGGTCCGCGGCCTCGGACTGCGCGACGCGGCCGGAACCGGCGCCGTCTTCTCGAAGCTGGCCACCCGCCTGATGGCCGAAAAGGAGGCCTTCACGCCCCGGCAGACTTACACCGACGGCGTGTACTCCTCATCGAAGTGGCCGCCGAACCAGCCGATGTGCATGCACCACGAACTGAGTTACACACTCGAGTTCCCCGGCCTGATGATGTTCGCCTGTGTGAGCGCGCCCACGGCCGGCGGGGCGACCGCGGTGGCCGACTCGACGGCCGTACTCGCCGCACTGCCCGCCGAGTTGACCGAGCGGTTCGAGCGGGAGGGCTGGCTGCTCACCCGCAGCTACAACGACGAGATCGGGGCGTCCGTCGCCGAGGCGTTCGGCACCGAGGACCGTGACGCGGTCGAGAGCTACTGCCGCGCCAACGCGATCACGTTCGAGTGGCAGCCCGACGGCGGACTGCGCACCACACAGCGTCGCAGCGCCGTGGTGCGTCACCCGGGCAGCGGCCGACGCTGCTGGTTCAACCAGATCGCGTTCCTCAACGAGTGGACGATGGCCCCCGAGGTGCGCGAGTACCTGGTGGACGTCTACGGCGCCGACGGGCTGCCGTTCAATACCCGCTTCGGCAACGGCGACCCGATCGGCGAGGACGTCGTACAGCTGCTCAACAGCGTCTACGAGGCCAACACCGCACGCGAGCCGTGGCAGGCCGGCGACCTGATGCTCGTCGACAACGTCCGCACCGCGCACAGCAGAGAGCCCTTCGAGGGTCCGCGCGAAGTGCTCGTCGCCCTGGCCGACCCGATGCGTCTGGCCGACTGCTCGCCGACCGTGGAGGTGACCGCGGAATGACCACCATCGATTCCACCGCGACGAAGTCCGCGACGGCCGCGCCGATGACCGTGCCGCCGTTCGCGGTGATCTCCGGTACCCAGGTCCAGCACGCACTGCGCGGACGCGAGAAACAGATCGTGGAGTTGGTCGAGGCCACCTACCGCGTGCACGGCGCCGGTGATTCGGTCAACCCACCGTCGTACTTCCTGCGTTTCCCCGACCGCCCGTCCTCCCGCATCATCGCGCTGCCCGCCTCGATCGGCGGGGACGTACGGGTGGACGGACTGAAGTGGATCTCCAGCTTCCCGGAGAACGTGCAGGCCGGGATCCCGAGGGCATCGGCCGTGCTGATCCTCAACGACCATGACACCGGCTACCCGTTCGCCTGTCTGGAAAGCTCGATCATCAGCGCCACCAGGACGGCCGCGTCGGCGGCAGCGGCGGCCGACTGGCTAAGCCGCGGCCGACCCCGCCCGACACGCGTCGGGTTCTTCGGAGTGGGCTTGATCGCGCGCTACATTCACACCTTCCTGGCCGGCACCGGCTGGACCTTCGACGACATCGGCGTCCACGACCTGTCCCCCGACAGCGCGGCAGGCTTCCGGTGCTACCTGGAGCAGTCGGGCGCCACCGCCCGGATCACCGTGCACGACAGCGCCGAGCAGCTGATCCGAAACAGCGACCTGGTGGTCTTCGCCACCGTCGCCGGTGAGCCGCATGTCGGCGACCCGTCCTGGTTCGCACACAACCCGCTGGTGCTGCACGTGTCGCTGCGCGACCTCGCGCCGGAGATCCTGCTCGCCTCGACCAACATCGTCGATGACGTCGAGCACTGCCTGAAGGCGAACACCTCGCCGCATCTGGCCGAGCAGCTCACGGGCAACCGGGACTTCCTGCACGGCACGTTGGACGACGTGATGGGCGGGCGGGTGACGGTGCCGCCGGACCGGCCGGTGGTGTTCTCGCCCTTCGGTCTCGGGGTGCTCGACCTGGCGGTCGGCAAGCACGTCTACGACGAAGTGGTCCGCGGCGGGCAGTTGCACGTCGTCGACGACTTCTTCCACGAACTGAGCCGGTACGGATGAGCCGGCCAGGAGCCCCGGAGGCTTGTCCAGGGCTGCCCCCAGGAGAGATCACCGGTCAAGTCGCCGCAGGTCAGGGCAGACGAGACAGCGGCCACTGATGCGATGCAGGGCCCCCCTCCGGTCCGGTTGGACACGGGCTCCCGCCCCCGAAGCGAGAACCCCGCTCACGGTCGGACGGACGTTCCGAAAGCGCTCTGCTCCAGATAGAGGAGACCATCGTGCCCGTCATATCCGTTCCCCACGATTTCAATGAAGAGGGGCTCTATGTCGACCTTCGGTCGATCTTCGGGCATGCACTCTTCCTGAAGTGTGAGGGCTTCAACTTCGCCGGCTCGATCAAGTTGAAGGCCGCGACCGAGATGGTGGAGACCGCGGAGCGGGATGGACTCCTGAAGCCGGATTCCATCCTGGTGGAGTCCTCGTCCGGAAACCTCGGTGTGGCCCTGAGCATGATCGCCGCGAGCAAGGGCTACCGGTTCCTGTGCGTGACGGACTCCCGCTGCAACCTGTCGACCAGGATGATGATGGAGGCCCTGGGCAGTCAGGTGCACATCATTGCGGGCCAGGAGGCCAACGGCGGCTTCCTCGGCGCGCGGATCGAGTACGTCCGCGCGCTGTGCGCCTCCGACGACCGGTACGTGTGGCTCAGCCAGTACACCAATCCGAACAACTGGAAGGCGCACTACCGCAAGACGGGGCCGGAGATCGCCCGCCAGTTCCCGAAGCTGGACGTGCTGTTCCTCGGAACCGGCACCGCCGGGACCCTGATGGGCTGTGCGCGCTACTTCCGGGACTGGCACCGGCCCGTACGGATCATCGCAATGGACAGCGTCGGCTCAGTGGCCTTCGGCGGAACCCCGGGACGCAGGATGATCCCCGGCCTGGGGATGAGCATGCGCCCGCCACTGCTCGACGAGTCCTACGTGGATGAGGTCATCCGGGTCGAGGAGGCGGACACCATCCGTGCCTGCCACCGTCTGGCCAGGCGTGGGTTCCTGTTCGGCGGCTCCACCGGCACGGTGGTCAGCGGCGCCATGGACTGGCTGGCCCGGCAGGACAACCGCGAACTCACCGCCGTGGCCGTCGCCCCGGATCTCGGCGAGCGCTACCTCGACACCATCTACCAGACCAACTGGCTGCACGATCTCTACGGCGAAGACGTGCTCAAGTCGGATGAGGTGCCCGCCGGTCCCTGGACGGCCTCCCCCACGCCCCCCGCACGGTGGGGCCGGCGGCTGGACCTGAAGAACGGCGACCGCAACGGCACACAGCACCCTCAGTTCCAGGATCGTAGGACCCGGTGAGCCGAGGACGCCGCGTTCGAGACAGCGCCGTGGCAACTCGCCGCGCCACGGCTCGTCCTGGATGATCCACGACGCGCACCCGGGCTTGCGACGGAGTTCGAACCCGGGACGCGCCGACCGCCGCTCGGCACAGCGGGTACCGCCCACAATCAGGTGGACCCCGGCGGTTTGATCCACCCCAGCGAACGCTCGACGGCTCGCTGCCAGTTGGCGTATTCCGACTCACGCCGCTCGGGGTCCATGTCCGGCAGCCACTGGCCGGCCCGGTGCCAGTTGCGGCGCAGGACTTCCAGGTCCGGCCAGTAGCCGGCGGCGAGGCCCGCGGCGTAGGCGGCACCGAGGGAAACCGTCTCGGAGACCATGGGCCGCACCACGGGCACGTCGAGCACGTCGGCCACGAACTGCATGAGCAGGTTGTCCGCTGTCATGCCCCCGTCCACCTTGAGCTGCTTCAGGGCGACCGAGAAGTCGGCGTTCATGGCGTCGACGACCTCTCGCGTCTGCCAGCCGGTGGCCTCCAGGACGGCTCGGGCCAGGTGTCCCTTGGTGATGTACGAGGTGAGGCCGACGATGACACCGCGTGCGTCGCTGCGCCAGTGGGGTGCGAACAGACCCGAGAACGCGGGGACGATGTAGCAACCGCCATTGTCCTCGACCGTCCGCGCGAGCGTCTCGATCTCCGGCGCGCTGCTGATCAGTCCCAGACGGTCACGGAACCACTGGACCAGCGAGCCGGTGACGGCTATCGAACCCTCCAGGGCGTAGACCGTGGGCTGACCCCCGATCTTGTAGGCGACGGTCGTGAGGAGTCCGTGCCGGGACCGCACGACATCGGTACCGGTGTTGAGCAGCAGGAAGCTGCCCGTCCCGTACGTGCACTTCGCCTCGCCCGGGGAGAAACAGGTCTGGCCGAACAGAGCGGCCTGCTGGTCACCGAGGGCGGCCGCGATACGGACGCCCGGGAGGACCGAGCGGGCATCGCCGTAGCCCTCGGCCGAGGACCGGATCTCGGGCAGCATGGGGCGCGGAACCCCGAAGAACGCCAGAAGCTCCTCGTCCCAGGTGAGCGTGCGGATGTTCATCAGCATGGTGCGGCTGGCGTTGGTGGCGTCGGTGATGTGCAGGCCGCCGTCCGTGCCCCCGGTGAGGTTCCAGATCAGCCAGCTCTCGATGGTGCCGAACAGCACCTCGCCGTCCTCGGCGCGCTGATCCAGTCCCTCGACATGGTCGAACAGCCAGCGGATCCGCGGCGCCGAGAAGTAGGTCGAGGGGGGCAGGCTGCAACGTTCGAGGAAGAATTCGTCTCCCGGTTGCTGTCTCAGGTCCTCGACGAGCGGTCCTGTGCGGGTGTCCTGCCAGACGATCGCCCTGCCCACCGGCGCACCCGTCCGCCGGTCCCAGAGCACCGTCGTCTCCCGCTGGTTGGCGATACCGATGGCGGCGATCTCTCCCGCGCCGACACCGGCTTCGGACAGGGCCTCGGGCACGACGCGCTGCAGATTGCGCCAGATCTCGACGGCGTCGTGCTCGACCCAGCCGGGCCGGGGAAAGTGCTGCTGATGCTCTCGTTGGGCGACCGACACGAGCCGCCCATGGTGGTCGAACAGGATGCATCGGGTGGAGTTGGTGCCCTGATCGATGGACATCACATACCGTTCAACCATGATCGGATCTGCCTTCCGATGTGTCGAGGAGGCGGGGGTTCACCAGCGAGCTGCTCCCAGGTCTCTGGAGATCGCCCGTGCGGCCTCGCGGAGCAGGGTGATCAGGCTCGGCCGGGGACGGCCCTGGTTGTCGCAGATCCTCTCCACCGGGCCGGACAGGCTGATGGCGCCCACCACGAGGCCGCCGTGTCCGCGGATCGGCGAGGCGACGCCGGCCTCGCCCATGCTCATTTCCTGGACCTCCGCGGCCCATCCGAGTTCCCGGATCTCGGCGAGCGCCCGGGTGAGTTGCTCCGGGACGACCAGGGTGTGCCTGGTGTAGGCCTCCAGCCCGGTTTCCAGGGCCGGTTCCAGGGGCGCGGTCCCGAAGGCCAGCAGAACCTTGCCGAGCGAGGAGGCATGGAGAGGCAGCAGCGAACCCACGTCCAAGGTCTGGAGCGTGTCGTCCGGCCGGAAGACATGGTGGATGACAAGGACGTTGCCCTCCAGGGGGGTGCCCAGGCGGACCGCTTCCCCGCTACGGGCGGCGAGTGCGTCGGCCCAGTTGATGGAGCGTGACCGCAGCTCATTGACGTCGAGGTAGCTGGTGCCGAGGTGCAGCAGGGCTGCCCCGAGCTGGTACTTTCCGGTCGCCGCATCCTGCTCCACGAAATCCACGTGCTGGAGAGTGCGCAGAATGCCGTGGGCGGTGCCCTTCGCCAGCCCGAGCGAGGCCGCCACCTCGCCGAGCCCGAGCCGACGTGGCCCGCCGGCGAGCAGACGCAGGATCGCCGCTGCCCGTTCGATCGACTGGACTGGGCCGGCCATGACACGAGCCTATTACCGCTGTGGAGGGTCCGCTTTACGTACAGGCGGGTACTTCACCACTGAATGACCGGAGACGTTCGGTAATGCCGACCGCCATTCATTGACCGGCCACTCTTCGCTTCATAACGTGCTCTCAGGCCCGGCAACGCCCGCTGGGGCCCGGGATCCGGCCGGCAGCGGTCACCGGAGGGGAGCACATGGCGGTACAGCTCAATACGATGCCTCGTCAGGCAGTCGCACACGTCATTCCTCTGCCGCATTTCGCCGGTGCCGTGTCGGCCGTACGCCGACGGGCGAGGGCACTCCTCGCCGACTGGAACGTGTGCCCGGAGATCGTCGAGGACTCACTCCTGGTGGTCACGGAACTGACCACCAACGCGATCGTGCACGCCTTGCCCCCGGCGGAGCTCCGGCTGACCTGGGTCCGCGGCGACGGGCTCGGCACGTTGCGCGTCGAAGTCACCGACGCGGGACGTGCACTTCCGGCCGGGCAGTCGCCCGCGGGATTCGACCCGGACGAGCACGGCCGGGGCGAGGAGATCGTCCACGCACTGGCGACTGGGCACGGCATACATGTCCACTCCGGCGGGGTCACCCGGTGGGCCGATCTCGTCGCGGCGTGAACGCGCGGCTTGTGAACCGTCGCACACGGCAGCACCCCGGTCCCGACCAAGGGACACCGTCGACTCGGGTGCCCGACCGGCTATGACACGTCCGAAGAGCTCAAGCGCCTGCGTCGCAGCCGTGCCGAGAGATGGTGCTGCATCGGCTGACCCACCGCCTCGAGGTCGTGGTTGAACGTAAGCGTGTCGCCGGTCAGCGCGTAGCGGCGGCGGGTGGCGTCGACCTTCTTGGCCGTGGGGGCGAGGGCCACCTCATGACTGGACAGATCGACCGTGCCGTCGGTCGCAAGGCCGACCATGATCTCAGCGATGCCGGTGGGTTGGGTGATCAGCGCCTCCACCCGGCCATCGGGCTGAAGCCGCCACCAGCCGCTCTCCCGGGCCGACGGACGCAGCGGTGCGTCATCGTCGTCGAGCAGCCAGGCCCTGGCCTCGTAGCGCAGGAAGGGACGGCCGTCATGACTGAAGGTCACTTCCTGGGCGTAGTTGAAGTCGCCGGAGAGCGTCGGGTACCCGCCCTGGCCCCGGCCGTACCAGGAGCCCAGGAGTCCGAGCACGGGCTGGAGCAGTGCGTGCGGCGCGGGGGCCTCGTCCGGTCGGTGGCTCTCGGGGTACGGGTACTCCGGTGCGGGGTCGAACACGGTGTGCGCTCCTGGGATCGGTGCCGGTGCCGGGTGGCAGCCTAGGACGTCGGTCCTCTCGGCGACGCGCACGGGAGGCTGCCTCCGGCCCGTCACCGTCGAGGTCGTCATCTGGCGCCAGGACGACGTGCCGCCCGATGACGCGGCATTGCTCCACCTCGCCGGGCAGGTGCTGCCGACGATCCCGGGCTGGTCCGCCGGCTGACGCGTCACCCGCGGTACTCGCCCGGGCCGAGGGCGGCGATCACGCTTCAGCCCCGAGAACGACGTCCCCCTCAGCACCTGCGTCCGATCGCGCGCCGCACTCCGAAGCGAGAAGAATCGGAGCATGAGCTTCCGCAAGGGGCGGGCAATCTCCTGGCGCGGGCGCACCGTATATACGGGTATGCAAGGGTTCCGGCTTTCGGTGGGCCGCCTTCCGGACGAGGCGCTGCTGTCCGGACTGGCCACCGGTGACCCGGAACTCGCCGTCACCTTCGTGCGAAGGTTCCAGCACACGGTCTTCGGTGTCGCCATCGCCGTCATCGGGGATCCCCAGCTCGCCGAGGACATCACCCAGCAAACGTTCGAGCGTGCGTGGCGTCATGCGCAGATGTACGACTCGCGCCGCGGTTCGGTGACGACCTGGCTGACCACCATCGCCCACAACCTCGCCATCGACACCGTCCGCTCGCGGCGGCCGGAACCGATGGCACCCGAAGACCTCGACGCCATCCTGGGCGTCGTCAGTGAGACTCCTGAGCAGCACGCGCTGGCCGACGAGGCGTCGTCCCGGCTGCGGGCCGCCGTGGCGGAGCTACCGCGCGAACAGGGCCGCGCCCTGGTGATGGCGGGTATCTACGGTATGACGGCCCAGCAGATCGCCGACCGGGAGGAGATCCCGCTGGGCACCGCCAAGACGCGTATCAGGACGGCGATGGGAAAGCTGCGGACCACGCTCACGTCTCCGAAGCGAGGCAATGATGTCCAGTGACGTGACCTGCGAGAAGCTGCGCCAGCTCGGCGCCGAGCTGGCTCTCGGTGTGCTGCCCGGCCGCGAGCGGGCCGGCGCGGTCGCCCACCTGGACCACTGTGCGGACTGCCGGGAGTACATCGAGCAGCTGACCCTCGTGGGCGATGGGTTGATCGGGTTGCTGCCGGGCAGCGAGCCGCCGGTCGGCCTCGAGACCCGGGTGACGCAGGCGCTCACGCAGGCGGCGTCGGAGCGCGAGGGGCGTCAGCAGGCCCGCGGGTCCGGCATCCACCGCATGGGCCTGGGCGGTCGCGCACGCCTGCGTGTCGCCTCAGCCGTGGCCGCCCTCGTACTCGCCGTCGGGTTCGGCGGCTGGGCGATCGGCACGGCGGTCCAGGAGGTCACGGCCGGCTCTTCCCAGTCCGCCCAAAACGAGGCGGGCCTGTTGGAGGGCGGACTGACCTCGGCCCAGGCCCCCGGCAGGCCGACCGGTGAGATCTACGCCCACCCAGGGCCCCCGGGCTGGATCTACATGAAGGTCAACCTCGCCGCGGCCGGTACTCCGTACAACGGGCAGGTCACCTGCCTGCTGGAGCACAGTGACGGCACCATGTTCCGCGTCGGCAACTTCACCCTGCGTGAGGGCTATGGCTTCTGGGGTGGTCCGGCCTCTGTCGACCCCTCGGCGCTCTCCGGCGCCCGGCTGACGTCGCCCGACGGCACCGTGCTTGCCACGGCCCGATTCGAAACGGGCGACGTGACGTGACCCGTCGGGCTCCGAAGCAGCCGGCCCGCTAGTGCCCCAGCAGGCAACGTTCGCCCCGTCGCGACGCCCGGCACGCCCTCTCGCCGCACCGGCCGAAAGCCCAAGTACATCCAGTACGAGGACTTCCGGCAGGCACACCGAGAGCACCCACCGGACACCGCTCCTTGACGGGCGAACGTTGCCTGCCGGGGTACTAGCGAGAGCGCCGTACCGGAGCTCAGTGCGCGGCGCGGAGCCCCTGGCCCGGCAGTATCGCGCCGAGTGCCGCGGCCAGCTCGGGGACCGTGGGCCGGGCCGAGGGGTCGTCGCGCAGGCAGCCGTCGATGGCCGCGGCGAGAACCCGTGGCAGGCGGCGCCGCGACGTGATCGGCGGGGCCGTCTCCTCCAGCTGCGGATACCAGTCGTCCCGCTCCCCTGGGGCGTCCTCGTCCTCCGCGTCCGCGCTCCTCGCGTCGTAGGGCTCATCCGTGATCTCGCCGCAGTCGAACGGCGCGTCACCGCCGGCCACCTCGTACAAGGTGATGCCGATGCCCCACACGTCGGCCGCGGCCGACAGCTGTCCACCGCGCGCTTGCTCCGGCGAGAGGTAGCGGAATGTGCCCACCCCGGGAGGAGCGATCCCGGGCGGCCGCGCCACGCTGAGGTCGAGCACCTTCGCGTGGCCGCAGTCCACCACGATGTTGGAGGGCTTGAGGTCCAGATGCAGCACGCCCTGACCGTGCAGGTAGTGGATCGCGGAACACAGCTGCACACCGAGCAGCGCCACGTCGGCGGCGCCCGGCCGGCGCCGCAACCGTTCGATGAGGTGGGACAGTGTCTCCCCGGTCAGCGTCTCCAGGACGACGAGCGGCTCGGGCGATTCGAAGGCCTCGTACGCGCGGACCAGGTGCGGATGGGCGAAGGTCCGCAGCCAGCGGCCCTCCCGCAGCAGTCGATCACGCAGCCCCGCCTCGTCGCGGAGGTCCGGACGCAGCATCTTGACGACGCAGCGGCAGGCACGGTCCTCGCTCCAGGAGTCGTACAGGTCCAGCCATCCCGTGCGCGCCAGGTGCCCCAGGATCTCGTAGCCCGGAACCGGACGGGTGCCCGGTGCCAGGGGCGGGGCCGATCCTGCCTGGGCATCGGTCATGACGGCACCGTTCCCGATGACGAGGAACCCGCCTGCGCGGGACTGGTCACGACGTGCAGCCGGTGGAGCCGGGCGTACGTCCCGCCGTGTACGAGCAGGTCGTCGTGCGGACCGGACTCGACGACCCGGCCGCGGTCGAGCACCACGATCCGAGTGGCGTCACGGACGGTGAGCAGGTTGTGCGAGATGACGATGGTCGTCCGCCCGGCCATGAGTCGGCGCAGCGGGTCCATGATCCTGCGGCCGGACTGCGCGTCCAGGCCGGTGGTCGGCTCGTCCAGCAGCAGTACGGGCGCGTCCCTGATCATCGCGCGCGCTATCGCCAGACGCTGGCGTTGTCCGCCGGACAGCGTCCGGCCGCGTTGGCCGACCAGGGTGTCGTACCCCTCGGGGAGCAGGCGGATGAACTCGTGGGCGTCCGCGGCGTGCGCCGCCGCGACGATCTCCGCCTCCGTCGCCTCGGGTCGGCCGTAGGCGATGTTCTCGCGCACCGTGCCGTGGAAGACGAGCGTCTCCTGCAGCACCACCGCGACGCTTTCCCGCACGTCGGACAGGAGCATCTTCCGCAGATCGCGGCCGTCGAGACGGACCGTGCCCTGCTCGGGGTCGTAGAAACGGAGCTGCAGCTTCGCGACCGTGGACTTACCGGCCCCGCTGGCCCCGACCAACGCCAGGGTCTCGCCGGGAGCGACGTGGAACGACACACCGGACAGCGCCCAGCGCGCCGTACCGGGATAGCGGAAGGACACGCCGTCGAACTCGACCTCGCCCCGCGCTCGGCCGATCCGCCGGGCGTCCGCGGCCTCGACGACCTGGGGGCGCTGGTCCAGCAGCTCGATGATCCGTTCCGCGGAGGCCGACGCGGCGTAGAAACTGTTGCCGAGGCGGGAGAGGTCGCGGATCGGGCTGTAGAGCTTGCCGATCAGCGCCAGGAAGACCAGCAGCCCGCCCAGCGTGAGCCGGCCCTGCGCCAGTTTCCAGGTGCCGAGCCCCATGACGGCGAGGGCGCCGGACACCTCGATGATCTCGACGAGCGGTCGGTAGACGGCACGGATCCGCGCCGACGCCATCGCGGCGCGGAACTTGCCGACGTTCTCGCGCTCGAAGCGGCGCTGCTCCCAGCTCTGCCGGTTGTACGCCTGGACCAGGGCCACGTTGCCCAACGACTCCTCGGCGACCGCGCTGAGCGAACCGCTGCGACGTCTGCGTTCCCGCGACGCCTGCTTGATCAGCCGGGAGAAGTGGCGGGCGGCGCCCCAGAACAGCGGCACGATGACGAGCGCGAGGAGCGTCAGATCCCATTGGAGGTAGAGGAGGAGACCGAGGAAGACGCCCAGCCGGATCACCTGGTAGAGCGCGTCCGCGACACCGGACAGCAGAAACGTCTCGACGGCGTCCACGTCACCCGTGACACGAGACAGCACGTCTCCCAGCCGCCGCCGTTCGAAGAATCCGAGCGACAGTCCCTGGACGTGCCGGAACACGTCGGAGCGCAAGGCCAGCAGGAACCGCTCGCTGACCCACGTGGACGTCATGTCGTCGGCGAACCCCAGAAGGCCGGAACCGACGATGAGCCCCAGGTAGGTCGGCGCGATCCAGAGAAAGGGTTTCAGATCTCGCGGGACGAGCACCTCGTCCACCACGATCTTGAAGAGCCACAGTTCGGCCGCGTCGACGAGAGGCCCGATCAGGCTGAAGAGGACAAGAGGGATGAGCCAGCGCCGACGACCGCGTGTGTAGGGCCAGAAGCGCCGGAACACCTCGCGCGGGGGCACTGGTGGCGCGGCCGCCACCACGGCATCGGCGTCCTCGCCCACTGACAGCAGACGCCGCAGAACGTGCCGTGGGATACGCACCATGGCAAGGGTCCGTCGTGGCTCGACGACGGAGTGGACCGGGGCCTACGGGCCCCGGTCTGCTCAGTCCTCAGTCGTGGTGACCGTGGTCACCGCGGTGACCGTGGTGACGAGAATTGTGATCGTCGAAGGAGTCACGACGATGGCGGCCGTGCCCCCTCATCGAGGTGTCGTCGTGCCTCGAGGTCGAATCCCTTCCGTGGTCACGGTGTTTGGCAGGAAAGAGATCACTGAAGATCGCCATTGCATTCCTCCCGCTGAAATTTCCCTCGTAGGAGATACGCGTCAAGGACGGAATGGGATGGCGTCTCGCGGCAAAAAGACGGATTACCTTCCAGGGATGCGGGTCTCGGGTGGGCAGCGGCGGAAGCGGAGCCATCCGTGAGCCGTGGGGCGGGGGGGGGCCGGCCCCCGGGCCGGTGTACGGGAGCCCCCCGGCCGGGGCGGGGTGGGTTTGGGGGGACACCACCTGTGAGGGCGCCAAAGATGCTGCGGGAGTCGGGC
>NZ_JBITGS010000028.1:0-155897 GCF_044457265.1 Streptomyces sp. NPDC050564 | reverse complement strand
AGGCACTGGGTCTCCACGTGCCGGGGCTTGTCCAGGTAGCGCTCCACGAAGCATTCGCCGCGCCCGAAGGCTGCGACCGCTTCACGGACCGCGGACTCATACAGCTCGGGCACCTCTTCGAGGGTGCGGGCGACCTTCAGACCGCGTCCGCCGCCGCCGAAGGCGGCCTTGATCGCGATGGGCAGGCCGTGCTGTTCGGCGAACGCGACGACCTCCGCCGCCCCGCTCACCGGGTCGGGGGTGCCGGCCACCAGCGGGGCACCCGCGCGCTGCGCGATGTGGCGGGCGGCGACCTTGTCACCCAGGTCGCGGATGGCCTGCGGCGGCGGGCCGATCCAGATCAGGTCCGCGTCGAGAACGGCCTGCGCGAAGTCCGCGTTCTCGGAAAGGAAGCCGTAGCCCGGATGAATGGCATCCGCGCCGGAGTCCTTGGCGGCCTGCAGCACCTTGGCGATGTCCAGGTAACTGGTGGCCGGGGTGTCACCGCCCAACGCGAACGCTTCGTCCGCCGCACGGACATGCAGAGCGTCCCGGTCCGGTTCCGCATAAACGGCAACGCTCGCGATCCCGGCATCCCGGCATGCCCGGGCCACGCGGACAGCGATTTCGCCACGGTTGGCGATGAGCACCTTGCGCACGATGGCTCCCTCCTTGAAACAAGCCGAGTTTAGGGACTGCCGACACGGCTTCTCGACCCGTCCCCAATGGTGAGCTTGCCCACACGGAGCGTGATGCGAGGCTCGCCCGACCCTCAAAATCCCTTGTCGCACCGTGGCACGCAGGAATCCTTCCCTGAACCCTAGCCCTCCAATGTGGTCAAGGTCTCTGTGACTCCGTGCTGCGGCCCACAACGTTTCTTTGTGGAGTCCCTACGAATGGCCCAACGATTCTTTGCCTTCGGCAGAACCCTTGTCCGGGGGTTTACCCGTTAGTAGCGTTCGGGATGTGCCGAACGTACTTGGGGTAACAGCACTCGGAAGTGGGTGGGGACCGGTGGTGCGCAGACCGGTGGCGTGGGTGGCGGCGATCGTGCTCTTCGTGGAAGCGATCGGAATCGCGCTGCTGAACTGGTTCCTCGGCGTCGTCGTCGACCGTCAGGACATGTCCTTGGCGGGCCTCGACTCGGACATGATGTCCGTGTCGTCGAAGGTCGGGGGGCTGGTCTTCGGTCTCTACTTCGCGGCGTCCGGCTTCGCGGTCCTGCTGGTCGCCCTCCGCGACCGCGCCCCGCGCGTCTTCGGCCGCATCCTGCTGATCAGCGCCGCCGTCGTGCACGCCCTGCTCGGCGCCTTCACGGTGGGCCTGGTGGGCTGGGGTGCGTTCGCCTTCATGATGGTCGTGCTCGGGCTGGTCGTGTTCACCCTCATGGCGTACGACCGCCGGGAGGGCGCCGACAGTCCCGCCGATGCCGCGCCTGAGGACGGCAAGAACGGCGACAACGGAGGTGGAGCTCCGGTCGCCGCTCCGCCGGCCCCGTCGGCCTCCTGATCACTTCTCCCGCGGCGTCCACAACTCCGTGATGCCGACGCCCAGTTCGGCCAGCAGGTGGCGCACCAGCGGCAGCGAGATCCCGATGACGTTGCCGTGGTCGCCGTCGATGCCCTCGATGAACGGCGCCGAGCGGCCGTCGAGCGTGAACGCACCCGCCACGTAGAGGGGTTCGCCCGAGGCGACGTACGCGGCGATCTCGGCGTCGGTCGGGTCGCCGAAGCGGACCACGGTGGACGCTGTCGCGGAGGCGTAGCGCTTGGCCGCCGTGTCGTAGATGCAGTGACCCGTCTGGAGGGTCCCGGCCCGGCCGCGCATCGACTTCCAGCGGGCGGTGGCCTCCTCGGCGTCCGCGGGCTTGCCGAGTGCCTCGCCGTCCAGGTCGAGCACCGAGTCGCAGCCGATCACCAGCGCGCCCTGGACCTCGGGCTTGGCCGCCACGACGGAGGCCTTCGCCTCGGCCAGCGCGAGCGCGAGTTCGGCGGGGGTGGGCGCGCTCACGGCGTCCTCGTCGACTCCGCTCACGATCACCTCGGGAGCGAGTCCGGCCTGCCGCAGCAGGTTGAGCCGGGCGGGGGATTGCGAGGCGAGCACGAGGCGGCGGCGCGGCTGATCGGTCATGCGGTCAGGGTATCGGCGTACCTCACCTGATGCCGAGGACGATCATCGCGAGCACCATGGCCAGCGCCATGAGAACGCCCAGGCGCCGCAACATGTTCTGCATGTCGCGGAGTTCCTTGGGAGGTTCGTCCTCCGGGTCGGACCACAGCATGTCCTCGATCGTGCGGCGGCGGTGGCCCCGGGCGCCTGAGTACGCGTACTCAACTTGCGTACGCCGTGTGTAAATGGGGCTGGGGTTTCTTTAGTGGTCGAGCGCCTGCTACGGTCGTGAGCATTGCTAAAGGAACTCTGGTCCCCTTTAGTGGGATCTTCGGGAGGCAACTGCCGTGTTCACCACCGCCTGGACCGCATCGCCCCAGCTCCCCAGCGAAGGCTTCACTCCCAACTGGTCGCGGGAGGGTTTCTGGCGTCAGTCGCTGCGTCAGGCCGTACGTCTCACTGTCGGCGGCGACCGGATCCGAGTCCGGCTCTCGAACGCGTACGGAACCTCGGCGCTGCGGATCGCCGGCGCCACCGTGGCGCGTGCGGGCGAGGGGGCCGCCGTCGAGGCGGGCTCGGTGCGCCGGCTCACCTTCCAGGGGGCCACCGGCGTCGAGATCGCGGCGCGCGGGCTCGTCGTCAGCGATCCCGTCGAACTCGCCCTGGAATCCCTGGAGTCGGTGGCCGTCACCCTCCACCTCGACGCCGTCACGGGGCCCGCGACCTTCCATGCGCAAGCGTTCGCGACCAGCTACCGGGGTGCGGGGAACCGCCTCGACGACATCGACGGTCAGGGCTTCGGCGAGGCGACCGAGTCCTGGTACTTCCTCTCGGCCGTCGAGGTCGAGGCGGGCGGGCGTACGGACGCCGTGGCGCTCTTCGGGGACTCCATCACCGACGGCTTCGGCTCGACCCCGGGCGCGAACCGCCGCTGGTCCGACGCGCTCGCCGAACGCACCGGCCGGCCCGTGCTGAACGCGGGCATCGGTGGAAACCTGCTCCTCAACGACTCCGCCTGGTACGGCGAGAAGGGCGTCCATCGCCTCGGACGCGACGTCCTCGACCACCTGGGTGTGGACACGCTCGTCGTGCTCCAGGGCCTCAACGACGTCGGCTTCAGTGAGACGGACGAGCAGCCGACGTACCGGCCCGCTCCGGTCGTCGAGACCGATGAACTCATAGACGGCTACCGGGAGTTGATACGCCAGGCCCGCGTTCGGGGGCTACGCGTGATCGGCGCGACCCTGCTGCCCTTCGGCGGTTCCGACCACTGGGGCGAGCACGCCGCGAAGGTGAGCCACGAGGTGAACGAGTGGATCCGCCGCTCGGGGGAGTGGGACGCGGTGGTGGACCTGAACCGTGTGCCGGCCGATCCGGCCGATCCGGACCGGCTGCACCCCGCGTACGACTTCGGCGATCACCTGCACCCGAACGACGCGGGATACGCGGTGATGGCCGAAGCCGTGGCGAACCTGCTGCGCAACTAGTGCCCCAGCAGGCAACGTTCGCCCCGTCGCGACGCCCGGCACGCTCCCCCACTGCCTTAAGGGCGTGAGAGGTGCCCCCACTCGCCGCACCGGCCGAAAGCCCAAGTACGTCCAGTACGAGGACTTCCGGCCGGCACTCCCCCAGCCTTCGGCCGCGGGGCCCCCAGAGCACGCACCGGACGCCGCTCCTCAACGGGCAAACCTTGGCTGACGCCGCACTAGTCGGGCCAGTACGTGCGGCCCCACGCCGTCGGGCCCGGCCGGCGTAGCCGGTGCGCGGCGATGCGGGCCGGGTCGGCCCAGGAGTCCCGCGGGCCGGGCGCGCCGGACGGGGTGGAGGCCGCCGCCGCGGCGCGCGCCCTGACCACCGCGAGTGCGGCGGCCAGCTCCTCCGGGGTCGGATTGCCCCGTACGACCTTGATCGTCATGTCTGCTCCCAAGAATGATCCGGGTCCACAGGGGGCTCAGAGGGGGATGTTGCCGTGCTTCTTCGGAGGGAGTGATTCCCGCTTGGTGCGCAGCTGACGCAGGCCGCGTACGACGTGGGAGCGGGTCTGGGACGGCATGATCACGCCGTCGATGTAGCCGCGCTCGGCCGCCGTGTACGGGTTCAGCAGGGTGTCCTCGTACTCCTGGATCAGCCGGGCCCGGGTCGCCTCCTGCTCGGCTTCCGGCGCTGCCGCGATGGTGCGGCGGTGCAGGATGTTCACCGCGCCCTGCGCGCCCATGACGGCGATCTGGGCGGTCGGCCAGGCGAGGTTGAGGTCGGCGCCCAGGTGCTTGGAGCCCATGACGTCGTAGGCGCCGCCGAAGGCCTTGCGGGTGATGACCGTGATCAGGGGGACGGTGGCCTCGGCGTACGCGTAGATCAGCTTGGCGCCGCGGCGGATGATGCCCGTGTGCTCCTGGTCGACGCCCGGGAGGAAGCCGGGCACGTCGACGAAGGTGAGGACGGGAACGTTGAAGGCGTCGCAGGTCCGCACGAACCGCGCGGCCTTCTCGGAGGCGTCGATGTCGAGGCAGCCGGCGAACTGCATCGGCTGGTTGGCGACGATGCCGACGGGGTGGCCCTCCACCCGCCCGAAACCGGTGAGGATGTTCGGCGCGAACAGCGGCTGCGTCTCGAAGAACTCGGCGTCGTCCAGGACGTGCTCGATCACCGCGTGCATGTCGTAGGGCTGGTTCGCGCTGTCCGGCACGATCGTGTCCAGCTCGCGGTCCTCGTCGGTGAGGGCGAGGTCCGCCTCCTCCGGGAACACCGGGGGTTCGCTGAGGTTGTTGGACGGCAGGTACGACAGCAGCTGCTTGACGTAGTCGATGGCGTCCTTCTCGTCGCCCGCCATGTGGTGGGCGACGCCCGAGACCGCGTTGTGCGTGCGCGCGCCGCCGAGCTCCTCGAAGCCGACGTCCTCGCCGGTGACCGTCTTGATGACGTCCGGGCCGGTGATGAACATGTGCGAGGTCTGGTCGACCATGATCGTGAAGTCGGTGATCGCGGGGGAGTAGACGGCGCCGCCCGCGCAGGGCCCGACGACGAGCGAGATCTGCGGGATCACGCCCGAGGCGTGGGTGTTCCGGCGGAAGATCTCGCCGTACATGCCCAGCGCGCTGACGCCCTCCTGGATGCGGGCGCCGCCGGAGTCGTTGATGCCGATGACCGGGCAGCCGGTCTTCAGCGCGAAGTCCATGACCTTCATGATCTTCTGGCCGAAGACCTCGCCGAGGGCGCCGCCGAAGACGGTGAAGTCCTGCGAGAACACGGCGACCGGGCGGCCGTCGACGGTGCCGTACCCGGTGACGACACCGTCGCCGTACGGGCGGTTCTTCTCCAGCCCGAAGTCGGTCGACCGGTGCCGTGCGAACTCGTCGAACTCGACGAACGAACCCTCGTCCATCAGCAGCTCGATGCGCTCACGGGCCGTCAACTTGCCCTTGGAGTGCTGCTTTTCGACGGCGCGCTCCGAGCCGGCGTGCGTCGCCTCTTGGATGCGGCGCTGCAAATCCGCGAGCTTGCCCGCGGTGGTGTGGATGTCGGGGTGTTGCAGCTCTTCCGGCTCGGACATCGGGATGCGGCTCCCTGCCTGCTCTAGGGGGACGTGAGGGTGAGGTGCTCAGAAGGGGGGCTTGCTACTCATCCGTAGCGTAGTGGGGTGCCTACCGTTCGGCAGTGCGGCGTTTACCACACCTAGGGTGGGTTGCATGACGCCGCGAGATGCATCAGACGCGAACGACAACGCGAACGGGAATCGGTGGTCCGACCTGGACCGTCCACCGCTGAACGAGGCCTCACTGCGCCGGGCGCTGGTCCGCGGGGACGGGCTCTGGCGCGATGTCGAGGTGGTCCAGCGCACCGGGTCCACCAACTCCGACCTCGTCGCCCGGGCCACCGAGGGGAAGGCCGAGGAGGGCGCCGTCCTCGTCGCCGAGGAACAGAACGCCGGGCGCGGTCGCCTCGACCGCCAGTGGACCGCGCCCGCCCGCTCCGGACTCTTCTTCTCCGTCCTGCTCAAGCCCACCCAGGTCCCCGTCGAACGCTGGGGCTGGCTGCCGCTGCTCACCGGCGTCGCCGTCGCGACGGGTCTCTCGCGCGCCGTCGGCGTCGACACGGCACTCAAGTGGCCCAACGACATCCTGGTAATCGTCGGCGAGGAGGAGCGGAAGACCGGAGGCATCCTCGCGGAGCGGGCGGGTACCGACGCGGTGGTGATCGGCATCGGCATCAACGTCACGCTCCGCGAGGACGAACTCCCCGTGCCCGGGGCCGGCTCCCTCGCCCTGGCGGGCGCGGTGTCCACGGACCGTGACACCGTGTTGCGGGCCGTGCTCCGCTCCCTGGAGCAGTGGTACGAGCGCTGGCGCGGCGTCGGGGGCGACCCCGCCGCTTCCGGCCTCCAGGAGACGTACGCCGCCGGATGCGCGACGCTCGGCCGCTCTGTCCGGGCCGAGCTGCCCGGGGGGCGGTCGATCACCGGGGAGGCGGTGGCCGTGGACGGGGACGGGCGGCTGGTCATCGCCACCGAGGAGGGTGTGCAGGAGCCGGTGGGGGCGGGGGACGTGGTGCACCTGCGGGCGGTGTAGGGGTGGTTTCCCGCCCCCGTCGCGCCTGCCCGTCCCGACCCCCGTTCAGCGGCGCGGGGGGCTGCGCGATCTTTTGGCGCGAGGTTGGGGGCAGCAGCGCCCAGGGACGGGACGGGCAGGGGTGGAGAGGGCGAGAAACCTCCCGGTCTCGGCCCCGGCGTCAGGAGTGAGCCAGCGCACACCTGCCGTAGAGTTGAGCGCGGTCGATACCTGACCGCGGCAGATCGGAAGGGCAGCAGGCGTGACCGTCGACGACACCGGCTCCGACACGGGTGCCCACCCCGCCCCCGACGGCGAGCCGGGCCGTACCGCCGAGTCGGTCACCGACGCATCCCCCGCAGGGGTTGAAGCAGGCGCCGAAGCGGGGCCCGACGCACGGTCCGGCGCGGACGAACGGGTGGATGTGCACCTCGACCCGGACTCCGGAGGTGACCCGCTGGCGCTGCGCCTGGAGGGGCTCATCCTCGGTGCCGAGCGCCGTTACACCCCCTTCCAGGCGGCCCGCAGCGCGGGCGTCTCCGTCGAGCTGGCCACCCGCTTCTGGCGGGCGATGGGCTTCGCCGACATCGGGCAGGCCAAGGCGCTCACGGAGGCCGACGTGCTCGCGCTGCGTCGACTCTCCGGCCTCGTCGAGGCGGGCCTGCTCAGCGAGGCGATGGCCGTCCAGGTGGCGCGCTCCACGGGGCAGACCACCGCCCGGCTGGCCGAGTGGCAGATCGATTCCTTCCTGGAGGGACTGACCGAGCCGCCGGAACCCGGGATGACGCGCACCGAGGTCACGTACCCGATCATCGAGCTGCTCCTGCCCGAGTTGGAGGAGTTCCTCGTCTACGTCTGGCGGCGCCAGCTCGCCGCCTCGGCCGGCCGCGTCATCCAGGCCGCCGACGACGAGGAGATGGTCGACCGGCGCCTCGCCGTCGGTTTCGCCGACCTCGTCGGGTTCACTCGGCTGACCCGCCGCATGGAGGAGGAGGAACTCGGCGAACTCGTCGAGGCCTTCGAGACGACCGCCGCGGACCTGGTCGCCGCGCACGGCGGGCGGCTCATCAAGACGCTCGGCGACGAGGTGCTGTACGCCGCCGACGACGCCGGCATCGCCGCCGAGATCGCGCTGCGGCTCATCGAGACGATGGCGAACGACGAGACGATGCCGGAACTGCGCGTCGGCATCGCCTTCGGCACGGTGACCACACGGATGGGTGACGTGTTCGGCACCACCGTGAACCTGGCGAGCCGCCTCACGTCCATAGCGCCCCGTGACGCTGTCCTGGTGGACGGCGCCTTCGCGGAGGAACTGATCCGCACCGGGGACGCGCCCGCCTCCGAGGCGGACGCCGCGGAGGCCGCTGCCGCGGCGGAGAAGGAGGGCGAGGAACCGCCCTCCTACCGCTTCGCCCTCCAGCCGATGTGGCAGCGCCCGGTCCGTGGCCTCGGTGTGATCGAACCCTGGCTGCTCGCCCGCCGGGACGCCGAGTCCTAACGAGGGCCGATCGGCGCCGCCAGACCGTTCACACAGATCCCGACGATCGGCACACACACGCCCGGGGGATCCGGGTGCGGGGTCGGACCATGGGTCGTCGCACTCGGGGCGGGCTGCGGAGCCGCCGGAGTGGTCGCGGCCGGGGGCGGTGTGGTCATCGGGGCGGTCGGAATGCCCGTGGTGTCCGGTGCGCTGGTCGCGGGGGCACTCCCGTGCGGTGACGGGAGCGACGCGGGCGTGGTCGGCGACGGTGTCGGTACGACGCTCACGCCCGCGGTGGGCGTCGCGCTCGACGCGCCCATCGTGGTGGTCGCCGTGGCGGCCTTGGGGTGTGCGGAGGGCACGGCCTCGACGGTGGTGACAGCGTTGCCCGCGGTGTCCGTGACGGTCGCCCCTGTCGGCTCCGCCTCCGCGCTGCCCCCACCGCCGATCACCGACTCCGGCGTCATCCGCACAAAGCTCAACACCCCCGCGGCGAGCGCGAGTCCACCCACGGCGAAGACCACCCGCCGCGGCCGGGGCCTGCGGTGCCGCCCTCGGACGGTGCGGACCGGTGCGCTGTCGTCGGCCGCGTGCTGCGCCGCTGTGCCGGCGGCCGCCCGGGGAGCCGTCGGCCGCGCCGTTGGAGGCGTGCGTCGCGGCTCCGGTCGGGTCTTGGTGACCTGCGTCGTCTCTCGGTTCGTCATGGTCGTCCCTCCCCAATGTGCCCGCGTCCCCCGAATACGCCGGCGGTGCGCAGGTTATGTGCCGATTCGGGGCGGCGGGCGGAAGTTGGGCGGGATGTCACTCGAACGGGGAGACGGGGAGACGGGGGTGCGGGGGACGGCTTTCGTCGGACGACGTCGGCTGCGATGATCGGGGCGTCGGTTTGTTAACCCGCGTTAACCGGGAGGGTGTCATGGCGGAGCAAGGGGACGAGCGGCGGTTCGGGGAGTTCGTCGTCGTACGGCGGCACGCGTACGTCGCGGAGCTCGCCCTCGACCGGCCCAAGGCCATGAACGCCGTGTCCACGGACATGGCCCGTTCCATCGCCGGTGCCTGCGCGGAGCTCGCCGCCGACCGCGACGTGCGCGTGGTCGTGCTGACCTCCACCCATGAGCGCGCCTTCTGCGTCGGCGCCGATCTGAAGGAGCGCAACTCGTTCACCGACGCCGACCTGGTGCGGCAGCGCCCGGTCGCGCGGGGCGCGTACACCGGGGTCCTGGAGCTGCCGATGCCGACCGTCGCGGCCGTGCACGGATTCGCGCTGGGCGGCGGGTTCGAGTTGGCGCTGTCGTGCGACCTGATCGTGGCCGACCGTACGGCGGTCGTCGGGCTGCCCGAGGTGTCCGTCGGGGTGATCCCCGGAGGGGGCGGTACGCAGCTGCTGCCCCGCCGGGTCGGGGCCGCGCGGGCGGCCGAGCTCATCTTCTCGGCGCGGCGGCTGGAGGCGGTCGAGGCGCGGGAGTTGGGGTTGGTGGATGAGCTCGTGGACGAGGGGCGGGACAGGGCGGAAGCCCTCGCGCTTGCCGCGCGCATCGCACAGAACTCGCCCGTTGGGCTGCGGGCGGCCAAGCGTGCGCTGCGTCTCGGGCAGGGCCTCGACCTCCGTGCGGGGCTCGAGGTCGAGGACGCCGCCTGGCGGTCCGTCGCCTTCTCGGGGGACCGGGCGGAGGGCGTCGCCGCCTTCAACGAGAAGCGCAAGCCGCAGTGGCCGGGGGAGTAGAACCCGCCCGAACCGCCGCCCCGGACCCCTGTTCGCCGTATCAATGTCCCGAAATGCTGCAGTTTTACCTAGCCTGGGGTGATGGGTGAGGACAGACGGCTGAGGGCCGTGGTGGCGCTGGCGCAGGGGATGGCGGCGGCACACACCCCGCGCGACTCGTGGCGAGCCGCGGCGCTCGGCGCATGTCACGCGCTGGCCGGAAGCTTCGCCGCGCTCTCGGTGTGGGAGCGCGAACTCGGCAGGCTGCGGGTGCTCGTCAATGTGGGCGAGCGGACCGAGGGCGAGGACGAGTTCCCCGACGGGGAGGCCTACCCCGTGCACCAGTTCCCGGAGATCACCGAGTTCCTGCACGAACGCTGGGCCGGGGGCGGCGGGCCCAACGCCTGGGTGGAGACGGCGGACGGCCCGGCGGGCGGCCACGCCGGGTACTGCCATCAACGCGTCGCCGCCCTGCGCCGCCGCGGTCGCGGCTGCTGCGTCGTCGCGCCGATCGTCCTGCACGGCCGCGCATGGGGTGAGCTGTATGTGGCGCGCCCGGCCGCGGCCCCCGCCTTCGACCGGGCCGACGCCGACTTCGCGACCGTCCTCGCCTCCGTCGTCGCGGCCGGGATCGCCCAGACCGAGCGTCTGGAGGAGGCTCGGCGGCTGGCGTTCACGGACGCCCTCACCGGGCTCGCCAATCGCCGTGCCGTGGACGTCCGCCTCGACGAGGCCGTCGAGCGGCACAGGGGCGACGGGGTCGTGGTCAGTCTCGTCGTCTGTGACCTCAACGGGCTCAAGCGGGTCAACGACACCCGCGGGCACGCGGTCGGCGACCGGCTCCTGGAGCGGTTCGGATCGGTGCTCTCCCTGTGCGGGGCGATGCTCCCGGGCACCCTCGCGGCCCGTCTCGGCGGTGACGAGTTCTGCCTGCTGGCGGTGGGCCCGGCGGCGGACGAGGTCGTCCGTATCGCCGACGAACTGTGCCGCCGCGCCGCCGAGATGGAGCTGGGGGAAGGAGTGGCGTGCGGGGTCGCCTCGACCGAGGATCCGATCGGGCCGGTGCACTCGGCGCGGCGGCTGTTCCGGCTGGCCGACGCCGCCCAGTACCGGGCCAAGGCCGTGCGCGCGGCGAAGCCCGTCGTCGCCGGGCGCGAGGGCCCCGACGACCCGGTCGTGCGCCTCGCGGACGCGCCGTCGCCCACGGAAGGGGAGCGCCGCCGCTTCCGCGGACGCCACGAGCCCCGTCCGTGACCTTGGCCGGCGCCCCGCTCCCGGGCGCCCGTTGTGACGTACGTCGAAGTAAGGGGTAAACCGACGACCCACTAGTGACATCATCGAATTCACTGCGTACGCTCCTGAATATGGATATGCACACTGTGGTGGTGGGGACGTCCGGGGTGACCGCGTCCGACGTTCTCGCCGTGGCGCGCCACGGCGCCCGGATCGAGCTCTCCGACGAGGCGGTGGCGGCCCTTGCCGCGGCCCGCGAGATCGTCGACGCGCTGGCGGCCAAGCCGGAGCCCGTCTACGGCGTCTCCACCGGTTTCGGCGCCCTCGCGACCCGGCACATCAGCCCGGAGCTGCGCGCCCAGCTGCAGCGCAACATCGTCCGCTCGCACGCCGCCGGCATGGGCCCGCGCGTGGAGCGCGAGGTCGTCCGCGCGCTGATGTTCCTGCGGCTCAAGACCGTCTGCTCGGGGCACACGGGCGTGCGGCCCGAGGTCGCGCAGACCATGGCGGACGTCCTCAACGCCGGTATCACCCCGGTCGTGCACGAGTACGGCTCGCTCGGCTGCTCCGGCGACCTGGCGCCGCTGTCCCACTGTGCGCTCACGCTCATGGGTGAGGGGGACGCGGAGGGCCCGGACGGTGTCGTACGGCCCGCGGGCGAGCTGCTCGCCGAGGCCGGCATCGCGCCCGTCGAACTGCGCGAGAAGGAAGGCCTCGCCCTCCTCAACGGCACCGACGGCATGCTCGGCATGCTGGTCATGGCCCTCGCCGACCTGGAGACGCTCTACAAGTCGGCGGACGTGACCGCTGCCCTCTCCCTCGAAGCCCTCCTCGGGACGGACAAGGTCCTCGCGCCCGAGCTGCACGCCATCCGCCCGCACCCCGGACAGGGCGCCAGCGCCGCCAACATGCTGGCGGTGCTGAAGGGTTCGGAGCTCACCGGGCACCACCAGGACGGCGCCCCGCGCGTCCAGGACGCCTACTCAGTGCGCTGCGCCCCGCAGGTCGCGGGCGCCGGACGCGACACCCTCGCCCACGCCCGTACGGTCGCCGAGCGCGAGCTCGCCTCCGCCGTCGACAACCCGGTAGTGCTGCCCGACGGCCGGGTCGAGTCGAACGGCAACTTCCACGGCGCCCCGGTCGCGTACGTCCTCGACTTCCTCGCCATCGCGGCCGCCGACCTCGGCTCCATCGCCGAGCGCCGCACCGACCGCCTCCTCGACAAGAACCGTTCGCACGGTCTGCCGCCGTTCCTCGCGGACGACGCCGGTGTCGACTCGGGCCTGATGATCGCCCAGTACACGCAGGCCGCGCTGGTCAGCGAGATGAAGCGGCTCGCCGTACCGGCGTCCGCGGACTCCATCCCGTCCTCCGCGATGCAGGAGGACCACGTCTCCATGGGCTGGTCGGCCGCGCGCAAGCTGCGTACGACCGTGGACAACCTGACCCGGATCGTCGCGATCGAGCTGTACGCCGCCACCCGCGCGATCGAACTGCGCGAGGGCCTGACCCCTGCCCCGGCGTCGCAGGCGGTCATCGAGGCCGTCCGCGCGGCCGGCGTCCAGGGCCCCGGCCCGGACCGCTTCCTCGCCCCCGACCTGGAGGCCGCGGACGCGTTCGTGCGCGGTGGCCACGTGGTCACCGCGGTGGAGCCGGTGACGGGTCCGCTGGCCTAGCGGCAGTCCGTCGTACGTGGAGGGGGTCGCCGTCGGCTACGGTGGCCCCCGTCACATCGGCCCCTCTCGGTGCCGGAGGGCGGCCCGAGGTGTGCTACTGTCGCGTTGATACGTTTTTGGTACCCATTTACTTTGTGCGCCTGATCGGAATCTTCCGCAGGCGCGTTTTGTTTTACCGGCATCTCCGGCTTTTCCCGGTGCATCTCCGGATGGGGCCTCTACCTGTTCAGGAGAAAACAATGGCTACAGGCACCGTGAAGTGGTTCAACTCGGAAAAGGGCTTCGGCTTCATCGAGCAGGACGGCGGCGGCCCCGACGTCTTCGCCCACTACTCCAACATCGCCAGCTCCGGCTTCCGTGAGCTGCTGGAGGGCCAGAAGGTCTCGTTCGACGTCGCGCAGGGCCAGAAGGGCCTGCAGGCCGAGAACATCGTCCCCGCCTGATTCGGGACGCGCTTTTCCAGAGCCGGGACCCGCACCTTCGGGTGCGGGTCCCGGCTCGTGCTGTGAATGCTCATGCGAGTGGTGAGCGCGGTGCGTGCAGTCCGTGGGGCCCAGGAAGGAAATCCAGATCCAGCATGACTCGATCCGAACGTCCCGTCCGTAAGCGGCCGGCAAACGGACGCGGCGCCCAGACCGGCGGCTCCGCGAAGACCGGCGGCTCCGCGAGGAGCGCGGGCCGGAACACCGGCCGGGGCGCCGGCCGCAAGGTCGCGCCGCCGCAGGAGTTCTCGCTGCCCGAAACGATCACGCCCGCGCTGCCCGCCGTCGACTCCTTCGACGCGCTGGACATGCCGGCCGCGCTGACCAAGACCCTCGCCGCCCAGGGCGTCACCGAGCCCTTCCCGATCCAGGGCGCCACCCTGCCCAACTCCCTTGCCGGGCGCGACGTTCTCGGCCGGGGCCGCACCGGCTCCGGCAAGACGCTCGCCTTCGGGCTCGCCCTGCTGGCGCGCACCGCGGGCCGCCGGGCCGAGCCCAAGGCTCCGCTCGCCCTCGTCCTGGTGCCCACGCGTGAGCTCGCGCAGCAGGTCAACGACGCGCTGACGCCGTACGCCACCGCCGTCAACCTGCGCATCGCCACGGCCGTCGGCGGAATGTCGATCGGCCGGCAGGCCGGTGCGCTGCGCCGCGGCACCGAGGTGCTGGTGGCCACTCCCGGGCGGCTCAAGGACCTCATCGAGCGGGGCGACTGCTCGCTGGGCCAGGTCGCGATCACCGTGCTCGACGAGGCCGACCAGATGGCCGACATGGGCTTCATGCCGCAGGTCACGGCGCTGCTCCAGCAGGTCGAGCCGGACGGACAGCGGCTGCTGTTCTCGGCGACGCTGGACAAGAACATCGACCGGCTCGTGCGGATGTTCCTCACGGACCCCGTGGTGCACTCCGTCGACCCGTCGGCGGGTGCTGTGACCACCATGGAGCACCACGTGCTGCATGTCGCCGACGAGACCGACAAGAAGGCCGTCGCCCTGCGGATCGCGGCGCGCGACGGCCGGGTCATCCTCTTCGTGGACACCAAGCGGGGCGCCGACCGGTTCACCAAGCGGCTGCTCGCGAGCGGCGTACGGGCGTCCGCGCTGCACGGCGGGCGCAGCCAGCCGCAGCGCAACCGCACCCTCGACCGGTTCAAGAACGGTCAGGTAACCGCGCTCGTCGCCACCAACGTGGCCGCCCGCGGCATCCACATCGACGACCTGGACCTGGTCGTCAACGTCGATCCGCCGACTGACCACAAGGACTATCTGCACCGCGGCGGCCGTACGGCCCGTGCCGGGGAGTCCGGCAGCGTCGTCACCCTCGTACTGCCCGAGCAGAAGCGGGAGATGACCCGTCTGATGGCGGACGCCGGCATCAGCCCGCGCACCGCCCGTATCAAGTCCAGCGACGAGGAGCTGGCCCGCCTCACCGGCGCACGTGAGCCCTCCGGCGTGCCGGTGGTCATCGAGGTGCCGCAGCCCGCCGAGCAGCCGAAGCAGCGGTCCAACTCCCGGCGTGGGGCCGGGGGCGGGGCCCGGCGGCCGTCCGGCACGGGCGCGGGTACGGAGGCCCAGGGCCGCCCGCCGCGCCGTGGTGCTCGGCCCGCGGCGGGCACGGCGGGTGGCACGGCCACCGGTCGCCGTAGCGGCAGTGCCGGTGGTGCTGCCGGTCGCCGTGACGACACGGGCGGGCGCGGGCGTGCCCCGCAGCGCCGCACGGAGCGTGGCGGACAGGGCGGCGGACGCAGGGCGGCCTGAGCGCATCCGGTGAACCGCGCCCCGTCAGGGGCGCGGGGCCGCGCATCGTAGGGCGCGCGGGGCCGCGACATCTGCGGCTCCGCCGCGTGAACACGACCAGCCATGAACCGACTGCGGATGGGGGACGTCCCGTCGCCCCCTGGGCATCACAAGTTGCCCAGGAACCCCGGATCGACGGAGTCGAGCTTCAGGGCGAAGTCCCGGTGCAGGCTGAGGATTTCGGCCAGCGGCACGGCGCGGCGGCTGGTCGAGTGCAGGTCCCGGCGGGCCTCGGCCGACCAGAGGAAGGGCACGACGGACAGCCCCTGCCGTCCGGTCAGCGCTCCGGACTCGGCGCGCCAGCCGGGCCACCGCAGTGTGTCGTAGAAGTGGTCCGTGCCCTCGCTGAGGAGCCAGTGGAGCCAGGCTCCGTGGCCCACTTCGAGGGACTCCCAGCGCAGGGAGTCCGGCGCGAAGTACACGATCTCGCCGGGACGTCCGGGCCGGCCCGCCGCCTCCGGGTCGGGCCCGTTCATGACGAAGACCCCGCCCAGCACGTCGTGGCCGACGACGAGCCCGTTGAAGGGCCGCCAGGCGGGATCGAACCGCGCGGGGAATGCGTTGACCTCGGCGAGGCTCGGCAGGTGCGTGGACGCCCCCGGCAGCCCCGTGGATACACCGGCGCCCGGGCTCCCGTAGATCCGTAGCCACCCGCTGTCCAGCACCACCCCACCGCAGTTGAGCACCATCCCGCCGAGCCAGGACCGCGCGGTGACCTGTAGTTGGAGCAGGGTGGAGCGGCCCTGTCCCGGGTCGCCGGGCAGCACGTCCATGGACACTCCGCTGGTGTCGAGTGCCTCGGACAGCACCGGCCAGGCAGGTTCCTCGACGTCGGTCAGCTCGGTCAGGTCTCGCATGGATTCCCCGTGGATTGTCCGGGCCGGAGCACCGTGCTCAGTAGGCCATCGTGCGCTCGCGGCGCACCGAATAGGTGATGAATCCGGCGCCCAGGCCGAGGAAGAGCGTGCCGCCGACGATGTACGGCGTCGTGTCGACGCTTCCGGTGTCGGCGAGCTGGGCGTGCTCCTCGCCGGACTCCGTGGACATCTGCACCGCGTTGGTGGTGGTCGTCGCGGAGGTTGACGCCGAGACGCTCGGAGTGGGTTCGTCCTGGCTCGCGTTGGCGGACGGGACGAACCACAGGGCCCCCAGGAGGGTCCCCGCGGCGGTGGCGGTCAACAACGATCGACGTGCGGCGGACACGAAATATCGATCCCCTTGTGGCGCTGGCGAATTGGCCGTGTGGGGCGATGCTAATGAAAGGCGCGGGTCGTGGGAAAGTCGAGCAACCCATGGGTCGTACGCTCCGTCCCATGAGTACTCCTGAGACATCACAGTTTGTGCGGCTTCGTGTCGAACTGGTGCTGGAAGTCGACGACGCCGACGCCGTCACCAAGTCCGCGCTGCGCCGGATCGCCGACGACGCCGGCATGCCGGCCGACGAGCGCACGCACGCCGAGAGCGCAGTGACGGAAGACACCGCCGAGGCCCTCGCGTATCTGGTGGATCCGTTCGACCTGGTCAGCCAGGTGCCGGGGATCGACCTCGCCCAGGCCTCCTGGAGCAGCGAGCCCATCGACTACGACCCCGATTCGCCGGATTGGGACCTCGACGAGGATGATGCTGCCGAGGACGACGAAGAAGACGCAGTCGGCTGACGCGGCTTGGGGAAAACGTGACCCCGGGCGGCAACCGCCGTCCGGGGTTTCGTCGTCTCAGCAGACGCACTGGCCACCTCCGCACCACGCGGTCCACTTGTCCGGACGTGGTGTGCCCCACACCTTCGCGGGATGTGGAACGGGACGAAACGGCCGTAGCGTTGAGGGTTTCGACGGGGCCTCGTGTCTTTTGGTGATTCGGCGACGATGGAGAAGCGTGTGATGACGGACAGTAAGCGGCGCAAGGGTCTGATGGCCGCGTCCGCACTGCTCGGCGGGGTGCTGGTGCTCTCTGCGTGCAGCGGAGGTGGCGACAAGACCAGCGCATCGGACGGCGGCGACAGCACGTCGCAGGCCAAGGTCGACGAGGCCGCGGCCAAGAAGACCTCCGAGGCCCAGATCAAGATCACGCCCAAGGACGGCTCCGACAACGCCTCGATCAACAACGGCGCGGCGGTCACAGTGAGCAAGGGCACGCTGACGTCCGTCACGATGCAGACCGCGTCCGGCACAGCCGTCGCCGGTCAGATATCCGCCGACAAGAAGAGCTGGAAGCCCTCCGGCCAGCTCGCGCGGGCCACCACGTACAAGATCGCCGCCGAGGCCACCGACTCCGCGGGCCGCACGGCCCATGAGAACACCTCGTTCACCACGGTCTCCCCGGCCAACAGCTTCATAGGCAACTTCACGCCGGAGGACGGCTCCACCGTCGGCGTCGGCATGCCGGTGTCGATCAACTTCGACAAGGCGATCACGAACAAGGCCGCGGTGCAGAAGGGGATCACCGTCTCCTCCAGCAGCGGCCAGGAGGTCGTCGGGCACTGGTTCAACGCCAACCGCCTGGACTTCCGCCCCGAGAACTACTGGACCGGCGGCTCCACCGTCACCCTCAAGCTGAACCTCGACGGCGTCGAGGGCGCGAGCGGCGTGTACGGCGTGCAGCAGAAGACGGTCACCTTCAAGATCGGCCGCAACCAGGTCTCCATCGTCGACGCCCAGACCAAGACGATGAAGGTCACCCAGGACGGCAAGGTCATCAAGACCATCCCGATCTCCGCGGGCGCTCCGGACCACACGACGTACCAGGGCCAGATGGTGATCTCCGAGAAGTTCAAGGAGACCCGGATGGACGGCTCGACGGTCGGCTTCACGAACGACGACGGCAAGGGCGAGTACGACATCAAGGACGTGCCGCACGCCATGCGTCTGTCGAACTCCGGCACCTTCATCCACGGCAACTACTGGGGCGCCAAGTCCATCTTCGGCGCGGTGAACACCAGCCACGGCTGTGTCGGCCTGTCCGACACCAAGGGCGCGGGCGACCCGAACACGCCCGCCTCGTGGTTCTACAACCACTCGCTGATCGGTGACGTCGTGGTCGTCAAGAACACCGGCGACAAGACGATCGCTCCGGACAACGGTCTCAACGGCTGGAACCTGGGCTGGGCGGCCTGGAAGGCCGGTTCGGCAGTCTGACCCACCCTCCACACGACGGCCCGCACTCCACCAGGAGCGCGGGCCGTTCGTCTTGGCGGGCGCACAGCGTTCCTCGGTGGCGCACAGGTGAATTCGCCGCCCGCCACAGCCTTCTCATCGTTCTCTTATTTCGGCCTTATCCCTTCATCACGCGCCGTACCTAGCTTGCGGCCCATGTTCTTCACCTACCTGAGGCGCGAACTGCGCCGCCGCAGAAAGGCGGCCCTCGTCGTCGCCTCCGGACTCGCCCTGGGCATCGCCCTGGTCATCGTGGTCAGCTCCGTGTCCTCGGGCATGGAGAAGGCCCAGGGCAAGGTCCTCCAGTCGCTGTACGGGCTGGGTACGGACATGACGGTCACCAAGGCGGCGGCGCCCACGTCGAGCAGCAGCGACCGCCCTCGCTTCAACTTCGACGCCCAGGACAACGGCTCCGACAAGGAGCAGAGCAGCGACCGCGTCATGGTCCAGGGCTTCCAGACCCTGGCAGCCTCGACGGTCTCCAAGGTCGACTCCCAGAAGGGCGTCGCGGACTCCGTCGGCGGACTGAGCCTCCAGGTCATCCGCGTCAACGGTCAGTTCACCCGGGGTCAGTTCCAGCAGAACCAGAACGGCGGCAACCAGCAGGGCGGCCGCGGCGGCGCCCAGCCCTCGCCCCAGGGCACCATCAAGGGCGGCGGCGCCGACTTCGACGTCAACAACTACTCGGTCTACGGCACCGACGTCACCAAGCCGGCCCTGGGCCCGCTGACCTCGTCGAAGATCAGCAGCGGTCGTACGTTCAAGACGTCCGAGACCGACGCCAAGGTCGTCGTCGCCGACAAGTCGTACGCCAAGGAGAAGAAGCTCAAGCTCGGCAGCACGGTCACCATCAAGAGCGTCAAGTACAAGGTCATCGGCATCGCGACGCCGGACAGCGGTGACGCGGCGGCCAACCTCTACATCCCGCTCAAGCAGGCGCAGACGCTCAGCGACTCCAAGGACAAGGTCACCACGATCTACGTCAAGGCGTCCGACTCGCAGCAGATCAGCAGCGTCAAGAGCACCATCCAGAAGAACATCTCGGGTACGACGGTCACCACCTCCGCCGACCTCGCCGACACCGTCTCCGGTTCCCTGTCGACCGCCTCCAGCCTCGCTTCGAACGTCGGCAAGTGGCTTTCCATCGCGGTGCTCGTGGCCGCGTTCCTGGTCGCGGGTCTGCTGACCTCCTCGGCCGTCTCCCGCCGGGTGCGCGAGTTCGGCACTCTCAAGGCGCTCGGCTGGAAGTCGGGCCGGGTGACCCGTCAGGTCGTCGGTGAGGCCGTCGTCAACGGTCTGGTCGGCGGCGCCCTCGGTATCGCGCTCGGCCTCGCGGGCGCCTATGCCGTCACCGAGATCAGCCCCACCCTGCAGGCACAGGTGGGGAGTTCGGGCGGTGGCCCGGGCGGCGGTCCCGGCGGCGGTGCCGGTGGCTTCGGCGGTCCCGCCCGGCAGACCGCTTCCAAGGCCCTCGACGTCGCGCTCACCGCCCCCGTCAGCCTCGACACCATCGTCGTCGCGGTCGCCCTCGCCGTCACCGGCGGTCTGATCGCCGGCGCCTTCGGCGGCTGGCGCGCCTCCCGGCTGCGGCCCGCGGACGCCCTGCGCCGCGTCGAATAAGCCCCGCGCCCCCCTGAGGGGGTGTCGTACTTACGTATCCCAGGAGTTGCACCATGTACGAACTCAGAGGCGTCACCAAGCGCTATGTGCGGGGCAAGGAAACGGTCGACGCGCTCGCCGGTATCGATCTGACCATCGGGGACGGCGACCGGCTCGTCATCCAGGGCCCCACCGGTGGCGGAAAGTCCACCCTTCTTCAGATGCTCGGCGGGCTCGACCGCCCCACCGCGGGCAGTGTCGAACTCGACGGCACGGACATGGCGAAACTGTCCGAGGCGAGGCTCACCAAGGTGCGCAGCGAGAACATCGGCTTCGTCTTTCAAAGCTTCAACCTGATTCCCACGCTCACCGCCCAGGAGAACGTGGAGACCGCCCTCGTACCCCTCGGTGCGAAGACGAAGGAACGGCGCGAACGGGCCGCCGCGGCACTGGAGTCGGTGGGACTGGCCGAGCGGCTCGGGCATCTGCCCGCCGAGCTGTCCGGAGGCCAGCAGCAGCGCGTCGCCATCGCCCGCGCCCTGGTCAAGCAGCCGAAGGTGCTGCTCGCCGACGAACCCACCGGAAACCTCGACGAATCCATGCGCGACGAGATCATGGACGTACTGGAAGCCATGTGGAAGGAGCACGGGCTCACTTTCATCATGGTCACCCACGACTCCGCGATCGCGAAGAAGGCCCCGCGGCTTGCGACGATCCGCAAGGGCCGGATCACGGTCAAGGAGAACGCCGGAGCATGAGGAAGCACAAAGGGGGGAGTGCGGGAGCCCGGCGGAACAAGTCCGTCAACTCTTCATGGCTCCCTCTCTATTGAGCGGCCGATCACCCCCCGGGCATACTTGCGCTTTCCGGGGGGTGCACGCGCATGCGTACGGGACGTCCCCCGGCCGGACGAATGGGGAATTCGCCCGGACCTCATCTCCAGGGGGAGACTTGCGCAGACAAGTGAAAAGAGCGTGCGCGGCGACCATCGCCACGGCGGCCGCCGTGGCTCTGGCGGCGGGAATGACCAGCCCGGCGTCCGCGAAGCAGGAGCACGCGAGCAGCGCGTCCAGGGCCGGACTCGCGGCCCGGCACCACATCACGCTGATCACCGGCGACCGGGTGGCCGTCGACGCCAAGGGCCGCGTCGTCGGCTTCGAACGGGCCAAGGGCCGCGCCCACATACCCGTGTCGATCCGCAAGGCGGACGGTCATACGCTCGTGGTGCCGGCCGACGCCCAGCGTCTGATAGCCGGCGGCAAGCTCGACCAGCGGCTCTTCGATGTCACCGAGTTGAACAAGGCGGCCACGCGCAAGGCCCAGAAGCAGGGCCTGAAGCTGATCGTCGGTTACAAGGGAGCCGCGACCGCCGCCAAGGCCGACGTCCGCGAGGCGGGTACGCTCCGCCGGACCCTGAAGTCTCTGAACGCGGACGCGGTGCTGACGCCGAAGCAGGACGCGGCTCAGCTCTGGTCGGCGGTCACCAACGGCGGCAGCGCGGCCTCCGGCATCGCGCACGTCTGGCTGGACGGCGTCCGCAAGGCGAGCCTGGACAAGTCGGTGCCGCAGATCGGCGCCCCGAAGGCGTGGGCGGCCGGCTACGACGGCAAGGGCGTCGAGATCGCCGTTCTGGATACGGGCGTCGACTCGACCCACCCGGACCTCAAGGACCAGGTGATCGCGGCCAAGAACTTCTCCACCTCCGCCGACGCGACCGACAAGTTCGGCCATGGCACGCATGTCGCCTCGATCGCGGCGGGCACCGGCGCCAAGTCGAACGGCAAGTACAAGGGTGTCGCGCCCGGCGCGAAGATCCTCAACGGCAAGGTCCTCAGCGACGACGGCTACGGAGACGACTCCAGCATCATCGCGGGCATGGAGTGGGCCGCCGACCAGGGCGCCGACGTCGTCAACCTCAGCCTGGGCGGTGGCGACACCCCCGAGATCGACCCGCTCGAAGCCGAGGTCAACAAGCTCTCCGAGCAGAAGGGCATCCTCTTCGCGATCGCCGCCGGCAACGACGGCGACTTCGGCGAGCAGACCATCGGCTCCCCGGGCAGCGCGGCCGACGCGCTCACCGTCGGCGCCGTCGACGACAACGACAAGCTGGCGTCCTTCTCCAGCCGCGGTCCCGGCCTCGACGGCGCCATCAAGCCCGACGTGACCGCCCCCGGCGTCAACATCACGGCGGCCGCGGCTCCGGGCAGTCTCATCGACAAGGAGGTCGGTGAGAAGCCCCCGGGCTATCTGACGATCTCCGGTACGTCGATGGCGACCCCGCATGTCGCGGGCGCGGCGGCAATCCTCAAGCAGGAGCACCCGGACTGGACGTTCGCCGAGCTCAAGGGCGCGCTGACCGGCTCCGCCAAGGGTGGCAAGTACACGCCGTTCCAGCAGGGTTCGGGCCGTATCGCCGTCGACAAGGCGATCAAGCAGTCCGTGGTCGCCGACCCGAACTCGGTGAGCTTCGGCGTCCAGCAGTGGCCGCACACCGACGACAAGCCGGTGACCAAGCAGCTCACCTACCGCAACCTCGGCAAGACCGACGTCACCCTGACCCTCTCGGCGACCGCCACCAACCCCAAGGGCCAGGCGGCTCCTTCGGGCTTCTTCACGCTCGCGTCGAAGACGGTCAAGGTCCCGGCGGGCGGCAAGGCCTCGGTGGACGTCACCGTCAACACCAAGCTGGGCGGCACCACGAACGGCGCGTACTCGGCGTACGTGACGGCCACGGGCGGCGGCCAGTCGGTGCGGACCGCGGCCGCGGTGCAGCGCGAGGTGGAGTCGTACGACGTCAAGGTGAAGTACCTCGTGCGTGACGGGCAGCAGCCCATCCACCTCACCGACCTCTACGCCTACTCGGGCCTGGCCAACGGGCGGGACTTCTTCTCGCAGGGCACCGGGGCCACGGAAACCATCCGCGTGCCCAAGGGCACCTACATCCTCGACTCCCAGCTGGTGAAGGACCTCACGACCATCGAGGGCGGCGTGGACTGGCTGGTCCAGCCCAGGCTGAGCGTCACCAGGAACACCACGGTGACCGTCGACCAGCGCACGGCCAAGGCTGCCGACATCACGGTGCCGGACGCCCAGGCCAAGCCGGTGTCCGCGATGGTCTCGTACATGTTCGACCCGGCGGGCGTCGGCGTCGGCCTGGGCCTGGAGTCCTTCCAGGACCTGCGGGTCGGCCACATCGGCCCGGCGGTCTCCTCCGGTCTGTCCCAGAGCTGGTCGGGTACGTGGACCAAGGGCGAGAACACCGAGTACGACGTGTTCACCGGCAGCAAGGTCACCAAGCTGCAGGGCGCGCACGTCAAGCACTACAAGGCGAGCGACCTGGCCACGGTGAGGACGAACCTGGGGGCGGCGTCCTCCGGCAAGACGGGTGCGGTTACCGCGTACGGGTTCCTGCCCGCCGACTTCTCCTTCGGGACCGCCGTCGAGCAGAAGCTGCCGGGCACGCGCACGCTGCACGTCTCCACCGGTGACCATGTCCAGTGGGGGCTCGACTTCGAGCAGTACGGCGGCAAGGACGCCGAGGGCTTCCCGATCAGCGAGGCCTTCTACACCCTGGGCGACCCGCAGACCTTCAAGGCGGGCAACAGCTACACGAAGACGTTCAACACCGGCGTCTTCGGCCCGAAGATCGGCGGTCTGTACGGCGTCTACCGCGACGGCAAGTACCTCAGCGGCTATCTGCCGATGTTCGCCGACGGCCAGTCGCACGCCGGGGCCTCGCTCTACACCTCGGTCAGGACGACCCTGTACCGCAACGGCACCAAGGTCGCCGAGACCGACGATCCGCTGGACGGCAGCGGCCAGTTCAAGGTGCCGGACGCGGACGCGGCCTACAAGCTGACCACGTCCATCAAGCGTTCCGTGAAGGTGGCCGCGGCCTCCACGCGGATCGACGCGAGCTGGACGTTCCGCTCCAAGAAGGTCGACACGGCGAAGCTGCCGGTCTCCACGGCCCGCTTCGGCGCATCCCTCGGTCTGGACAGCCGTGGTGCTGCCGACCGGAAGGTCACCATCCCGGTCACCGTCCAGGGCGCGGCCGCGGGCTCCAACCTCCAGTCGCTGTCCGTGTACGTCTCGTACGACTACGGCCAGACGTGGACCAAGCTGGACGTCAGAAACGGCAAGATCACCTTCAAGAATCCGGCGAAGGGCAAGGGCATCTCGTTCCACGCCAAGATCGCCGACAAGAAGGGGAACAAGTCGACGATCTCGATCTACAACGCGTACTACGGCAAGTGAGGCGTGAGGTGTCGGCGGCCGGGTTTCGCTGACCGCTGACACGACCGGACGGCCCGTCGGAAGGAGCGCTTCCGGCGGGCCTTCCGTGTTTGTGTGGGGGCATGACCGTTTCGACTGTCGAATACATCCGGTACCGGATTCCCGAGCAGCAGTCGGCGGAGTTCCTGGCCGCCTACACCCGGGCCGCCGCCCAGCTGGCCGCGGCCCCGCAGTGCGTCGACTACGAACTGACGCGCTGCGAGGAGGACTTCGAGCACTTCATCCTGCGGATCACATGGACGTCGACCGAGGACCACGTCGAGGGCTTCCGCAAGTCCGAGCTCTTCCCCGACTTCCTCGCCGAGATCCGCCCCTACATCGGCAACATCGAGGAGATGCGCCACTACAAGCCGACAACGGTGCGGGGCACGGGCGCGTCCGTACCCACGCTCTATGCCTGGGCGGGGGGCGCCGAGGCCTTCACACGACTGACGGAGGTCTTCTACGACAAGGTCGTCAAGGACGACCTCCTCGCGCCGCTGTTCGCGGACCTCGCCCCCGAGCACGCCGCGCATGTCGCCCTCTGGCTCGGCGAGGTCTTCGGCGGCCCGCCGGCGTACTCCGAAACCCAGGGCGGGCACGGCCACATGGTCGCCAAGCACCTGGGCAAGGGGATCACGGAGCCCCAGCGGCGCCGCTGGGTGAACCTCCTCCAGGACGCGGCGGACGACGCGGGGCTGCCGACCGATGCCGAGTTCCGCTCGGCGTTCGTCGCGTACGCGGAGTGGGGGACGCGGCTGGCCGTGTACTTCTCGGGGCCGGACGCGGTGCCTCCGGGGGAGCAGCCGATCCCGAAGTGGACATGGGGGGCGGCCCCGCCGTACCAGGGGTGAGGGTGGGTTCGCGCAGTTCCCCGCGCCCTTTTCGGCGACGCGGGGAACTGCGCGAACGAGGTCCGGGGCGCAGCCCCGGGTACGGGTCGGGCAGGGGCGGAGGGGCGAAAAGCCTACGGTGGGGTCGCGGCGCCCGCGCGGGTCGCGTCCGTGCCCCAGGACGCCAGCAGGCGCAGCGCCTCCGCCGAGGCGGACCCCGGCTCCGCGTGATACGTGATCAGTACCTGCTCACCGTCGCCCGACAACCGGAACGACTCGAACTGCAACGCCAGGTCACCCACCAGCGGATGCCGCAGCCGCTTCACGCCGTAGGTCTTCTCCTTGACATCGTGCGTGGCCCACAGCCGCCGAAAGTCCTCGCTCTTCACGGAGAGCTCGCCGACCAGGGCCGAGAGCTGCGGATCGTCAGGATGACAGCCCGCGTCCATGCGCAGAAGACAGACGATGTCGATCGCCTTCTGCTCCCACTCGACGAACAGATCGCGGTACTCGGGCTTCAGGAACACCATCCGTGCCCAGTTCCGCTCCTGCGGCGGCAGCTCCGACCAGTCCCCGAACACGGCCGCGGCCATCCGGTTCCAGACGAGGATGTCCGAGCGCCGCCCGGTGATGTACGCCGGGACGCCGTCCAACGTGTCGAGCAGTTGCCGCAAGGCCCCCCGCACCTGCTGCGGCCGAGCCGTCTGCTTCTTCTTGTGCTGCTTGGGCTTCGCGAGGTGGGTCAGATGCGCGTGCTCGGCGTCGGAGAGCCGCAGCGCGCGGGCGATCGCGTCGAGCACCTCGGGCGACACGTTGCGCCCGTTTCCCTGCTCCAGGCGCGTGTAGTAGGCGACGGACACCCCGGCCAGCTGTGCCAGCTCCTCGCGGCGCAGCCCGGGCACCCGACGGTGTCGGCCGAAGTCCGGCAGCCCGACGTCCTCCGGCTTCAGCCGGGCCCGGCGGGTGCGCAGGAACTCGCTGAGCTCGGCACGCCGGTCCAGCGACTGCCCCATTCCGCCCGCGGGACCCGGAGAGGGATGTTCATCCATACGTCCAGTATTCACGGTCGTACGCAGAGAAGCCTGACCCCGCCAGTAGTAGGACCAGCGGACGTACGCAGAACTGTGGCCTGGGTGAAAGCTGTGAGCCGGGGCAAGCTGGATCGCGTGCCCGACGGAAGGCAGCCGGGCACAGGACAGACCACTCCTTAGGAGAACCCCGGCATGACCACTGTTGCTGCGTACGCCGCCCCCGCCGCCAAGGCTCCGCTGGAGCGCACCACCATCGAGCGTCGCGAGGTCGGCGAGTTCGACGTCCTGATCGACATCAAGTTCGCCGGTATCTGCCACTCCGACATCCACCAGGCCCGTGAGGGCTGGGGCGAGGCGATCTTCCCGATGGTGCCGGGCCACGAGATCGCCGGCATCGTCTCCGAGGTCGGCTCCGGTGTCACCAAGTTCAAGGTCGGCGACCGCGTGGGCGTCGGCTGCATGGTCGACTCCTGCCGCGAGTGCGAGAACTGCGAGGCGGGCCTGGAGCAGTACTGCCTCAAGGGCAACGTGGGCACGTACAACGCCGTCGGCAAGGACGGCGAACCCACCTACGGCGGCTACTCCGAGAAGATCGTCGTGGACGAGAACTTCACCGTCCGCATCCCCGACGGCATCTCCCTCGACGAGGCCGCGCCGCTGCTCTGCGCCGGCATCACCACGTACTCCCCGCTCAAGCACTGGAACGCCGGCCCCGGCAAGAAGGTCGCCGTCCTCGGCATGGGCGGCCTCGGCCACATGGGCGTCAAGATCGCGCACGCGCTGGGCGCCGAGGTCACGGTCCTCTCCCAGTCGCTCCGCAAGAAGGACGACGGACTGAAGCTGGGCGCCGACCACTACTACGCCACCAGCGACCCGAAGACCTTCCAGGAACTGCGCGGCACCTTCGATCTGATCCTGTCCACGGTCTCGGCCCCACTGGACCTGGACGCCTACCTGTCCCTCCTCAAGACCGACGGCGCCTTCGTGAACGTGGGCGCGCCCGAGGAGCCCGTCAAGCTCAACCTCTTCTCGGTGATCGGCGGCCGCAAGACCCTCGCGGGCTCCGGCATCGGCGGCATCCGGGAAACCCAGGAGATGCTCGACTTCTGCGCCGAGCACGGCTTCGGCGCCGAGATCGAGCTGATCAGCGCCTCCGAGATCAACGACGCGTACGAGCGCGTACTGGCGAGCGACGTGCGCTACCGCTTCGTGATCGACACCGCCACGATCTAGTTCTTGAGCGCTGGTTCCTGAGCGCTGGTTCCTGTGCACAGAGGGCGCCGACGGGTCGTACGGCCGGTCGACGCCCTCGGCGTTCCCGTCGTAGGACTCGGGGATCCGGGGGACCGTGAGGGCCGCGGCGGTGACGGCGAGCGGGAGGGCGACGACCAGCCAGGCCGTACGTCCTGTGATGGACGTACGGCCCGTGGCAGACGTATGACGTCTCACGTGTGACGTATCACTTGCCGAGGGTGTCCGCGAGCCGTCGTACGACCAGCCGTGCGGCGGTCGGACCGGCGTTGAGGCACCAGGGGCCGTCGTCGACCTTCACCGCGTGCCCGGCCTCGACGGCCCGCATCGACTTCCACAGCGGTCCGGCGAGCACGCTCCCGGCCAATGTCCCACGCTCCGCGGGAACTCCCCGTCCTCGGCGCTCCCGGCTCCCATCTCGCGAGGACTCCGATCCATAACTAAGGGAAGGCTTGCCTTGCTTTCCTGGAGGGGTCTGGGACCAGGGAGCCGGGATGCCTACTGTGGAAGGACGGAGAAGGAATCACGAGGCACACAACGACGTACAGGCACGCACGGGGAGGTCATCGCGATGTCCGTCGAGTTGAACCACACGATCGTCGCCGCCCACGACAAGAAGGCCTCGGCCCAGTTCCTCGCGGACATCCTGGGCCTCCAGGTGAGCCCGCAGTACGGCCCGTTCATCCCGGTCCCGATCCCCAACGGCGTCACCCTCGACTACATGGACACGAGCGCGACGATCACCCCGCAGCACTACGCCTTCCTCGTCTCGGACGAGGACTTCGACAAGATCTTCGCCCGCATCAGGGCGGCCGGCCTCACCTACTGGGCGGACCCGGCCCACCGCCGTGTCAACGAGATCAACACCAATGACGGCGGCCGCGGCACCTACTTCGACGATCCGAACGGCCACAACCTGGAGATACTGACCCGACCGTACGGAAGCGGCGACGACTGAACGATCAGAGCGCGGTCCTCGTGAGGAGATCCAGGCCGGGAAGGCCATCGGGATCGCCGGCGAGCAGGTCCTCGTGCCTGATGCAGAAGTCCCCGTTGGGCAGAGTGCCGTCGAAGTACCGCCCGACCACCGCACCGGGAAGGAACTGCCGCAGGTCGTGGCGCATGTCCTCGCCATAGTCGACGGGAAAGCCCCACTTCTCCGGCGCCTCGTCCGTGCCGAGCAGCACCCAGTGATCCACCGGGACCTCGGAGTTGAGGGCGGGAACATCTCCCGTATGGCAGTCCAGGGCCGGCAGCGTCAGCACGTCCGCGTCGATGGGCGGGTACCACATCAACAGCGGTTCGGCCTGCGCGGCCTGCGCGTTGTCGAAGCAGCACACGGCGAGCGCACGCCCCGGATACCGCTCCTCGTAGAACCGCAGCAGCGGCTCACTCAGCCGGGGCCGCTCGTGCTCGGGCACCTCCGCGAGGGCCATCGGCAGCGCGGTCGGAGTATGAGCGAGCAGCACCGTATAGATGTCGTGCTCGAAGACCTGAACCTCCGGGGTGGCATCCCACTCCATCCAGTCCATACCGCCGGCTGCCGCCACCGCGACGGGTCGCACGGCTTCCACCATTCGCTCGAGAACGTCCGAACTGGTCCCGAGGGACAGGAAGTTGCCCGGCCCCATCCGGTATGTCGGCAGGTGCAGCACCATGGCATTGGGCCCGTCGGCCAGATTCACCGCGGTGTTCTGGTAGCCCAGCACGTGAATCAAGCCGTGCACGGGATGCCGCAGGCGCCCGCCGTACAGGGTGGTACCGGAGAACTCGGCCTGATCCATGGAGACGCACATGCTCGCAAACTAGTGCCCCAGCAGGCAACGTTCGCCCCGTCGCGACGCCCGGCACGCTCCCCCACTGCCTTAAGGGCGTGGGAGGTGCCCCCACTCGCCGCACCGGCCGAAAGCCCAAGTACGTCCAGTACGAGGACTTCCGGCCGGCACTCCCCCAGCCTTCGGCCGGGGGGACCCCCAGAGCACGCACCGGACGCCGCTCCTTGACGGGCAAACGTTGCCTGCCGGGGCACTAGTGCGCCGGTGGGGTGTGCCCCGTCGAGGGGTGAATCCCGCGTCCGGTCGGAGCAGTCCGTGTCGCGTGGTGGTTTGACTCGCGGTTTGGCTGGTGGGGCTGCCCCGAGCACCTCGCGTGGCTGACGGCCACTGAACGTCGGGGGCGGCGAGTCCACCGTCACTCACGTCGAGGAGAGACCATGACCTCCATCCTGCGCCTCAGCGGAATGAGCGCCGCCGCGGGCCTGTGCCTGGCCCTTGTCCCCGCAACGCAAGCCCAGGCCCAATCCACCGTCGTGCCCTGCAGCAGCAATCGCGTAGCCCTTCTCAGAACCGCGATCAACAATGCCAATACAGCCGGTCGAGGGGATATCGTCCTCGCCTCGAACTGCGTCTACACCCTGACCGACGTGGATCCGTCGGAGTCGGATCCGATCTCTCCGGACGGACTGCCGGAGATCACCGGCGATGTCACGGTCAGTGCGTACCCCGGCGCGACGATCGAGCGGTCCACGTCAGCGTCCGCGAACTTCCGTATCTTCACGGTGGAATCGGGCGGCAAGCTGTCACTGAACAACATCACGGTCAGGAATGGAAAGCTCGTCGACGCGAGCGGTGCCGGTATCAGCAACCACGGCACCCTCAACGTAAGGCTCGGGGCCATCAGGAACAACGAGGCCAACTCGGACGGTGGCGGTATCGAGAACGCGGCCGGTGCCACCGCGAGTCTCGACCTGACGACGGTCAGCGGCAACAAGGCCACCGCACACGGCGGCGGTGGCATCTCCAATTCCGGGACGCTGCTCGTCAACTACACCACGCTCAGCGGCAATACCGCCCAGTTCCAGGGCGGCGGCCTCGCCAACTTCGCGGGGCAGGCCACCCTCGCCGGCGGCAGCGTCACGGGCAACACGTCCAACGCGGCCCTGGGCGGAGGCATCTACGAGGAGCCCGGCAGCACCGTGACCGCGCTCGCCACGGGCTTCTCCGGCAACGTGCCCAACAACTGCCGCCCGCAGGGCGCCGTACAGGGCTGCACGGGATGACGGCACCGTGCGGTTACCCGCAGCGTGCTGCTCGCCGGTCAGGAGCGGCGAGCAGCGTCCCGCACAGTGGCGCTCGGGCGTGAGGGCTCCCCCATCGGCCTCGGTGAAGCCTATGGGGGAGCGCGGGTCCTTTTCCGGGGCCCGCTCCATTTCCGGGGCCCGCTCCATGCGGGCGCGGAGCTGATCGTGGTGCCCGCCGCATGGCCCGCGGCTCGTCTCAGCCATGGGCAGCTCCTCACTCGCACGAGGGCCCTGGAGGAGCAGGTCTTCCTCCTGGCCTGTTGCGCGGCGGGTGCCCATGGCGGGATGCGGCAGGCCGGACACAGCATGGTCATCGCCCCCTGGGGAACCGTCCTGGGCGAGGCCCGCACCGCACAGGAGACGGTGACGGTGGATTTCGACATGGCCCAAGTTGCCCGGATCCACTCCGTCCTCCCCGTCTTGCGCCATCGTGTCCTCACCATCGAGGCCCCCGCAGGGCGGTGCATCCGGCGGCAGGCCCTGGACGGCAGCGCCGCGGGCGAGGCCGACCGCCGCGCGGTGGTCCGGCGCGGCTCACCCCTTGGGCGCCCGCATCGCGCGGCTGGGCGATGTTCGGTCGACGATGTGTGTGGAGATGTCCGAAGGTTCTGTGGCCCCGTGCTCCGGCCAGGGCAGTCAGGCGGCTCTCCGTACGGGCTGCCGGGTCGACTCCTGCCGAGCCCTGTCCAGTCCGATCGCACTGATCCCCTACTGGAGGCCGCCATGGGTCAAGTTCTCGGTGATGTCCTGGGTTTCGCGGCCGCCGTCGCCGTCAGCCCGCTCCCGATCATCGCGATGATTCTCGTACTCGCCACACCTCGGGGACGGCTCAACGGGTTACTGTTCGCCGCCGGCTGGGTTCTCGGGCTCTCGGCGCTGGGCGGGGTAGTGCTGGCGATCGTCGGTCCGGGCGGCACCTCCGCCAACAGTCAGCCGGCCAGTTGGGTGGGCGGCCTCAAGCTTGCCCTGGGAGTGCTGCTCGCCCTCTTCGGCCTTTGGCAGTGGCGTCGGCGCCCGAAGGATGCCTCGCAGGCGCAGCTGCCGAAGTGGATGGCCACGCTCGACCGGCTCACGCCGCTGAAGGTCTTCGCGCTTGCAGTGGCACTGGCCGCGCTCAATGCCAAGAACGCCCCGCTGACCATCGCCGCAGGCGCCTCGATCGCTTCGGCCGGGCTTCCGGTCGGGCAGCAGATCGCGTCACTGGCGGTCTTCGTAGTGATCGGCTCGCTCGGACTGCTGGTCCCGCTGGGAGTCTTCCTGATGGGGGGCGATCGAGCGAAGACCACGCTCGGCAACTGGAAAGACTGGGCCGCGCAGCACAACGTCGCCGTGATGGCAGTCCTGTTCTTCGTCCTGGGCTTGAAACTGATCGGTGATGGCATCGGCATCCTCACCCCCTGAAAGCGACCACAACAACTTCATCAACCTCGCCTCTTGCTGGGCTGACCGACGTCCGCATGTCCCTTTCCCCGGGTGCGGACGACGTGCGCGCGGGATAGGCTTTTGACGGCAAGGTCAGGTCGCCGGGCGGTTTTGCAGAGGCCCAGGCCGCATTCGCGATGATCAACTCTTCCTGCGGAGACCTTTTTCTTCCTGCGGAGACCTTTGACGTGCTTGGTGCACCCCTTTCACATTCTGCAGGGGTGAGCAACAGCCGATTCCCCTCTTCGAGGGCGTGCCTCACGCTTTGGGCGCCGTAGTGGTGCTGCCTAAGGGCCCGCACCCTTGCATCCCTGAAATGGAGCTCGGGATGAAAGTTGTCGTTGATCTTTCCCGGTGTCAGGGGTATGCGCAGTGTGCGTTCCTGGCTCCGGACGCTTTCCGGATGCACGGCGAGGAAGCGCTGATGTACAACCCGAAGCCCGACGACGCGCAGCGCGAGCAGGTGCTGCGCGCCGCGGCAGCCTGCCCGCTCCAGGCCATTCTGGTCGACCAGTTGGACGAGCGGGACGCGCCGCTGGGGGCGTCGCAGTCATGAGCAGCGCCGACACCCTGCAGGGATTCAAGCGCGACGGCCGCATCGTCATCGTCGGTGCCTCACTTGCGGGACTGCGCACCGCGGAGGCTCTGCGCGACGAGGGTTTCACCGGGTCATTGACCATGATCGGTGACGAACTGGGCGAGCCCTATGACCGCCCTCCGCTGTCCAAGCAGGTGCTGACCGGATGGGTGCCGGCCGACGGCACCACGCTGCCGCGGCGTCGTGACGTCGATGCGGAGTGGCTTCTGGGCGTCCCTGCCGACGGGCTGGACCTGGCGGCCAACCACGTGCAACTCGCCGATGGCCGCCGGGTTCCCTTCGACCGAATGCTGATCTCCACCGGGGTACGGGCCCGGCCCTGGCCCATCGAGGCCGAGGCGGCCCTGGAAGGAGTGTTCGTCGTACGCACCCGCGAGGACGCCGACGGACTGCAGCGGGCGATGGCCGCCGGGCCCTCCCGCGTACTGATCATCGGCGCGGGCTTCACCGGCTCCGAGATCGCCTCCATCTGCCGCGAGCGGGACATCCCGGTGACCGTCGCCGAGCTCGCGCCGGCCCCGCTGGTCGGGGGACTCGGCGCCATGATCGGCGAGGTCGCGGCGGACATGCAGCGCGCCCACGGCGTCGACCTGCGCTGCGGTGTCAAAGTCACCCAGCTGGAGGGCGACGCGCAGGGGCGGTTGCGCCGTGCCCACTTCTCCGACGGCAGCACGGTCGACGCCGACGTGACGGTGGTGGCGCTCGGGGGCATCCGCAACACCGAGTGGCTGCGCGACTCGGGACTGGCGGTGGGTGTATGGGGAGTCGCCTGCGACGCGGGCTGCCGCGCCTTCGACCTCAACGGCCTGGTCACCGACGACATCTTCGTCGCCGGAGACGTGGCACGCTGCCCGAACCCGATCTACGAATACCGGTTCATCTCGCTGGAACACTGGGCCAACGCCGTGGAGCAGGCCGAGATCGTGGCGCACAACATGGTCAGCGCCCAGGCGGACCGTTGGCCGCACCTGTCCATCCCGACGTTCTGGTCGATCCAGTTCGGAGTCAACATCAAGTCCGTCGGTGTACCGACCTACGCCGACGAGGTCGTCGTCACCCAGGGATCCGTTGCCGACCACCGCTTCGTCGCCGCATATGGCTACCAGGGTCGCGTCACCGCGGCTGTCAGCTTCAACAACGCGAAGTGGCTGGACCACTACCGGCGGCTGATCGAGACGGCCGCGCCCTTCCCGCCCCCCTGCCCCACGCCCGACGAGCCCGCCGACGCCAAACCGGTGCCCGTCGACTTCCCCGGCCCGGCTCTGCTCTCGCAGGGCGCCACCGTGGTCGTCACCGGCCATGACCCGGGCGAGCGGCGCGTCACCGCCATGTGGCAACACCGGTAGGAGGGAAGCGACATGACCACGACCGAGACGTCCGACATCCTGCCCCGGATCCTCGACTACTCCTCCCGGGCCGACCCGTACCCGCTGTACGCCGAGCTGCGCAAGACGCCGGTGGCCCTGCAGGAGGACGGCAGCTACGTCATCAGCACCTATCGCGAGCTCACCGACATCCTGCACAACCCGCACCTGAGCTCCGACGTCCGCAACCTGTCGCAGCCGATGCCCGGGGCCGAGGCACGGGCCACGCCGTCGTTCATCAACGTCGACCCGCCCGAGCACGACCGCCTGCGGCGCCTGGCCATGCGCCACTTCGGCCCCCCGCACACCCCGGGGCTGGTGACCGGTATGGAACCCGACCTGACGACCATCGTCAGCAGCCTCATCGACGACTTCGCGGGCAAGCAGCAGATCGACATCGTCGACGACTTCGCCTACCCGTTCCCCGTCACCGTGATCTGCCACCTGCTCGGCGTGCCACGCGAGGACGAACCGCGCTTCCGCCTGTGGGTGAACGCCATCATCGAGTCGATCGCCTACAACCCCAAGACCGATCCGAAGGAGAAACTGGAACACGGTGTGCAGGCCACCAAGGACCTGCGCCAGTACCTCGGCGGGTTGCTGGAACAACGCCACGGCCGGCCGGGCGACGACCTGCTGACACGGCTGGCCAACGATGACGGGCCCGACGGACGGATGACCGACGACGAGATCGTCAGCACCGCCAACCTGCTGCTCATCGCCGGCCACGAGACCACCGTCAACCTCATCACCAACGGCATGCTGACGCTGCTGCGCCACCCACAGGTGCTGCAGCGGCTGCGCGACGATCCGGACCTCGTCGTGCCGCTGGTCGAGGAACTACTGCGCTACGAGCCCCCTGTGCACATCATTCCGTGGCGGGCGGCGTACAGCGACATCACCGTCGCCGACACCGTCATCCCCAAGGGCTCGCAGATCATGCTCATGCTCGCCTCAGGCAGCCGGGATCCGGACCGCTTCGACGATCCGGACCGCTTCGACCCCGACCGGCAGGACAACCAGCATCTGGGGTTCGGCCGCGGCATCCACCTGTGCTTCGGTGGACCGATGGCCCGGCTGGAGACCCAGATCGCGTTGAACGAACTGGTACGTCGCCTGGACCGGCCCCGGCTGGTCGCCGACCCGCCGCCGTACCGGCCCAGCCCCGTCCTGCGAGGTCCCATCCATCTCCCCGTCGAGCAGAGCTGACTGCCCGTCGAAGACTGAAGCAGGGCCCGAAGGCTCGATGGGGTGGAGCAGTGCCCGAAGGCTCAGCCGTCGGCCTTGGCGACGCCGATGGGGCAGCTCACGCCCGTGCCCCCGATTCCGCAGTACCCGGCCGGATTCTTGTCCAGGTACTGCTGGTGACTGCTCTCGCTTGACCAGGATGGGTGTTTTGGCCCGCGCTGTCGGCTGCTCAGCGCTCGACGAAGCGAGTCGGCCATGCGGTGATCGGCTCGCTGGACGCCGCCGTGGGACCACCGGCCCTTCCCGTCAGGCCGAACGTCACTGGCCGCCGGAGCGGCGCGGTGCTGTCATGGGTAGGGAGACGGGCGTGGACGAGCGGCCACGGGAGGCCGGGGCGCCGCCCCGTCGAGAAGCGGAGGAGGCCGATGCCATGCTGCACCGCCGCACGGTCGGTGACGTGATGACCGAGGAGGTCATCACCCTCCGCCCCGACACACCGTTCCACGAGATCGCCGCCCTGCTGGACGCGAACGACATCGTCGCGGCCCCGGTCATCGACGACGAGGGCGCCCCCATCGGCGTCGTGTCCGCGTCCGACGTGCTACGGCGCGAGACCGGCATGCCCGATCCGCAGGGGCAGGACGGGAACGACGAGCGTGCCTGGGGCAAGGCCCGGGCCAGGACCGCGAGCGCGCTCATGAGCAGCCCCGTCTTCACCGCCCGTGCCGATTGGACAATCCCCCGGGCCGCGCGGGAACTCCGCAGGCGGCACGTCAAGCAGCTGCCGGTGGTCGGCGACCACGGGCTCCTCGCCGGCATCGTCAGCCGCAGCGACCTGTTGGACACTTTCATCCGCTCCGACGTTGAGATCCGCGGCGAGGTCGAGCGGGACGTCCTGGGGCGCATCCTCGGCCTGGAAGAGGGCACCGTCGCGGTCGAGGTCCGGGACGGGGACGTTACCCTGCGGGGTCACGTCCCGGAACCGCGTCTCGTCCCGGTGGTCGTGGGCCTGTGCCAGGGCGTCGACGGTGTCGTCGCCGTGGAAGCCCACCTCGCGGCCGGCCGGGCGGACTAGTCGTTGGTGACTTCGCGGGCCGGAGCGATGCGCGTCGAGCTGTACGTCCCTGTTTGATCGCTCGACCTCCTGGACTCACGGAACTGCCCAAGCAGGTTGAAGAGCCCGGTCACCGCGGCAGCGTCGTCGTCTGCGGTCAGCGACCGGAAGCGCGATGCGTCGAACGCCGGCAGTACGAGGCGGAGGGCGAGTGCTTCCCAGCTGAGGTTGGTGCCATGGCCCAGCTCTTCGGCCAGCCACTCGCGGAAACCGGCGAGCGCCGTTCGTCCGCTGCCCTCGTGGTACCCGTTGAGGTAGGCCGCGTAGCACCAGAAGGTGCCGTCCAGGCCGTAGGAGCCGGGGCGCCGCCGGATGTCCGCCAGCAGATCCGGGAGATCAAGCCGTACCGCCTGATCTCCCGGAAGCGAGTCACTCACTCTTCGGTGAACTCCGCGACCCCGATCGAGCACGACACGCCGGTCCCGCCCAGCCCGCAGTACGCGTCCGGGTTTTTGCTGCCCGAAAGGTACTGCTGGTGTCTGCGCTCGCCTGTGACGTTGCGCATCAGACACCGCTACCCCTGCCAACAGGTTCTGGTGGAGTGCTCCACGGGGGCCGTCGTGTGCTGTGCGGTTATACGGCGAGGCCGGGGATGAAGGCGACTAGTCCGGAGAGCAGGTTGCCGATGCCGGCCAGGGTGACGATGGTGGCTTTGCCGTCAGAGAACAGCCCGGAGCAGAACTCTCGGAAGCGGCGCCGCACCAGGAGCATCTTGAGCTTCTGCCACCGGTGTTGGCGTATGTCGGTGGCCGGGGTATCTGGCCAGATGTCGCCCGGGAACGACGGGTTCCCCCGGTTCACCGCGCGGGTTACTAGTGGCGTTGGCTGCTCTCGTTCGGCGTAGCAGTTCGCGCCTGAGCTCTTCGGTGATCAGCGTTCGACGAAGCGGGACTCTGGCCACGCAGTGATCGACTCGCTGGACGCCGAGTAGATCTCCAGCAGTGAGAGGTAGCCGTCCTTCGTGAAGACCATCGCTCCGGCGTCCTCCGGTTCGGCGTACCAGGCGTCCGCGGCCGGATTGCCGTGAGCGGGAGCCGGTGGGACCGCTGCGTGGTTCACCGCCAGGTCGACCGTGGCGCAGCCGCAACCACACCTGCCGACGACCCGGGTGTACGGAAGCTGAGCACGCAGCGCGCTGCTCACCGGATCGGAGCCGGTCAGCAGCGCGTTCAACGTCGCCGCGACTTCCAGCGGGAGGGCCTCAGCCATCCGCCTTGGCCACGCCGATCGGGCACGAAACGCCCGTCCCGCCGATCCCGCAGTAGCCGTTAATGTTGCGGTCAAGATACTGCTGGTGGTAGGCCTCGGCCGGGTAGAAGGTGCGCCCCTCCGCGGGGAGCAGCTCCGTGGTGATCGTGCCGTAGCCCGAGCCCGTGAGGACCTTCTGGTAGGCCTCGCGGGAGGCGGCCGCGGTGGCGGCCTGGGCCGGGGTGTGGGTGTAGACGGCGGAGCGGTACTGGGTGCCCACGTCGTTGCCTTGGCGGAAGCCCTGGGTCGGGTTGTGGGACTCCCAGAAGACCTGGAGCAGACGCTCGTACGTGATCTTCGTGGGGTCGTAGACCACGCGGACGGCCTCCGTGTGGCCGGTCAGCCCCGAGCAGACCTCTTCGTACGTGGGGTGCTCGGTGGAGCCGCCCTGGTAGCCGACCAGGGTCGTGTACACGCCCTCGGGGAGCTCCCAGAACTTGCGCTCGGCGCCCCAGAAGCAGCCCAGGCCGAAGTCGGCGATCTCCAGGCCCTCGGGGTAGGGGCCAAGGAGCGGGGTGCCGAGAACCGTGTGGCGCTCGGGGACCGTGAAGATCGGCTCCGGGCGGCCGCGCAGGGCCTGCTCACGGGTCGGGAGCTGCGGTGTACGGCTGTGCAGGAACATGCGCTCTCCACGGTGTTACGGGTTCCGGGGGGACGTGTTGCTCAACGCGTGAACCGCCTCCGGCATTCCGACGCCTCGGTGCGGCAGCCCTCGGGCGCCACAGGGCGGCAGCCGTCCGGAGCCTCGGTGCGGCAGCCGTCCGGAGCCTCAGTGGGGCAGTGTGGCCGGGCTCCCGCCGTTCGCCTCGTACCCCGCCACCGCCAGCGCCCGGTATATCGCGTAGTCCGCCGCCGGATCGGAGGTCAGCGTCCAGGGGAGCGCGCCGACGTGGCCGTCCACGTGCACCAGCTGGTCCATGGCCTCGGACCAGCGCTCGCTGCGGACCAGGAAGAGCACCAGCAGGTGGCGTACGTGGGCCAGCATCGGGTCGTCCGAGCGGGCCGCGTGCACCGCGAAGAGCGCGCCGTGGACCGCCTTGGTCACGACGTCGCTCTGATAGAAGCTGCGGACCAGATTCACCTCGGGGAGGTGCTCGAAGACGGCGAAGAGCGGCATGGCGGCGAGCAGCGACCCCTGCGGGGCACGCGCGGCCGCGGCCTCCGCGAACGAGTACGCCACCTCGCGCGAGCCGTGCCACTTCTCGCACCAGTAGTGCAGGGCCGCCAGGTGCGCTCCCATGTGGGAGGGCGCGCGGTCCAGGATCTTCAGCCAGAGCTTCTCGAACTCCGGCTGGGGGTATCCGAGTCCGCGGGCCACCGACAGCTCGATGATGTACGGGACCGGGTCACCGGGGGAGAGGAGGGCCGCCTCGCCGCAGGCCGCCTTCGCCTCCTCCATGATGATCCGGAACTCGTCCGTCCCCGGCGTCGACGTACGCCACGCCTGCTGCACCAGGAACTCCGCGTGCACCACCGCGCCGCCCGCGTCCTTGGGCTGCTCGGCCCGCCACACCCGCAGCCACTGTCCGCCGGGCGTCTCGCTGACTCCGCCGGGGCGCTGCTGCAGCTCCAGCGACGCGGCACCCGCGAAGGCCTGCACCCGCTGCCAGCGCCGCTCGCCGTCCACCTCGGTGCCCGCGAGCAGCTGCGAGGCGGAGCGGTAGTCCTGCGTGCGCTGGACCAGGTCCAGCACGTCCAGCAGGTCCTGGTCCGGGCCGGGCATGCGGATGTCCAGCTCCTCTTGGCGCAGGAACCCGTAGTTCGCCGGGTCCGCCGCGTCCGGGTCGCCGGGCGACACCAGCTGAATACCGGCGCGCCGGCGCCTGAATACCGGCAGCAGGACCAGGCTGAACATGGCCAGCGCCATCAGGACCCAGAGAATCTCCATGCCTCAAGCGAACCAGACGGGTCCGACAATTGGCCAACCTGGTCGGGTCGGACCGTTCGCGGAGGCTCCGATCCGGTCGGTCGGGATCCCGCGGAGGCTCCGATCCGGTCGGTCAGGATCCCGCGCGGTGACCCTGACCCGGCCGGTCAGGACCCCGCGCGGAGGCCCCGATCCGGTCGGGACAGACCCGTCGCGGCGGCCGCGACGCAGTCGTTCCGGCTCCGCTTCGGGGGGCGAAGGCCGTCACGGGCCCCGCGGGCGCACTACGCTCGGGACCCATGAGCGACAGGCACATCAGTCAGCACTTCGAGACCCTCGCGATCCACGCGGGCAACACCGCCGATCCCCTCACCGGCGCGGTCGTCCCGCCGATCTACCAGGTCTCGACCTACAAGCAGGACGGCGTCGGCGGGCTGCGCGGCGGTTACGAGTACAGCCGCAGCGCCAACCCCACCAGGACCGCCCTGGAAGAGAACCTCGCCGCCCTCGAAGGCGGTCGCCGCGGCCTCGCGTTCGCGTCCGGACTGGCGGCCGAGGACTGCCTGTTGCGTACGCTGCTCAGCCCCGGCGACCACGTGGTCATCCCCAACGACGCGTACGGCGGTACGTTCCGCCTCTTCGCGAAGGTCGTCTCCCGGTGGGGCGTGGAGTGGTCCGTGGCCGACACCAGCGACCCCGACTCCGTACGAGCCGCTCTCACCCCGAAGACCAAGGCGGTCTGGGTCGAGACGCCCTCCAACCCCCTCCTCGGCATCACCGACATCGCCGCGGTCGCGCAGATCGCGCGCGAGGCGGGCGCCAAGCTCGTCGTCGACAACACCTTCGCGACCCCCTACCTCCAGCAGCCGCTCGCGCTCGGCGCGGACGTCGTCGTGCACTCCCTGACCAAGTACATGGGCGGCCACTCGGACGTCGTGGGCGGCGCCCTGATCGTCAGCGACCAGGAGCTCGGAGAGGAGCTGGCGTACCACCAGAACGCGATGGGCGCGGTCGCCGGGCCCTTCGACTCCTGGCTGGTGCTGCGCGGCACCAAGACGCTCTCGGTGCGCATGGACCGGCACAGCGAGAACGCCGGCAAGGTCGCCGAGATGCTCACCCGGCACGCGCGCGTGACGCGTGTGCTGTACCCGGGCCTTCCGGAGCACCCCGGTCACGAGATCGCCGCCAAGCAGATGAGAGCGTTCGGCGGCATGGTCTCCTTCCAGGTCGAGGGCGGCGAGGAGGCGGCCGTCGAGGTCTGCAACCGCGCCAAGGTGTTCACGCTCGGCGAGTCCCTGGGCGGCGTCGAGTCCCTGATCGAGCACCCGGGGCGCATGACGCACGCCTCGGCGGCCGGTTCGGCGCTCGAGGTTCCCGCCGATCTCGTACGCCTCTCCGTGGGCATCGAGAACGTCGACGACCTGCTCCAGGACCTCCAGCAGGCCCTCGGCTAGGCCAGTCACCAGCCCGTCAGCGGTGGAGTCGTCTCCGACGGCGGCTCCACCCACGGGCGGGCCATGCTCGCCCAGACGATGAAGGCGACGGCTGCCGCGAACAGCACCAGCCACATCAGGCGCCGGGCCGCCGTCCAGCGGCGCAGCATGCGCCCGCCACGGCGTACGGCGTCCGCGTACAGGTCGGGTGGCACCGGGGGCGGCGCCTGCTCCAGCATCCGCCGTACGGCCGCCTCGCGCTCGGGCAGGTTCATGACGGCGCCACCTCCACCCTGGTCGGTGCCGGACCTCGCGGCGGGTGCAGCAGCGTCGCCATCGCGCGGGCGCAGATCGTGTGTACGCGTTCCGTGGGGAGCCCGAGCAGGGCCGCCGTCTGTTCCTCGGCGACCCCCTCGTACAGCCTGAGGACCAGAATCAGCCGCTCCTGGGGCGTGAGCCGGGCCAGCACGTTGTCGGCGGAGGGGCGCGGCCGCCCGAAGCTCCCGTACTGATGCCATGCCGAGCGCGCGAAGCGCACGGCCAGCTGCTGGCGCGCACGGTCGTACGGGTCCTCGCCGCGCAGCCGGTCCCAGGAGGCGTACGTGTGGGCGAGGGCCAGCGTCAGCAGGCGCCGGGCGCGCGGGTTGGCGTCCCGGGGCTCCGCCGTCAGCAGCGTGGCGGCATGCAGCAGCCGCCCTGCCGCGCCCGCGACGAACGCCTCGAACTCCCGGGCCCGGCGGGCGCCTTGGGACGCATGCCGTTCTCGCACCACGCCTCCGCCTGAGGGCAACCCTGAGGGAAACGGGGCCCCGGCCGCGTACGACAGGCCGCACCGCGTACGACAAGGACCCGGTCTCATATGAGGCCAGGCGCCGCCTTCCGGTCAAGAGTCCGACGCACATGCGCGCGCGTGCAGAGCGGGGAGACCCGAGAACGGCCTACGCGCGCGTCGACCGGGGACGCGGTGAAGCGCCCGGGGCGGTCAGGAGGTCGGCTGCGACTCCGCGCCGGGCAGGCCCTGTGCCGCCTGGCGCGCGGAGAGCGCGCTGTTGAAGCGCGTGAGGAGCGTGCAGAACGCCTCGCGCTCCTCCGGCGCCCAGTCGTGTGTCAGCTCGGCCATCAACTGACGCCTGGAGGCGCGCACTTCGTCGAGGCGGGACTGCCCGCGCGGCGACAGCTGGAGCACCACCGCACGCCCGTCCTCGGGGTGCGAGGTGCGCTTGACGAGCCCGGTGTCGACCAGCGGCGCCACCTGCCGGGTGACCGTCGAGGAGTCGATGCCCATGCTCGCGGCGAGCGCCTTGACGCCCATGGGGCCCTCCTTGTCGAGGCGGTTGAGCAGCAGGTACGCGGCGCGGTCCATCGAGTTGCGCACCTGCCCCACCCCGCCGAGCCGGGTCTGTTCGGCACGGCGCGCGAAGACCGCGACCTCGTGCTGCAGCGTGTCGAGAAGACCGGTGTCACCGACGGTCGTCATGTCCATCGACATTTCAGGTGTTGTGGGCATGGCCGGGGGCTCAATTCATGCGTGGGGAGCTGGGTTGGGGGACAGGGTACGCGGCCGGGACGCGGGCCGTACCGGCGCTGCGCAAACCAGTCTCGGAGCGTGGTCATGGCGGGAGTGCGCCCGCGTGAACTGCGAGACTGGTGGTCATGAGCTACAGCACGGCTGACTCCTTGCCCAGCGTGACTCTCGACGACGTACGTGGTGCGCAGAAGATGCTCACGGGAGTGGCTCGGGTGACCGCGATGGAGGGCAGCAGGTACCTGTCCCAGCTGGTGGGCGCACCGGTCCACTTCAAGTGCGAGAACCTCCAGCGCACGGGGTCGTTCAAGCTGCGCGGCGCGTATGTGCGGATCGCGGGGCTGCTTCCCGAGGAGCGTGCGGCGGGTGTCGTCGCCGCCAGCGCGGGCAACCACGCCCAGGGCGTCGCGCTGGCCTCCACGCTGCTCGGCGTGCGTTCCACGGTCTTCATGCCGACCGGCGCCCCGCTGCCGAAGGTCGCGGCCACGCGCGACTACGGCGCCGAGGTGAGGCTGCACGGACAGGTGGTGGACGAGACGCTGGCGGCCGCGCAGGAGTACGCGGCCGAGACGGGCGCCGTGTTCATCCACCCCTTCGACCACCCCGACATCATCGCGGGCCAGGGCACGGTCGGCCTGGAGATCCTGGAGCAGTGCCCCGAGGTGCGCACGATCGTCGTCGGGATCGGCGGCGGTGGGCTGGCCGCGGGCGTCGCGCTCGCGGTGAAGTCCATTCGTCCGGACGTACGGGTCGTCGGTGTGCAGGCGGAGGGCGCCGCGGCGTACCCGCCCTCGCTGGCGGCCGGGCGCCCGGTGTCGATCGAGAACCCGGCGACGATGGCTGACGGCATCAAGGTCGGACGGCCGGGCGACGTACCGTTCCGCCTGGTCGAGGAACTGGTCGACGAGGTCCGCACGGTCTCGGAGAACAATCTCTCCAGCGCTCTGCTGCTCTGCCTGGAGCGGGCCAAGCTGGTCGTCGAGCCGGCCGGCGCGAGCCCCGTCGCGGCGCTGCTGCGCGAGCCCGGAGCCTTCGAGGGCCCGGTCGTGGCCCTGCTGTCCGGCGGAAACGTGGACCCGCTGCTGATGCAGCGCATCCTGCGCCACGGCATGGCTGCGGGTGGCCGTTACCTGGCGGTCACGCTGCGGTTGACCGATCGTCCCGGGGCCCTGGCCACACTTCTCGGGGTGTTGTCAGTGGCGGACGCTAACGTGCTCGATGTGAGTCACGTCCGGACCGATCCACGGCTCGGGCTCACGGAGGTGGAGGTCGAGCTGCACCTGGAGACGAAGGGGCACGAGCACTGCGCCGAGGTGAACCGGGCGCTGCGCGAGGCTGGTTACACGGTCATCGATTGAGATCATGAGCGCCGTCGTCTCCCCTGGAAAAATCCGTTGAGCAACGCGATACATCGCGTTAGGGTGTGTCCCCCGCCGTAGAACTGCCGGGCGGACGAAGCGTTCGCCCATCGGTGGTACGAAACAGTAAAAGTCATACTTTTCGTGAAAATCCCCAACGACGTGGAGAACTCACATGCCAGGCGCCATCTATGCCGAAGGCCTGGTCAAGACCTTCGGTGACGTAAGGGCTCTGGACGGCGTCGATCTCGATGTCCCGGAGGGCACCGTGCTGGGCCTGCTCGGGCCGAACGGCGCGGGGAAGACGACCGCGGTCCGCTGCCTGACGACCCTGCTCCGTCCTGACAGCGGCAAGGCCGTCGTCGCGGGCGTCGACGTACTCGAACACCCCGACGCGGTACGGCGCAGGGTCGGCCTCTCCGGACAGTTCGCCGCGGTCGACGAGTACCTGACCGGCCGCGAGAACCTGCAGATGGTCGGCCAGCTCTACCAGATGAAGGCCAAGGCCGCGAAGATACGGGCGGACGAACTGCTCGAGCAGTTCAACCTCGCGGACGCCGCCGACCGCACCGCGAAGACGTACTCGGGCGGTATGCGCCGTCGCCTCGACCTGGCGGCCGCGCTTGTCGTGTCACCTCCGGTGATGTTCATGGACGAGCCGACCACCGGCCTGGACCCGCGCAACCGCCAGCAGCTGTGGGACGTCATCAAGGACCTGGTCTCCGGTGGCACGACACTGCTGCTGACCACCCAGTACCTGGAAGAGGCCGACCACCTCGCGCACGACATCTGCGTGGTCGACCACGGCCGTGTCATCGCCCGCGGCACCGCCGACCAGCTCAAGGCGCAGACCGGTGGCGAGCGCGTCGAGGTCGTCGTGCACGAGCGCGAGCACATGGAGACCGCCTCGGAGGTGCTCCGCAGCTTCGGCAAGGGCGCGACCACGGTCGAGGAGCACACCCGCAAGCTCACCGTGCCCGTCACCGGCGGCGCGAAGCTCCTCGCTGAGGTCATCCGCGAGCTGGACACCCGTGGCATCGAGATCGACGACATCGGCCTGCGCCGCCCCACCCTGGACGACGTCTTCCTCTCGCTCACCGGCCACATGGCCGAGGAGCGGGACGAGGCCAACGGAGCGGTGGACGACGTCAAGGGTCCCAAGCGCAAGAAGGAGGCCGGCAAGTGAGTGCCGTCACCGACGCCGTGCAGGTCGCGGCACCCTCGAACCCGTTCGGCCAGTCCATCCGCGACTCGCTGGTCGTCGCCAAGCGCAACCTGATCAGGATGTCCCGGATCCCGGAGATGGTGATCTTCGGGCTGATCCAGCCGATCATGTTCGTGGTGCTGTTCAGCTACGTCTTCGGCGGCTCCATGCAGATCGGCGGCAGCACCAGCCCCACCGACTACCGCAACTTCCTGATGGCCGGCATCTTCGCGCAGACCGTCACCTTCGCCACCGCGGGCGCCGGCGCGGGCATCGCCGACGACATGCACAAGGGGCTGATCGACCGCTTCCGCTCGCTGCCCATGGCGCGCGGCGCGGTGCTCACCGGCCGTACGCTCGCCGACCTCGTGCAGACCGCGCTGACCCTGCTGGTCCTCGCGATCGTCGCCCTGCTGGTCGGCTGGCGCGTGGGCTCCAACGGCGACACCAACGTCGGCAAGGTCCTCGGCGCCTTCGGGCTGCTGCTTCTGCTGGGGTACGCGTTCACCTGGATCGGCGCCCTGATCGGCCTCTCCGTCCGTACGCCCGAGGCGGCCACGTCCGGCGGGCTGATCTGGCTCTTCCCGGTCACCTTCATCTCGAACGCATTCGTGGACACCAGCCACATGACGCCCTGGCTGCGGCACATCGCGGACTGGAACCCGTTCAGCGCCACGGTGCAGGCCTGCCGTGTGCTGTTCGCCAACCCGGGCCAGTCGACATCGGGCGCCTGGCCCATGCAGCACTCGGTCTGGGCCTCGGTGATCTACTCGGTCCTGATCATCCTGATATTCAGGACGCTGGCGGTGCGCAAGTACCGATCCGCCACGGCGTGACCCGGACATGACGATGCCCCCGGCCGCGTGGCCGGGGGCATCGCCGTAGTCGCTGGTCCTGGGCTCAGCCCTGGTACGGCTCGGCCTTGAGGATCTTCACCGAGGCGAACTTGCCGTTCGGCAGTTCGTACTGGGCGTCCTCGCCGACCTTCTTGCCGTTCACACCGGAGCCCAGCGGGGACTGCGGCGAGTACGTCTCGATGTCGGAGCTGGCGTACTCGCGCGAGGCCAGCAGGAAGTCCAGGGTGTCGTCCTCGTCGCCGTCGAAGGCGATGGTGACGACCATGCCCGGCGCGACCACGCCGTCCGCCGCGGGAGCCTCGCCGACCTTGGCGTTCTCCAGGAGCTGGGTCAGCTGGCGCACACGGAGCTCCTGCTTGCCCTGCTCCTCCTTGGCCGCGTGGTACCCGCCGTTCTCGCGCAGGTCGCCCTCCTCGCGCGCGGCCGCGATCTTGGCGGCGATCTCCGTGCGCGCAGGACCAGACAGGTGCTCCAGCTCGGCCTTCAGCTGGTTGTACGCCTCCTGGGTCAGCCAGGTGACGTTCTCGCTGGTCTGGGTCACAGGTGCTCCTCGTAGGTACTGGGAATACAAAGCATCGCCCTACCCAGAAGAATGTTCCTTCACGGGTGGGCGAAACCACGAGCCTAACAATTCAACGGCTCAAGGGGGAGGACATAAGGCATCAGAATTACGTCAATGCAGGTCAGCGGGTAGGAGGTGGGAGTGACCCCGACCTGTGTCGGTGCCTGTGTCAGCGCCTGTGCCCGTGCCCATACCGGTCCGCTCAGTCCGCGTGACAGCCGAGCAGCTCCGCCGTGGAACCACGAGCCGTCGTACGCAGAGTAACCACCTTGTCGATGCGTGAGGAGTCCTGGTCGAAACGGAAGTCCGCGCGACCCACCTCGGTGCCGTCGGCGTCCTGCGAGCGCAGGGTGCAGTAGCCGTGGGCGTCCGCGTCCTTGCGCACCTCCAGGTGCACCTCGACGGCGCTGTCCGAGACCGCCTTGAAGGTGATCACCTCGGCGCTGATCTTGTTGCCGACGACATAGTGGAAGCCGAACCAGCCGACCAGGGCGAGCAGAGCGACGCCCAATGCGGCTCCGATGACCTTGAGTTTGCGGTCGGCGCGCTCGTCCGCGGAGCGGCCGTACCGGCCCTCGGGCAGCTGCGTGCTCGCCGTACTCATGATCGTCCTCTCGGCAGGCCGGGACCAATGTCCTGGAAGGGACCCGGAGACCGGGCCCCTGGAATTATTGGCCCCCCGATTCCGTCACTATAGAAGCCGCCCATCGCGCTGTTTCACGCCGGGCGCCGACAGCCGACCTACGAGGCGACAGCCGACTGACCGAGGATTGAGTCTTGACTGACCAGCTGCGACTGATGGCCGTGCACGCCCACCCCGACGACGAGTCGAGCAAGGGCGCGGCCACCATGGCGAAGTACGTGTCCGAGGGGGTGGACGTGCTGGTCGTGACCTGCACGGGCGGGGAGCGCGGCTCCATCCTCAATCCGAAGCTTCAGGGCGACAAGTACATCGAGGAGCACATCCACGAGGTACGCAAGAAGGAGATGGACGAGGCCCGCGAGATCCTCGGGATCAAGCAGGAGTGGCTCGGCTTCGTCGACTCCGGCCTGCCCGAGGGCGACCCGCTGCCCCCGCTCCCCGAGGGCTGTTTCGCCCTGGAGGACGTCGACAAGGCGGCCGGCGAGCTGGTCAAGCAGATCCGCTCCTTCCGCCCGCAGGTGATCACCACGTACGACGAGAACGGTGGTTACCCGCACCCCGACCACATCATGACCCACAAGATCTCGATGGTGGCGTTCGAGGGCGCGGCGGACACCGAGAAGTACCCGGAGTCCGAGTTCGGCCCGGCGTTCCAGCCGCAGAAGCTCTACTACAACCAGGGCTTCAACCGCCCGCGGACCGAAGCTCTGCACAACGCCCTGCTCGACCGCGGCCTGGAGTCGCCGTACGGGGAGTGGCTGAAGCGCTGGTCGGAGTTCGAGCGCACCGAGCGCACGCTGACCACGCACGTTCCGTGCGCCGACTTCTTCGAGATCCGGGACAAGGCGCTGATCGCGCACGCCACGCAGATCGACCCCGACGGCGGCTGGTTCAAGGTCCCCATGGACATCCAGAAGGAGGTCTGGCCGACCGAGGAGTACGAGCTCGCGAAGTCCTTCGTGGATACCTCCCTCCCCGAGCACGACCTCTTTGCGGGCATCCGCGACAATGCCTGACATGAGCGCAAGCCTGGCACTGACGAACCTCGTCCCCCTCGCCAAGGAGGTCGACCAGAACAAGGTCACCCCCGGCGTCCTCGGCTTCATCGTTTTCGCGGTGATGGCCCTGGCGGTGTGGGGCCTGATGAAGTCCATGAACCGGCACATGGGCAAGGTCACCTTCGAGGAGGACTCGCAGAAGGACGCGGCGGCCTCCGGCAAGAATTCCGCCGGCGGCAAGGCCTCGCCCGCGAAGGGCTGAGCCCGCGAAGGGCTGAGCCGGAACTTCCGGCTGACCGGCTCACCTCCGGGTGAGGGGCCTTGGGGGAGTGATCCGCCAGGGACAGCAACAGGTGCGCGGACTCCGGCCGCAGATGGTCGGAGTGCGCGCCCGTCGGCCCGTTCCCGCGGACGTGGACCTCGCTCGCGTCGAGACGGACGAAGCGGTGGTCGAGGACGTCCTGCGGATACGGCTGGTCGACGCACCGCATCGTGATGGCCGGAGACGGGCGCGGGCGCGGTGCCGATCGATCGCCGCGTTCCCGGTGCCCGCCCGCCTCGCGGCACGCAGATGTCAGAGGCCGGTGGCGCGACCAACGCCACCGGATCCCCTTCGTCCCCGAGCGGATCCCCCGCGTCCCCGGGCAATCCGACGCCCTACATAGCCGAAGGCACCGCCACCCCCATCACATCCCGAGCATGCCGCCCCGGCACCATCCCCAGGCGCCAGGCCTGCCACCCGGCGTCCAGGTCCACGCCCCGCTCCAGCAGCAGCTGGTACGCCTCGATGTAGTCGTCCAGTTTTCCGTCGCGGGAAGGGTGCCCGGTGCGGGAGAGCTGGGTCAGTTCCTCCTGGGCCACCGCGGCGCCTACCTCGTAGCCGCCGGGGGCGGCGTAGGGGAGCAGGGTGCACCTCAGGAACTTGGCCCAGTCCTCGCCCCGGCGGTCGCCGTACGACGTGAAGAGGCCGATCGCCTCCTCGCACAGGGCCAGGGCCTGTTGCGTACGGGCGTTGCCGGCGTCGACGACCGCCAGTTCCAGGCAGGTCCAGGCCTCGCCGTGGGCGACGCCGATGCGCTGGAAGTCGGCGCGTGCGTCGACCAGGAGCTGGCGGGCGAAGCCGGAGTTGCGCAGGGAGCCGGTCTGGGCAGCGCGTTGGTCCCGGGTGACGCGGGCCGAGTGGTGGCGGGCGCAGGCGAGGCCGTACACATCGCGCATGCGCGAGAACATCGTGCGGGAGCGCTCCAGTTCGCGGACCGCCTGGTCCAGATTCCCGGTCTCCTCCAGGGCCTGGCCCAGGTAGTAGATCGTCCACGCCTCGCCGCGAGCGTCCTCGTTCTCGCGGTGGCGGGAGGCCGCCTGGCGCAGGCCGGCGACCGCGGAGGACGGGTCGCCGTCGACGAGGCGGGCGCGGGCCAGCTGGGTGAGGGCCCAGGCCTCGCCGCGGGCGTCGCGGGTGCGGCCGTACAGGTCGAGGGCCTCGCGCAGTTCGCGCTCCGCGCGCGGTACGTCGCCCATCCGCAGACCGAGCTGGCCGAGCTGGAAGTGGGCCCACGCCTCGCCGTGCACGGACTCGCCCTTGCGGTGCAGGACCAGGGCCTGGGTCAGCAGGTCCAGGGCCCGGGCGAGCCGCGACCTGTCGCGCTCCACCGCCGCGAGCGCGTGCATCGTCCAGGCGCGGTCGGCCGCGAGGCCGGGGGAGGCCTGGAGGTCCATGGCCTCCTGGAGCTTGGCCGCCGCCTCGCTGAGGTTTCCCTGGTGGTGCAGGGTGATGCCGAGGGAGCAGAGCGCCCTGGCGGCGCCCGCGTCGTGGTGGGCCTCGAAGTAGAGGTCCACGACCGAGGCCAGGGTCGTGCGCGCCTTGTCGAGTTCGCCGAGCTGGCGGGCCGCGATGCCGGTGCGCCACTGGACCGAGCGCACGAGCAGGCCCTGGTCGACCGCCTGGGTCAACTCGCTGATCTCGCCCAGGCGGTAGAGGTCGCCGCGCAGCAGGCAGTAGTCGCACAGGGCGCCCAGGAGGTTCAGTACCGCGGCTTGGTTCACTCCTTCCGCGTGCCGCAGTGCTGCCGTGATGAAGCTCGACTCGTCGTCCAGCCAGCGCAGGGCAGCGTCGAGGGAGGTGAAGCCGTGCGGCCCGAACTGATCGGCGCGCGTGGACGTCTTGCCGTCGACCAGGCGGATCACCGAGTCGGCGAGCTCCGCGTAGTTCACGATCAGGCGTTCCTGCGCGGCCGTGCGCTCGGCGGGTTCCTCCTCGTCCAGCAGGCGGGCCCCCGCGAAGGCCCGCACGAGGTCGTGCAGGCGGTAGCGGCTGCCGCGGACGTGGTCGATCAGGCCCGCCTGGGAGAGCGCGGTCAGGTGGCGGGTGGCTTCCGGCTCGTCGGTGGCCAGCAGGGACGCGGCCGCGGCCGTGCCCAGCGAGGCGCGGCCGGCCAGGGCCAGGCGGCGCAGGAGCCGGCGCGCCATGTCCGACTGGTCGGTGTAGCGCAGCCACAGCACCCGCTCGACCGGTTCCACGGGGCCGTACGCCGCGAGGTCGGAGGCCAGTTGGCGCGGGGTGCGGGGGCCGAGGGAGGAGCCCGCGATGCGCAGGGCCAAGGGCAGGCCGCCGCACAACTTCCGCACGTGGTCGGCGGATTCGGCGTCGTACGGGCCGGACTTGTCCTGTGCCGCCGCGTTCAACAGCTCCTCGGCGCCTGCCGCGTCCAGCGCCTCGACGGGGAGTTGGTGCACCCAGGCGGGGAGGTCGGCGGGCAGGTCGAGCGGTTTGCGGGCGGTGACCAGGACCAGGCTCTCCGAACGCTCGGGGATCAGGGTGCGCACCTGCTCGGCGTCGCTCGCGTCGTCCAGGACGATCGTCACCGGCAGGCCCGTCAGGTGCTGGTGGTACAGCTCGCTCAGCCGCCTGACCTGCTGGTCGGGTGAGGAACGCTCGCGGAAGAGGAGCTGCTCACGGGGTGCGCCGAGCCGGTTCAGAAGGTGGAGCAGCGCATCGCGTGTGGTCAGCGGGGGGTCGTCCGGGCTGTCGCCGCGCAGGTCCACCACGCAGGCACCGCGGAACTGGTCCCTGAGGTCGTGTGCCGCCCGGATCGCGAGGCTGCTGCGGCCGGAGCCGGGTGCGCCGTGCAGTACGACGACCGTCGGTTTTGTCTCGGTGCTCGCGCGCGCCGCGTGCACCCACTGCGCGACCCGTGACAGCTCGGCACGGCGTCCCGCGAACGGCTCGGCCGGCTCCGGCAGTTGACCGAACGACTGCTCCAGCACACTGCGCCGTCGCGCCGCCGCGCTCTTGTCGGTGCGCCGCAGCTGGGGCGCGCCCTGCTTAGCGCCCGTGGAGGCGCTGAGTACCCGCTGTTGGTCGAGGAACGGTCGGATGCCCCTTACTTCCAGGGCCGTGAGCCACTGCAGGCGCAGCTGTTCGGGGCCGCCGGGCTGCCCGATGGCACCGGCCCGGCGGCTCGCGGCCGGCAGATGCGAAGCTGTCACCTTGAGCACCGTGGCCGCCGCGCCCACCACCCCCACCGTGGCACCCGCGCCGATCGCCGTCCCCGCACCCGTGCCCAGCGCCAGGTCAGCCACGACGGCCGCGAGCGCCGCAACGGCCGCTACGAGTAAGGGTGTTCCGGTGCCCTCCTGGGCATAGCGCTGCCCGAAGGTCAGCCGTCCCGCCTCCGTGTCGTCGAGGGCCCGCGTATACGCCTCGTATTCCTCGGCAGCCGTCTGCCCCATCGCGTCGAGCGCGGCCCGCGCCCGGGACAGCACCACACCCCCGTCAACGCGCCCACCCGACCGCCGAACCTCTTCCTCGACGGCCCGGGCCAACAGCCGCTCGGCTTCCGCCCGATGGCTGTCCCGCATGTCACGTCCCCCTCCGGCAGCAACTCCTTTGCCCATGAGTGTCCTTCGTGCGGGACGGGAACGCGAGAGGCCCGGCGATCATTCGGGCAGGGCTACCCCGCTCCTTCACACACCGCGTGTCCCTCGGACAGCGCGAGATACACGCAGGCGCAGGCGAGCCCCGCCTCCGCCACCGCGCAGGCCAGGGCCTGGACGAGGGCGGCGCCCGGCTGCGCGGTGGTTATGTCGAACCAGGCGTCGAGCACCGCGACCGCGGCCGTGGCCGACGCGGTCAGCCGGGCGTGCGGATTGCGGCGGAAGCCCAGCACGGCGGTGGCCGCGCACCCCGCGGCCATCAGGACGTCGAGTCCCACCCACGCCATCTGCCAGTTCCGCACCTCGGCGCTCGCCGGGAGCATCCGGACGAGGAGCACCATCCACGGCACGAGCACCACGGCGGTGGCGCCGAGCAGCACCAACGCCCATTTCGGTAACACCGGAGCCCATTTCGTTCGCATGCCACCACGATAGAACCGCAGAGAGAATTCTGCAAAGAAAATTCTGCAGAACTTCCTCTGTGGACGGAAAGGGGCCGGGGATACCGTGGTCGCATGCCCGACCCCGACACGCCCGGCCCCGAGCTGACCAGCGTCGAACGCACCGCCCTGTACAAGTCCCTAGGCAACCCGCTGCGCCGCCGCATCCTCGACTACCTCGGCCGGCACGGCGAGGCGAACTCGACCGTGCTCGCCAAAGAGCTCGGCGAGAGCTCCGGCACGACCAGCTACCACCTGCGCAAACTCGCCGAGCAGCGCCTCATCGAGGAGATCCCGGAGAAGTCGGGCGGCCGGGAACGCTGGTGGCGGGCGCTGCCGTTCAGCCACACCACACCCGATCCGGCCATGATGACCGCCGAGGAGTACGCCGCCGCCGAGGGCGTGGCCATTCTGAAGATCGAGATGGACACCGAGCTCTATCTCCGCGCCCACAAGGAGTACGCGGGCCCGGAGGGATGGGCCCAGGTCCAGCGCTCCGGCAACTGGATGACCAGGGACGAACTCCTCGACTTCGTACGCGAGTACCGGGCGCTCCTGGACCGGTACGGCCACGCTCGTGAAGACGCCCCCGGCGGAGCGCGTCCGGTGCACCTGCGCTTCTACGCGGTCCCGGACACCGTGGGAGAGTGGGAGAGTGAACCGACTGGCCCATGAGACGTCCCCGTACCTCCTCCAGCACGCCGACAACCCCGTCGACTGGTGGCCCTGGTCGGCCGAGGCCTTCGACGAGGCCCGCAAACGCAATGTGCCGGTGCTGCTGAGTGTCGGCTACAGCAGCTGCCACTGGTGCCACGTCATGGCGCACGAGTCCTTCGAGGACGAGGCGACCGCCACCTATCTGAACGAGCACTTCGTGAGCGTCAAGGTCGACCGCGAGGAGCGACCGGACGTGGACGCCGTGTACATGGAGGCCGTACAGGCGGCGACCGGGCAGGGCGGCTGGCCCATGACCGTGTTCCTCACGCCGGACGCCGAGCCCTTCTACTTCGGTACCTACTTCCCGCCCGCGCCCCGTCACGGCATGCCCGCCTTCCGGCAGGTCCTGGAGGGTGTGCACAGCGCCTGGACCGACCGGCGGGACGAGGTCACCGAGGTCGCGGGCAAGATCGTGCGGGATCTCGCCGGACGGGAGATGAGCTTCGGCGACGACCGGGTGCCCGGCGAGGAGGAACTGGCCGGTGCGCTCCTCGGGCTCACCCGGGAGTACGACGCCGCGCGCGGCGGATTCGGCGGGGCGCCCAAGTTCCCGCCGTCCATGGTGATCGAGTTCCTGCTGCGGCATCATGCGCGGACCGGCTCCGACGGTGCCCTGCAGATGGCACAGGACACCTGCGAGCGCATGGCCCGCGGCGGCATCTACGACCAGCTCGGCGGTGGTTTCGCCCGCTACTCCGTGGACCGAGACTGGATCGTGCCCCACTTCGAGAAGATGCTGTACGACAACGCCCTGCTGTGCCGTGTCTACGCACATCTCTGGCGTGCCACCGGCTCCGAACTCGCCCGCCGCGTCGCCCTCGAGACCGCCGACTTCATGGTGCGTGAACTGCGCACCAACGAGGGCGGGTTCGCCTCCGCCCTCGACGCCGACAGCGACGACGGGACCGGCAGGCATGTCGAGGGCGCGTACTACGTATGGACGCCCGAGCAGCTCCGTGAAGTCCTCGGCGACGACGCCGAGCTCGCCACCCACTACTTCGGGGTGACCGAGGAGGGTACCTTCGAGGAGGGTGCTTCCGTTCTCCAACTCCCGCAGCGCGAAGGCGTGTTCGACGCCGCGCGGATCGCCTCGGTCCATGAGCGGCTGCTCGCCGCGCGCGCCGGGCGATCCGCCCCCGGCCGCGACGACAAGGTGGTCGCCGCCTGGAACGGGCTCGCCGTCGCCGCCCTCGCGGAGACCGGCGCCTACTTCGGGCGCCCCGACCTCGTGGATGCCGCGATCGGCGCCGCCGACCTCCTCGTACGGCTGCACATGGACGATCGCGCGCGCCTCGCCCGTACCAGCAAGGACGGTCAAGTCGGCGCGAACGCGGGAGTGCTGGAGGACTACGCCGATGTCGCCGAGGGCTTCCTCGCGCTCGCGTCCGTCACCGGGGAAGGCGTCTGGCTGGAATTCGCCGGGTTCCTGCTCGACCACGTGATCGTGCAGTTCATCGACTCCGAGTCGGGCGCGCTCTACGACACGGCGGCCGACGCCGAGCGGCTGATCCGCCGACCGCAGGATCCCACCGACAACGCCACGCCCTCCGGCTGGAGCGCGGCGGCCGGGGCGCTGCTGAGCTATGCCGCCCAGACCGGCGCCGAACCCCATCGCACCGCCGCCGAGCGGGCGTTGGGCGTCGTAAAGGCGCTCGGTCCACGCGCGCCCCGCTTCATCGGCTGGGGTCTGGCGGTCGCCGAGGCGCTCCTCGACGGGCCGCGCGAGGTCGCGATCGTGGGGCCCGCCGACGATCCCGCCACCGAAGCCCTGCACCGTACGGCACTTCTGGGCACCGCCCCGGGCGCCGTTGTCGCGGTGGGAGTGCCGGAGAGTGAGGAGCTGCCGCTGCTTTCCGGCCGACCTCTGGTGGACGGAAGGCCGGCCGCGTACGTCTGCCGTAACTTCACTTGTGACGCTCCGACGACCGATCCCGACCGGCTCCGCACGGCGCTGAGCGGCTGAAACGACTGATCCCCAACCGGCCCAAACGCCACCAGTGTTCAGATTGTTCAGTTAGTCGACCGAGTGTGATGAAACACGCTCTTCACCAGAACATCCTGTGCCCTTCACAGATCAACCATAGCCTTTGCGTCATGACGCGACGGATGTCACTCACTGTCGCGAGTGGGGGCTTTTGGGGATCTGGGGGGATCTGTTGCTCACGTCTGTCTTCATCGCTGCCGTTTCTCTGGCGCTCTTCTGGATGGCAGCCTTCACCTTGTGGTGGCAGATGCACGCGTGGCGTACGCCCGAAGTGCTGGCCTCCACCCGGTTCAGCAGTCCGGACGGCGGTGAGAGCCTGTCCTTCTCGCTGCTGCTGCCCGCGCGGCACGAGCAGGCCGTGCTCGACCACACGATCCAGCGGCTGCTGGAATCCAGCCACACCGACTTCGAGATCATCGTGATCGTCGGCCACGACGACCCCGAGACGACCGCGGTCGCCCGGGCCGCCGAGGAGCGCGACCCGCGCGTCCGTGTCGTCGTCGACACCCACGAGAAGAAGAACAAGCCCAAGGCCATGAACACGGCGCTGCCGCACTGCCGCGGCGACGTCGTCGGAGTCTTCGACGCCGAGGACCAGGTCCATCCGGAACTGCTCGCCCACGTCGACCACGCCTTCCGTACGACGGACGCGGACGTCGTCCAGGGCGGCGTCCAGCTCATCAACTTCCACTCCAGCTGGTACAGCCTGCGCAACTGCCTGGAGTACTTCTTCTGGTTCCGCTCCCGGCTCCATCTGCACGCGCAGAAGGGCTTCATCCCGCTCGGCGGCAACACCGTCTTCGTACGGACCAAGGTCCTGCGGAAAGCCGACGGATGGGACCCCAACTGCCTCGCCGAGGACTGCGACCTGGGGGTGCGGCTCTCCAGTGTCGGCAAGAAGGTCGTCGTCGCGTACGACTCCGACATGGTGACCCGGGAGGAGACCCCGGGCAGCCTGATGTCGCTGATGAAACAACGCACCCGGTGGAACCAGGGCTTCCTGCAGGTCTACCGGAAGAAGGACTGGAAGCAACTCCCGAACTTCGGCCAGCGGTTGCTCGCCCGCTACACGCTCATGACGCCGTACCTGCAGGCCGTCTCCGGCGTGGTCATCCCGCTCAACGTGGCCATCGCGCTCTTCCTCGACGTGCCGGTCGGCATCGCCTTCATCACGTTCCTGCCGGCCGTGACCGCTCTGGTCACCTTCGTCTTCGAGCTCGTCGGACTCCATGACTTCGGCAAGCAGTACGGGCTTCGAGTCCGCTTCATCCACTACCTGAAGCTCGTTGTCGGCGGTCCCTTCTACCAGGTGCTGCTGGCGGGCGCCGCCGTGCGTGCCGTGTGGCGCGAACAACGGGGGCGCAATGACTGGGAGTTGACCAGTCACGTCGGCGCGCATCTCCCCGAAGTGATCCGAGAGGACGTTCCTGCGTGACCTCCACCCTTCCCGCGGCGACCACACCCACGGTCCCCGCGCAGCGGCCTCGTGCGCCCAAAATCGTCCCCAACGCCCATCCGGTCCTGCGTTTTCGCAGCTCGCGCTCGGATCTGATCCTGTGTGCGGTGCTCCTCGCGGCGATCCTCGTCGTCCAGGGCTGGAACATCGCCGCCTATCCAACGCTCAGCGACGACGAGGGCACCTACCTCGCCCAGGCCTGGGCCGTCCAGCAGGGCAAGGGCCTGGCCCACTACACGTACTGGTACGACCATCCGCCGCTCGGCTGGATCCAGATAGCCGTGCTGACCTGGATCCCCGCGCACCTCGGCCCGTCCCTGATGACCGTCGGCTCGATGCGCCTCGCGATGCTGCTGATCAGCGCCATCAGTGCGGTCCTGGTGTACATCCTCGCCCGCCGCCTCTCGCTGCCGCGGTGGGCCGCCGGTCTCGCCATGGTGCTCTTCGGACTCTCGCCGCTGTCGGTCGTGCTCCAGCGCGAGATCTTCCTCGACAACATCGCGGTGATGTGGACGCTGCTGGCCTTCTGCCTGGCCGCGTCCCCCAGTCGCCATCTCTGGCATCACTTCGGGGCGGGCATCGCGGCCGCGGCCGCCGTGCTCACCAAGGAGACGATGCTCGTCATCCTGCCCGCGCTGATGGTCACCATGTGGCGGCACAGCCACCGCGACACCCGCAAGTTCGCCCTGACCGGCGCCGTCACCGCCTGCGCCCTGATCGGCCTGGCCTACCCGCTCTTCGCGCTGCTCAAGGGCGAGTTGTTCCCCGGCCCGGGGCATGTCTCGCTCTGGGACGGCATCACGTACCAGATGAGCCGCCCCGGCTCCGGCTTCATCCTCGACCGGGGCACCGGCTCCCACGGCGTCCTGCAGTCCTGGCTGTACTACGACCGCGTGCTGCCGCTCGGCGGCCTCGCGGGCGCCCTGCTGCTCCTCGTCACCTGGCGCTGGTCGGTGACCGCGCGCGCCCTGGCCGGACCCGCGCTCACCGTGGCGATCCTCGCCCTGGTGGCGCTGCGCCCGAGCGGCTATCTGCCCGCGATGTACGTCATCCAGGCCCTGCCCTTCCTCGCGCTCGTCCTCGCCGGGGGCACCGCGAGCGTCGCCCACGCCGTGCTGCGCAGGTGGCACAGCGACGAGGAGAAGACGTACGTCACCTGGGGGCGCCGCGGCCTTGCGGCCGTGCTCGTGGTGGCCGCCGGTGGCTATGTCGTGCCGCGCTGGTACGACGGTGACCACACCGCCGTGACCGCCGACGCCAACGCCCCCTACCGGGCGGCCTCCTCATGGCTGAAGACCGAGGTGAAGGACCCGAAGGACACCCGCGTCCTCGTCGACGACGCCCTCTGGCTCGACCTCGTCCACGACGGCTACCGGCCCGGGCTCGGCGTCATCTGGTTCTACAAGGCCGACCTCGACCCCGCCGTGACCAAGACGATGCCGCGCGGCTGGCGGGACCTCGACTACGTCGTGGCCTCCCCGACGGTACGCCGCGACGCGGTCGACCTGCCCAACGTCAAGGCGGCGATCGACCATTCGACGCCGGTGGCCACCTTCGGCAAGGGCGAGGACCGCATCGAGATCCGCCGCATCGAGACCGTGGGAGGCTCCCGATGAGTTACGAGTCCACTGTTCCCGAGGAGCTGGGCGACCCGGCCGTACGCGGTGCCGAGGTGCCCGAGCCGGGCGCCGTCACCATCGTCGTACCGACGTTCAACGAGTCCGCGAACGTACGGGAGCTGCTGCAGCAGATCACCGAGTCGGTGCCCGCGCGACTGCCCTGCGAGGTCGTCTTCGTCGACGACTCCACGGACGACACACCCGCGGTCATCCACGAAGCGGCGAAGGACTGCCCCTTCCCGGTCACCGTCCTGCACCGGGAGGAGCCGGTCGGCGGACTCGGCGGCGCGGTCGTCGAGGGGATGACGGCGGCCGGGTCCGACTGGATCGTCGTCATGGACGGCGACTGCCAGCATCCCCCGTCGCTGGTCCCGGAACTGGTCGCCACCGGTGAGCGGGCGAACGCCGGGCTCGTCGTCGCCAGCCGCTACATCAAGGGCGGCAGCCGCGCCGGACTCGCGGGCGGCTACCGCATCGCCGTCTCGCGCGGCGCGACCTGGCTGACCAAGACGCTCTTCCCGCGCAGGCTGCGCGGCATCAGCGACCCGATGAGCGGGTTCTTCGCGATCCGCCGCAGCGCGGTCACCGCGGAGGTCCTCCAGCCGCTCGGCTACAAGATCCTCCTCGAACTCGCCGTGCGCAGCCGCCCCCGTCGGGTCTCCGAGGTGCCCTTCATCTTCCAGGACCGGTTCGCCGGCGAGTCCAAGTCGACCGCGCAGGAGGGCTTCCGGTTCCTGCGCCACCTCGTCGGGCTGCGTACCGCCTCGCCGGTCGCCCGCATGGTGGTCTTCGGGCTGATCGGCGCCACCGGCTTCGTACCGAACCTGCTCGGTCTGTACGCGCTGACCGCCGCCGGACTGCACTACGTACCGGCCGAGATCCTCGCCAACCAGCTCGGGGTCGCCTGGAACTTCCTGCTCATCGAGCACCTTCTCTTCCGTGAGCGCCGAAAGCACCGGCACTGGTGGGACCGTGTCGGCCGGTTCGCGCTGCTCGCCAACGCCGATCTGGTGCTGCGCATCCCGTTGATCGCGCTCTTCGTCGACCGTTTCGGGATGGGCGCACTCTCCGCCACCGCACTGGCCCTGGTGACGACCTTCGTCCTGCGCTTCGCAGGGACCGAAGCGCTGGTCTATCTGCCGCGCCGCAACAGCAAGTCCGCGGGCGGGAGCCGCACAGCGAGGAGAGCCGCATGACACGTACGCACCATGTGGCACGACCACGGCGGAGAACCTCACTACTGGCCGTGGCGGGCCTCGCCGCCGGGATGCTGCTGATCTCGCCGCAGCCGGCGTCCGCCGCCAACCTGGTCAAGAACCCGGGCTTCGAGACGGACGGCACCGACGGCATGCCGTACTGCTGGGAGAAGTCCGGCTGGGGCGACAACGACTTCACCTTCTCCACCGTGGCCGACTCCCACTCCGGCTCCAGGGCCATGAAGGTCACGCTGACCCGCCGGGCCGACGGCGACCGCAAGGCGCTGATCACCGAGGACACCACCTGCGCGCCGGTGGTCACCGCGGGCAAGCAGTACGACCTCGGACTCTGGTACAAGACGACGACTTCCGACGCCGCCATCACGCTCTTCCGGCACGACACGACAGCCGGCTGGCAGTACTGGACCGACCTCAAGACGCTGGACATGGCGGGCAGTTATACCCAGGCGACCGTCCGGACCCCTGCCGTGCCGGCCGGCACGGACCGCATCACCTGGGGCGTCTCGGTCTACGGCACCGGCTCCGCCACCACCGACGACTACACGATGGAACAGGTCTCCGACCCGATCCCGCCGGCCACCTGCACCGGCACCGCCAAGGAGTGCGCCGACGGCAAGTGGACGGTACTGCCCACGCAGAACCCGGTCCGCTCCATGCACTCCGTCGTCCTCAACAACGGCAAGGTGCTGCTGATCGCGGGCTCCGGCAACAGCGAGGAGCAGTTCAACGCGGGCACGTTCACCAGCGCGGTCTACGACCCGGCCAACGGCACGTACAAGACGATCCCCACGCCCAAGGACATGTTCTGCGCGGGGCACGTCCAGCTCGCTGACGGCCGGGTGCTGGTGATGAGCGGCAACAAGGCGTTCCCGGTCGCGGGCGGGCACGGGTACGAGGGGTACAAGGACTCGTACATCTTCGACCCGGTCACCGAGACGTACAGCAAGACCAACGACCTGAACGACGGCCACTGGTATCCGTCGGCCACCGAGCTGGGCAACGGTGACATCATCTCGTTCGGCGGTCTGCGCGAGGACTCGTCCGGTTCGGTGACCGCCGAGCGCTGGTCGGCCGCGGAGCAGAAGTGGCTGCCGTTGTGGCAGGTCAACCAGACCTGGTCGTTCTGGGGCCTGTACCCGTCGATGATCCTGATGCAGGACGGGCGGCTCTTCTACTCGGGCAGCCATGTCTTCGGCAACGGCACCCCGGGCACGGGTTCGGCTATCTACGACTACGACGCCAACACGACGACCGCGGTCCCCGGACTGCAGAACAAGGACGAACGCGACCAGTCCGCGAGCGTGCTGCTGCCCCCGGCCCAGGACCAGAAGGTCCTGACGATCGGCGGCGGCAACATCGACTCCAACCCGGACGCCAATCGGCTGACCGACATCATCGACCTGAAGGCCGCCAACCCGACGTACACCGTCGGCCCGCAGATCCCGCAGGGCGCGGTGGACCTGGGCAACGGCAAGGTGGCCGAGACCGGCAACCAGGGCAAGATGTACGTCTCCGCCGTACTCCTGCCCGACGGCAAGGTCCTGGAGACGGGCGGCGGCCTGCACAACCGCGCCAACCCCGTCTACGAGGCGTCGATCTTCGACCCGGCGACCACCACCTTCGACCCGGTGGCCGCCGACCCGGAGGCCCGCGGCTACCACTCCTCAGCGTTCCTGCTGCCCGACGGCCGGGTGATGGCCACCGGCGACAACCCGGGCAACGGCACCTGGAACCACAACGTGTCCATCTACACCCCGCCCTACCTGCTCAAGGGCACCCGCCCGACGATCACTTCGGTGATCGACAACGAGTGGGTGTACGGCGACACCCAGCGCATCACCGTGGACCGGCCCATCGTCAAGGCCGAGCTCGTCCGCCCCGCCGCGGTGACGCACTCCTCGGACCCGAATCAGCGGTTCGTGGACCTGCCGCTGAGCGTGGACGGCAACAACGTCGACCTGAACGTGACGAGCAACCCCAACCTGGCGCCGCCCGGCTGGTACATGCTCTTCGCGGTCGACGCCAACGGCGTGCCGTCGGTCGCCAAGTGGGTGCACCTCCAGGGCCCGTCCGCGCTGGCCACGGACACCGCCTCGGCACACGTCCACTCCTTCGCCGACTCCCTCGAGGGGACGATCACGAAGGCGGGCAGGAAGCGGAGCTCGCAGAAGGTGAGCACCACGATCTCCGGCTGCGACCGCCACTACGGCACGATCAACGTCTGCGTACCGACGGTCTTCCCGGACGGCGTGAAGAAGACGACTGCCTCCCGCTGCTCCTGGCTGAAGAAGAACGACTACGGGCGGCTGAAGATCAACGGCAAGGACGATCCGCTGGGGCTCGACCCGAACAAGGACGGACTGGCCTGCGGAAAGGCTGATCTGAAGAGGCGCCGTTAGCTGTTCTCGTCAGCTCCGAACTCCGCGAGGGCGCGCTCCACGATGGTCTCCAGCCGGTCGTGGTGCGCGCCCTTCCAGTAGGCGCGCCCGCACTCCTCGCACCGCGCGAAGACGTCGTACGACCGGCGCGTGCCGCCTTCCAGCTGGTCGGCGACCTGGTCCTTGGTGGCCTCCTTGAGCAGGCCGTTGCACGCCGTGCAGCGCGTCCAGGGCTTCAGCTCGGGCGCGAACCGGGCCAGTACGTCACGGAGTTGGTCATCGGGCCGGGTGCTGTAGACGAAGGCGCCCGCCCACAGCTCGCGGCGGCGCAGCAGTCCGCGGTCGCGACTGAGCATCACGCGTCGCTCGGCCGCCGAACGGGCGGCGAGGGTCGGGTCGCCGATGTCCGTGGACTCGTACGCCGTGTCGACGCCGAGCAGGCGCAGGCGGCGGGCGAGCGTGCCGAGGTGGACGTCGAGGAGGAAGCGGAGCGGGGCCCCCGGGACCTGTTGCGGGCGCTCGACCGCACGGACCTCCACGGTCTCCCCGGCCGCCGGGATGTGCGCGAACGGCACCTCACGGCCGTCCACGACCAGGGCGCCGACCTCCGTCAGCGGGACGCCCAGCGACTCGATGACATGGCCGAGCGTGGAGGAGCCGTCGGTGCCGACCTGCGTGGCACCGGCGCGTCGCCCGTGCGGGACGAACAGCCCCAGTTCGGGGGCGAATTCGACGTGGATCTCCGGACCGTTCACATGGTCAGGATGTCATGTCGGGGGTGCCCGTGGCCTCCGGGTTTCCGGCGGCGGGCAGGGTCCGGGCCGCGGGGGTCAGGCCGTGTTCCAGGACGTCCACCGCGCGGTCGACGACATCGGCGAAGTCCTCCTGGTGGCCGCCCTCGGCCCAGTACAGAGAGGTCTCCATCAGGCCGCCGATCAGCGACATCGCGAAGACGCGTACTTCGAGACTCTCCGGGTCCCGGCCGACGCGCTCCCCGATGGCCCGGCACAGCAGGCGGCCGGTGACCGACATGCTCTCCATCATCCGGGAGCGCACCGCGGGGACCTCGACCATCAGCCGCGTCCGCAGCCGTGTCACCTCGGGCTCCTCGGTGTTCCCGAGGCCGATGGCCTTGCGCAACACGCACCGCAGGGAGTCGAACCACGGCTCGTCCGCGGGCCGCGCCCGCAGCTCCTGCTCGAGGATCGGGTCGTACTCGTCCATGAGGACGATGTCCTCCTTGGTTGGGAAGTAGCGGAACACCGTGGACGGGGAGACCTCGGCCGCCTCCGCGATCTGCTCGATGGTCGTCGCGTCGTACCCCTGCTCCTGGATCAGCGCGTACGTTGCGTCGCGGATCGCCGTCCGGGTCTTGATCCTCTTCCGCTCACGAAGTCCCAGCCGGGGACGATCGGCGGGGGTGGTGCTGCGCGCGTCCCTCATAAAGTCCATTGTCGGGCATCCGCCTGCGGGCTGACCACGGCCGCAGCCTGCGGCTGGGCGGCGTCGGTGCGCCGGGCGACGAAGCCCTTGCAATCCTGCAGATGATCGTCTCCATGCGCTGAAGGTGGTCATCCTCGAACGCATAGCGCCCGCGCTTGATCATGGTGATCGCGTAGGTGTGCGGGAGGAGTATGCAGTATCGATCAGTTCCGGTGGATCGGTGCTCTGCGGCGGACCGGCCGCCTTACGGTGAGCGACATGCAACATCGTTACCAGTACCGCGTCACACTGACGCCGGGCCAGCACACCCGCGCCGCCCGGGTGTTCGGGTGTAAGCGCGTGGTCTGGAACGATGCTCTGGCAGTCCAGAAGTCGCGCAAGGCGTCGAACAAGCTGCTGGGCAGTGTGAAGCACCGGATCGCCGAGGGGCCCTGGCACCGTATTCCGAAGAACGCAGAGCTGGGCAAGACGCTGATCACCCAGGCGAAGAAGACCCCCGGGCGGCCATTCCTGTCCGATGCCCCGGTCGGCGTGCTCCAGCAGACCCTCCGTGACCTGGACGCGGCGTGGCGGGCGCACGAGGACTCCAAGTCCGGCAAGCGGGCGGGCCCTCGCGTTGCTCCACCGAAGCTGAAGTCGAAGAAGGACCATCGGCAGACCGCCCGGTTCACCCGTTCCGACCGGTGGTCCATTGCCCAGGACGGCAAGCTGCGCCTGCCGAAGGTCGGTGAGGTGCGGGTGAAGTGGACCCGTGACCTGCCGTCCGAGCCCAGCTCGGTAACGCTGATCAAGGACCGGTGCGACCGGTACTGGGTGTCCTTCGTCGTGGAGACTGATCCGGCCGCCGACGTCTTTCCCCCGGTCGACGGAGACCAGGGCATCGACCTGGGCCTGAGTCGTTTCGCCGTGCTCGCCGACGGTTCGCACATCGCCTCGCCGAGGTATCTGCGCCGGGCGGAGAAGAAGCTGAAGAAGCGGCAGCGTGAGCTGTCGCGGAAGCAGAAGGGATCGAGGAATCGGGACAAGGCCCGGATCAAGGTCGCTCGCGCTCACGCCGCCGTGGCGGATGCGCGTCGGAACTTTCACCATCAGTGGTCCCACAAGCTGACGCGCGAAAACCAAGCCGTCTTTACGGAGACCCTGAGCCTGACAGGACTGGCGCGCACACGGCTGGCCAAGAGCGTGCACGATGCGGGCTGGGCCCAGTTCGTGACGTTCTGCGAGTACAAGGCGACCCGGCGAGGCCGGTCCTTCGGAAAGGTCGCCCGGTACTTCCCCAGCTCCCAGATGTGTTCCGCCTGCGGACACCGCGACGGCCCCAAGCCGTTGCACGTGAGGCAGTGGACATGCCCAAACTGCGGGGTCCAGCACGACCGGGACTGGAATGCCGGACGCAATGTCCGCCATGAAGGCCGCCGCATCCTCGCGGCGCAGCACCACCCACCCCAGGACCTGGGGCCCGCTGCTGGTAACGGTGGCGGTAAACGCCTGCAGAGCGCACGTAAGACCCGGCGGAGGCCAGGCAGCGCGCACAATCCCCACTCGCGTGGGGAGGAACCAGGAACCCACCCGAAGCGGGAGATCCCCACCCAGGGCGACCAGCCGCAGGTGGAGAATCCTTCGGCCTTCAGGTCGATGGAGGAGGTCAAATTGAGGATCGTCATGTCATCTTGAGTGACGGTGACCATGAAATGGAAGTAACTCTCAAAAGGGAGTTACTCCCAATTTTTCCCAGGCGTATGGGCCGACATGAAGAATGGCCGTGGTTCTCAGCCGCGGCCACTGAGAAGGAGTCGGTCGGAAAGACCCGGCGGGGAGCCGGGCCGCAGGTCACCCGTGCTGATAGGCCACCAGCGAGATTCCGACGTAGTGCACGACGAACGCCGCGAGGGTGAAGGAGTGGAAGACCTCATGGAAGCCGAACCAGCGCGGTGACGGGTTGGGGCGCTTGATCCCGTAGATCACGCCGCCCGCGCTGTAGAGCAGACCGCCGACGATCACCAGCACGAGGACGGCGATCCCGCCGGTGCGCATGAAGTCCGGGAGGAAGAAGACGGCCGCCCAGCCCATCGCGATGTAGCACGGGGTGTAGAGCCAGCGCGGGGCGCCGACCCAGAACACGCGGAAGATGATGCCGGCCGCCGCCGCGCCCCAGATGCCCCACAGGAGCCACTGCCCCTTGGCGCCCGGCAGTAGCAGCATCGTCAGGGGTGTGTAGGTGCCCGCGATGATCAGGAAGATGTTCGCGTGGTCGAGCCTGCGCAGCACGCCGTCCATGCGCGGGCCCCAGTTGCCGCGGTGGTAGAGCGCGCTCACTCCGAACAGCAGGCAGGCCGTGAGGGCGAAGATCCCGCAGGCGATGCGGCCGCGTGGCGAGTCCGCAAGAGCGGTGAGCACCAGGCCGGAGACGAGTGCGGCCGGAAACATGCCGAGATGCAGCCAGCCGCGGAGCTTGGGCTTGATCTCGTCCGGCAGGGACGGGTGCGGCAGGGGGCGCGCGAGGGAACCGAGGCCGGCGGCCGGTGGGTCCGTGGGCGCGTCGGGGACGGGCGCAGTCATGCGTCGAATCGTACCTACGGAACCGTAAGTTACGTATCGGTCCGGCGTAATGAGCCGCCAATAGTGGCCATGTTCTCACGCGGGTGGCGGGACTTCCCAGGGGTACCCAGGGTGAACCCGGGGTGTGTGGAGGGAAACCTTCCGGCGAGTGGCGATGCTCACGCCGCTCAGGTGTGACGTCCTCTGGACATATGCGCGGTTCAGTCGGATGATCAAATGAGTGCGGTCGGCACCGGATGAGCGCCAGAGGTTCACCACCGTGAAGCATCCGGGTCGCAGCCCCCACGGGGCCAACAACAAAACCCCTCATTTAGGAGCAATCGTGGCGCGCGACATCGCGGCTCCCACTACGGTCGTCCCCACCCATCACAAAGCACTGATCTCGTGGGTCAACGAGATCGCAGAACTGACCCAGCCGGACAGCGTGGTCTGGTGTGACGGATCCGAGGCCGAATACGAGCGACTGAGCGAGGAGCTCGTCCGCAAGGGCACCTTCAAGAAGCTCGACCCGATCAAGCGCCCCAATTCGTACTACGCCGCTTCCGACCCGACCGATGTCGCGCGGGTCGAGGACCGGACGTTCATCTGCTCCGAGAAGGAGGAGGACGCGGGCCCGACCAACCACTGGAAGGCCCCCGCCGAGATGCGGGAGATCTTCGCCGGTGAGCAGGGCGTCTTCCGTGGCTCGATGAAGGGCCGGACGATGTACGTCGTCCCGTTCTGCATGGGCCCGCTCGGCTCGGACCTGTCCGCGATAGGCGTCGAGATCACCGACTCCGCCTACGTCGCCGTGTCCATGCGCACGATGACGCGCATGGGTCAGCCGGTCCTCGACGAACTCGGCACCGACGGCTTCTTCGTGCGTGCTGTGCACACGCTCGGAGCGCCGCTGGCCGAGGGCGAGGCGGACGTGCCGTGGCCCTGCAACTCCACGAAGTACATCTCGCACTTCCCCGAGACGCGCGAGATCTGGTCGTACGGTTCGGGCTACGGCGGCAACGCCCTGCTGGGCAAGAAGTGCTACGCCCTGCGCATCGCCTCCGTCATGGCGCGCGACGAGGGCTGGCTGGCCGAGCACATGCTCATCCTGAAGCTGACGCCGCCGCAGGGTGAGTCCAAGTACGTCGCCGCCGCCTTCCCGAGCGCCTGCGGCAAGACGAACCTCGCCATGCTGGAGCCCACCATCTCCGGCTGGACGGTCGAGACGATCGGCGACGACATCGCGTGGATGCGGTTCGGCGAGGACGGGCAGCTGTACGCGATCAACCCCGAGGCCGGCTTCTTCGGCGTCGCGCCCGGCACCGGTGAGCACACCAACGCCAACGCGATGAAGACGCTGTGGGGCAACTCCGTCTTCACGAACGTCGCGCTGACCGACGACAACGACATCTGGTGGGAGGGCATGACGGAGGAGACTCCGGCGCACCTCACCGACTGGAAGGGCAATGACTGGACCCCCGAGTCCGGCACGCCCGCCGCGCACCCCAACGCCCGCTTCACCGTCCCCGCCTCGCAGTGCCCGATCATCGCGCCCGAGTGGGAGGACCCCAAGGGCGTGCCGATCTCGGCGATCCTCTTCGGCGGCCGCCGCGCCAGCGCGGTGCCGCTGGTGACGGAGTCCTTCGACTGGAACCACGGCGTCTTCCTCGGTGCGAACGTAGCCTCCGAGAAAACCGCCGCGGCCGAGGGCAAGGTCGGCGAGCTGCGCCGCGACCCGTTCGCCATGCTGCCGTTCTGCGGCTACAACATGGGCGACTACATGGGCCACTGGGTCGACGTCGCCAAGGACAAGGACCAGGCGAAGCTCCCGAAGATCTACTACGTGAACTGGTTCCGCAAGAACGACGCGGGCAAGTTCGTGTGGCCGGGCTTCGGTGAGAACAGCCGGGTCCTGAAGTGGATCGTCCAGCGCCTCGACGGCAAGGCCGAGGGCGTCGAGACGCCCATCGGCATCCTGCCGGCGAAGGGGGCCCTGGACACCAACGGTCTCGACCTCTCGGAGTCCGACCTCGACTTCCTGCTCACCGTCGACAAGGACGTGTGGCGCGAGGAGGCCGCGCTGGTTCCCGAGCACCTCAACACCTTCGGCGAGCACACGCCGAAGGAGCTGTGGGACGAGTACCGCGCGCTGGTACAGCGCTTGGGCTGACGCCCGCCGTCAAGCTCCGCGGCCGGTCCGGCTCCGCCCTGACCTGCGACGTCGTCAAGACCGGCCGCGGTGACGTCGATGCCGGGTTCTGTCGCCGGGGGTTGTTCGCGCAGTTCCCCGCGCCCCTTTTAGGGGCGCGGGGAACTGCGCGATCTTTTGGTGCGGGTCTGGGGGCGCAGCCCCCAGGTGCGGGACGGGTAGGGGCGAAGGGGGCGGAAAACCTCCGGCCCACCGCCGCGCGCGTCGAACGTAATCCTGCCCCCCACTTCCGTCATCACCTCTGCCGCGCACCGTATTTCGCGGGACACTCGGGACATCCTGCAACGAACCCCGAAATGAGGTGAGCGGGGTGCGCACACCGGTCAGCGACCCCATGAAGATCGGGCCGTACCGCATCGTGGGGCGGCTGGGCTCCGGCGGGATGGGATGGGTGTATCTCGGCCGTTCCCCGGCCGGACGCGAGGTCGCCGTGAAGGTGGTGCGGCCCGAGCTCGCGGCGGAGGGCGAGTTCAGAGAGCGCTTCGCGCGCGAGGTCGCGGCCGCGCGGGTGGTGAGCGGCGCGTACACCGCAGCCGTGATCGACGCCGACACCGAGGCCGAACTGCCGTGGCTGGCCACGATGTATGTGCCCGGACCCTCGCTCGCCGAGGCCGTTCGTACGGACGGACCGCTGCCCGAGCCGCAGGTGCGGCCGCTCGGCGCGGGCCTGGTCGAGGCGCTTCAGGCCATCCACGCCGCTCGCGTGGTGCACCGGGACCTGAAACCGGCGAATGTGCTCCTCGCCTCCGACGGGCCCCGCGTCATCGACTTCGGCATCTCCCGTGTCGACGGCGCCCCCGGACTCACTCAGGTGGGCGTCGTCGTCGGCACCCCGCCCTTCATGTCGCCCGAGCAGATCAAGGGCGCGCCTGTGGGCCCGCCGAGCGACGTCTTCTCCCTCGGCGGGGTGCTGGTCTACGCCCTGACGGGCCGCCCGCCGCACGGCAGCGGGGAGGCGGTGCGCTATCGGGTCGTCCTCGCCGAGCCCGAGCTCGACGGCGTACCCGCGTCCATGCGCGAGCTGATCGCGCACTGTCTGGCCAAGCGGCCCGAGGACCGGCCCCAACTCGGCGAGCTGTTGGCCGAGTTGCTGGAGCAGGCGCCGAAGTCCGCGTCCTGGCCGCCGCCCACCGTGGCGCACAGCATCAAGGCGCGCACCCGTGACCTGGCCGGCCGCCGCAAGCAGGGGACGAGTGTGTCCGTGCCCTCCTGTCTGCTGCTGCATGCCCAGGCGCTGCTGGACGCCGGGCTGACCGACGCGATGGTCGCCGAGGCGGTGGGCCGTGGCGACGCCTGAGTCCTTTCCCGGCCGCGGCCACGAGATCCTCGAAATAGGCACGCACTGGCGACAGTTGGTGCAGAACTGGGTGGCCCGGCGGAATTACCACACCGTGACCGACACCGTTTCCGTGTCCATGCAATTCGATCTCAAGGAAACGGGGCGAATGGTCACGGTGAGATTCATGACCACCAAACGGCTCCTTGTCGCTTTTGCGAGCGACGGCCATTATCTGCGTCAGGATCAACTGGCCGTCGCCGCGGCGGCGTCGAACGCATGGAATACCGAACAGTTGAATCCCATGCTGTCCGTGTGGGACGTACGGGGGCCGCGGCCCTGTCTCGCCGGTGTCTGCGATCTCCCGTTGACCTGCCGGATGACGCAAGCGGATTTCGATGCTTTGGCCAGTGATTGGGTGGAACGGGCGCGGCAGATGTTCACCCGCTGCCATCAGGTCTTCAAGTTGTAGAAGTGAAATCCGTCGTGTGCCCCAAACCCCTTCCGGGCGCACGCCGGTTGCCCCCACTATGGGCGAGTGCCTTTCAGGGCCACGGGGGTGTGCCTTTCAGGCCACGGGGGGTTGCCGATGCGGCGTTCGCTCTACTTCACCGTGCTTTTCGGCGTGCTGATCGTGCTGGCTCCCGCGGGGGCGACGGCGTCGGCCGACGAGGTGTGCGGCAAGGACTTCAAGGAGCGCCTCCAGTGCTGGTCCCGGTGGATCGACCAGGGGACCGTCCGGGTCACCCTGGACGAGGCGGTGGCGTTCGACGGCAGCGCGAAGGAGCGCAAGGACGTCGAGCAGACCCTGTGGGGCGACCGTGCCAAGCTCGTGGTCGAGGTACCGAAGGGCGGGCACACCGGAGCGGGTGGAACCGCGCTCCTCCTGCTGGCGAGGCCCGGCGCCCGTCTCGTCGATCCGGGCGCCACGATCGACTCGCTGACGCCCGAGGCCGTGAACGAGCTGGCGAGCCTCCCGGTCTGCGACCCCAAGAACTCCAACAATCCCAAGGACCTGTGCGCCCAGCTCGCCAAGGGTGCGCTGAACGGTCATGACCTGATCGCCCAGAGTCAGGCGACCGACCTCTCCAAGCAGCACGCGTACAGCATCGCCGACGGCCGAACGCCCGTTTCCAAGAGTCCGTCTCCCACAAAGTCCCCGTCGCCTCCGTCCCACGCCGGCTCCTCCGGCGCGGGCTGGGACACCACCACCCAGATCCTCGCCGTGCTCTGCGTCGTACTCGTCCTCCTCCTCACCGTCCTGCTGTTCCTGATCCGGCGGTCCTCCCAGGCGGTGGGCGCGCTGCCTCGCCGTGCCCTCGCCGCGCCCGGCGTGGGCGCCGTGCCCGCGACCGCCCGCGCCCGGACACACGACGAGACCACCACCCGCCTCCGAGTCACGCCGACGCCCAAGTACGGGCGGCGGGTCGGGAACGTGCCGGGCCCCGCCAGGTCCGCCGTCGTCCGCACCGAACTGCATCCGCAGGGCTATGTCGAGCTGGACCGCGTGCTGTACCGGGCGGTGTGGGCCGAACCCGGGCGGCCGCCGCCCGCTCCCGGCGGACTCGTCGACGTCACCGACGCGCGGGAGCGGGACTCCGACGTCCTGTACGCGTTCCCGCCGACCACCGGACGGCACGCCAAAGGCGCCCGGACCTGAGAACGACGGCGCCCTGATGACAACGGCGCCCGGACCTGAGAACGACGGCGCCCGGACCCGAGAACAACGGCACCCGGCCCGAGACCAGGAGAAACAGAGATGCACAGCGAATACCCGCCCACGCTGCCGGCGGAGTACGCCGACATCGAGTTCGAGAACAACGCGCAGCGCCTGCCGCTGGTGCTCTGTCTCGACACCTCGAGCTCCATGGCGGGACAGCCGATCCAGACGCTCAACAACGCGCTCATGGAGTGGACCCGGGAGCTGCACGACGACGTCAGCCTCAGCTACAGCGTCGAGGTCGCCGTGGTCACCTTCGGCGGTCAGGGCGTCGCCGCCTGGCGTGGTCCCCAACTCCTCGCCCCGCGCGCCCCGGTGAGCCCCTTCGTGCCCGCGCACATGTTCCGGCCGCCGCAGCTCACCGCGGCCGGGGTGACCCTGATGACGGAGGCGCTGGAGCTGTCGATGCACATCGTCGCGGCCCGTAAGGCCGAGCTGCGCGCCTCCGGACTCCAGTACTACCGGCCGCAGATCTGCCTGGTCACCGACGGACTGCCCACGGACGGGACGGGCCATCTCACCGACTCCTGGCACCGGTTGATCCCGGTCCTGGCCGAGGAGCAGCGCGCCCGCCGCTTCCGGCTGTACGCGATAGGGGTCGGCGGCATCACCGACATGGGCGAGCAGGTGCTCCAGGCGTTCGCGCCGAAGTTCAACGCCCGTCTGCAGGGATTCCCCTTCCGCGAGCTGCTCCAGATGATGTCCGCCAGCGCCAACGCCGAGCAGAAGGGCGCGGGCGACGAGGTCTTCGAGAAGATCTTCAGCCAGTTCAAGACGCAACGCCCAGCCTGGGAATCCTGATGACCGCGTACGAATCCGGTCTCACGACCGGATACGAGTCCTGGCTCACGACCGGATGGGAATCCTGACCGATGACCGGAGTCGACGAGCGTGAGTCGCGGTGGCGGATCCACGGCATGAGCGTCGAGGGCTACCGCCACCGCCGCCAGGGACTGCCCTGCCAGGACGCGTGCGCGTACACGGTGTCGTCGTCCGTGGCGGTGCTCGCGGTCGCGGACGGCGCGGGCAGCAGGCCGCGCTCCGAGGAAGGGTCGCGGCTCGCCGTAGAACTGGCCGCGGAGCAGTTCGCGCGCCGGGCGGCCGCGGCGACGGACTGCCATCCCGGGGAGGCCGTGCACGAGTTGCTCGAAGACGCCTTCCACGACGTCAGCAAGATGTTCCTGGACGCCACCGGCGCCGACGCCGCGGACTTCGCGACCACCCTCACCGTCGTGGTGCTCGCGCCCGGCTGGCTGGGGCATCTCACCGTGGGCGACGGATTCGTCGTCCTGCGCGCCGGCACGGAGGACGGGGAGCGCCAGTTCCATCTGCTGCCGCAGGCGATGGCGGCCAGCGAGTACAGCAACGAGACGGTCTTCCTCACCTCGCCGGACGCGGCCCGCTGGGTGCACACCGACTGCGTGTCCGACGACGGGGTCGACGGGGTGCTGCTGTCCACCGACGGACTCGTGCAGGCCGCGCTCAACCGCTCCGGCGGCGGCGCGCTGTCCCCGAACACGTCCTTCGTCGACGCCGTGTTCCGCTCCCTCGACACCGTGACCGACAACACCCACGAGGGTCTCGCGACCCTGCTGAGGTCGGACCGGCTCACCGCCCTGAACGCCGACGACAAGACCCTGCTGCGGGCCGTGCTCAAGGCGCGGCCATGAGCGGCCTCACGGTGTTCCTGGACGGGAAGCCCGTCACCCTCGCGGAGCTGCCGCTCAAGGGCGGCGGCCAGGCGGCCGTCTTCCCGGTCGTCGGCGACGACGGGATCGTCGTCAAGCTCTACCGCGAACCGCCGGGCCTGGACCAGGAGCGCCGGCTGATGCGGATGCTGACCATGTCCCCGCTCGCCGCCCGCCCCACCGACGTGTCCCAGCCGCCCGAACTGGCCTGGCCGACCGCACTGGCCCGCGGCCCCCAGGGCGAGTTCCTCGGCTACGCCATGCGCCGCTTCGGCGAGCCCCAGCACGTCCAGCTGATCGGCCTGTTCACCCGAGCCCAGCGCCTCAAGCTCTTCCCCGACCGGGCCGACTGGCGCTTTCTGCTCGGCGTCGCCTGGAACCTCGCCTTCATGACCGCCCGCATGCACTACGACAACCTCGTCATCGGCGACTTCTCCAGCAGCAACGTGGTGGTCGACGCCAACGGCTTCGTCACCTTCCTCGACTGCGACTCCATCGCCTTCAACGATCCGGTGACCGGGGAACTCTTCCCCTGTCTGATGCACACCACCGACTACTCGTCCCCCGAGCGCCAAGCGGGTGGCCCCGCCACCCGCGCCACCGACGACTTCGCCCTCGCGGTCCTCGTCTACCAGCTGCTGACCGCAGGCAACCACCCCTTCGGCGGCGTCCCGCACGACAGCGCCTCCGAGTCGACCGTCAAGGACAACATCGCTGCCAGCTGCTCCTACGTCGTACGCCCCGAGCTGGTCGTCATCCCACGCGGCACCATCGACCCCTCCGTGCTGCCCCCCGAACTCCTCACCCTGGCCCGCGCCGCCTTCGGCCCCGGCGTGCACGCCCCCGCGGCCCGCCCCCCGGCGGAGGCCTGGCTGCGCGCCCTGGACAAGGAGCGTTCCCTCGTACGGGTCTGCCAGAACCGCCCGCTGCACATGTACGGCTCCCATCTCACGTCCTGCCCGTGGTGCACACGGGCGGCGGTGACGGGCCACGACGTGTTCAACGGGCCGGTGCCGGTCCCGCTGCCGGACGCGCCGGGGCAGCAGGAGCAGACGGGCGGAGCCTGGGGCAAGGCGCTGAAGATCGCCCTGCTGATCGCGGTGGTGGTGATCCTCGTCGTCATCGCCACGCACGGGGGATGAGCCGTTACTACGAGCGCCCCCGGTCCTCCAGATAGCGCGTGTGCGACTCCTGCCGCCGCGCCTCCGTCTCCCGCAGCGAAGCCGCCAGCCGGTCCGACTCCTCGTGCAGCAGGGTGAGTTGGCGCTCCAGATGGCGCTCCGGCGGTTCGCTGCCGGGGGGCAGCCGGGTCCACCACCTCGTCCGTACGAAGGTGTCGACTGCCTCGGGAATGTCCTGCCGCACAGCACGGGACAGTGTGTGCACGCCCTCCGGGTCCTGGGCGAGGACCTCGGAGACCCAGCCGGGGTCCAGCAGCGCGGCCAGGAGTTCCGTCCACTCGGTGAGCCGGCCGGCCGCGGCCGGTGGCAGCTCGACCCCGTCCAGGTACTCCCGCAGCTCGCCGAAGTCGCGGCGCAGCTCGTCGAGTTGGGCCGACGGGTCCGGGAAGTCCGGGAGCGGCGGGCGCTCCGGCGGGGCGATCAGGGCGCCCGCGCCGTACAGACCGGCGACGACGACGGGCCAGTACGGACCCGCGACCCCGCTGAAGGTCAGCGCCAGGCCGACGAGCCCGCAGGCGCTGCCGGTGAGGTTCTTGCGGGACTCGAGGAAGCCGATAAACTTATTGGTAGCCACGGATCTCCTCGAAGGCGCCGTCGAGCGAACCCTTCCGGGCGTCGAAGAGCCGGCCGCCGGTCAGGTCGGCGATGTGCTGGAGCTCGCCGCGGTCGGAGTCGCCGAACAGGATCGGGAAGACGGGGGTCCCCGAGACGACCTTCTTCGCCACCTCCGGGCGAAGGTGCAGGTAGTCGTTGGAGGACAGCCAGATTGCGTCGTACGAGCTGTCCGCCTTGCCCTGCGCGAGCAGGTCCACGGCGGCGAGGGTGGCGAGTCCGCCTGCGGCGAGTACGTGGGCCGCGCTGCGATGGGCCGCCACGACAAGGGGCGAGTAGAAGGGCCGGGGGAGGGGCTGCCGTACGTGGTACTTGTCGGCGAGCTCGTCGGCCGGCGCCTGGCTGGACGGGAAGGCGAAGTCGTACCGTTCCTAGGGACTGAGCGGGAGTGGGTCCTGTTTCCAGGACCGTTGGTGCTCAGTCGCGTGCTCCGAACGGTGTTGGGCACGCTGGTCGCCCGCGTTCGCTCCGGTGCCGGGCGGCACGGATCTCGTCCGTGGTCCGGGGATGCGGGGGCGGGGTCCCTCACGCCGTCGGGCCTCCGGTCGGGCCTGGACGGTCCGATGCCCCGCACGATCTCTCTGGTCGTGCGGGGGCGGTGCCGTCCGTCGCCGGATCGGGTGTCCGAGGGCGCGTCGCCCGATCGCGATGCTCGCTGCATCGTGCCGGGAAACTGTGCGGTTGCTGCTGGTGAGGGGTTGCTGCCAGTGCTGGGCGCCCCACCGTGAGGTGTAGGCGGGGTCGACCGCGACGACCGCGATGCCCTGCTCGGCGGCCATCGCCACCAGCCGTGCCCTCAGCTTCGCGGTGGGGAAGCGGGAGATGAGGCGGCGGAAGCGTTTGTTGCGGCTGTGCTTCTCCCGGCACCGTCCGTCGGTGAAGTCGAGGTCTTCGATGGCGATTGCGGCTGCCCCGGTGGTGCGGGTGTGGTGCAGCAGCCTCGTGAGGGCATGCCGGATCTGGGCATCCCGATGGGCTGCGGTGCCCGACAGGTCGTAGAAGAACCGCCGGGGCTCGCCCACAGGATTGCCGTGCACGTCCAGCCGCCAGGCGGCGAGGTGATCGTCGTTCATGTCCACCCCTACCACACCCCCGGCGAGCGCCGCGTCCAGTGGCAGGACCGGGGCGGGGGTGCGCTGCCAGGAGGCGGACACATACCAGCGGCCCCGCGGCACGTCGTGGTGGATGCGGTAGGCCACCGCCCTGCTGTTCGTGATCCGGTCCAACCACTCCTCACCCCGGTGCCTGAAGGACACGGTCGCATCGAGCACATACCGGCCGTGCGGGGCATTGGCCAGATCTGCCAGCACGGCGGGGAGTCTGATCGAGAGCTGTCCAGTGTCGGTGATGCGGAGGGTCTCGTTGCCGAAGCGTTTGCCGGACTCCCCGTCCGCGGCCAGGAACATCCGCGCCGCCCGCCACCCCCGCTGGTCCAGCCCGGCCTCATCCAGGTGGTGGCGCAGATGCGCGAGCTGCTTCCCGCCACGCACCACGTGTACCCGGCCGGCCGCCCAGTCCGCCTCCACCCCCGCCAGCCGGGACTTCAGCGCATGCAGGCGCCGGGACTTGGCATGCCACTCGGCCCGCGAACCGTACCCCCGTGCCAGCCCCTCCTGCTTGTCCGCCTTCGCGCCCAGCGGGCGGGCCAGCCGCGCCTGGATCGACGTGATCTGCCCGCGCAGCCACGCCATCTCCGCCGCCTGCCCGCGCCGGGCCAGCGCCCACTGATCATGCGTGGCCTTGGTGACACTGCCCGCCCACCTGGCCGAGGACACACCGGTCAGCTCCCGCTTGCATACCGCCCACGCGGCAGCATCCTGCTCCAGTCCCTGCCGGGAATGCATCACGAGATCACCCGCGGCCAGCGAGCCGAGGAAGGCACCCACTTCGGCCAGCACCGCGGCATCCGTCTCCGATACCCGCAGCCGGGTCCGGATCGCAACCCCCGCAGGGCCGGGCACCACGAACGACGCTGCCAACTCCCGCAGACCACCCACCTCGTCACTCCCGCCCGGCACCGCTACATCCCTCACCCTCGCTCAACGAGCCCCCACTTCAAAGGTCACACATTCGACGGACAAACTTCCGTTCCCGTCGCCCGGCAACCCGTCCGTATGCCGCCACCGCGGCAACGGCGCTCACTCATGCTCGCGAAAGCGCACTCCTGCTCGGCCAAGTGACAGCAGTTTTCGGGAGCGGCGTAGAACTCCGCCTTCTCCGAACCGATCACTCCCTGCACGGTCTTCGTTGCCGTGCCCTTGTCCTGACCATTGCGGCCCGCGACGACGGCTGCTACCACTCCGCCGATCAGCAGTACCGCCAGGACGATTCCTGCGATACGTCTCACGCCTGGAGCGTGCACCTCGGAATCCAACGTTCCCCGTCTCGGGGGGTGAACACGGGGTGACCACCGGGTCCCGGTACGCAACCGGAACCGGGGGTGTCACTACGTGGGGCCGCGAGGAGACCACGGTGGTGGGGCGCGTCGCTCTACGGCCCTCTGAACACCCACAGCCGCAGCAACACGAAGCGAAGTGCGGTCGCGGCGACATTGGCCACGATCAGTGCGCCGACCTCCATGTGCGGCGCGTCCGGCAGGGTCCGGTGCACCACGGCGAGGGCGCCGCTGCTGAGCGCGAGCCCGGCGAAGAAGGCCACCAGCCCCTGGAGTTGATGGCGGGCAGCCCCCTCCACGCCGTGTACCCGGAAGGTGAATCGGCGGTTGGCAGCGGTGTTCGCCACGGCGGTGACCAGCAGCGAGACCAGATTGGCGGGCTGGGCGTCGAGCGCCGGCCTGAGCACCGTGTACAGGCCCAGATAGGCGGCGGTGGACAGCACGCCGATGGTTGCGAACACCGGCAGCTGCCGGGCGACCCCGGCCTCGGTCACGTCGGCGGGGATGTCGGCCGTTGGTGCCGCGGAGAGCTCGGTGGAGGGCACAGTGGAGTCCCGGACGGGCTCGGTGGTTTTCGGCATCGGTTACGGCACCCAGGGTTCGAGGACGTGTGTCTGAACGTGCTGAAACAGCCCCAGACTGTAGCGTACATGAGTAAATCGGGGCGTTTTAGTGCGCCCACCCGCTCCAGAATGGGCTGGGATCTTCGAATGATTGATGTGCTCCACGACCCGACTGACCGGATCGAATCATCGGTTGAGTTGTCGGTCGTGATTCCGATGTTCAACGAGGAAGAGGCGTTGCCGGCGCTGGTGGGGCGGCTGCGGCCGGTGCTGGACGGGACAGGTGAGCCGTACGAGGTCGTCGCGGTGGACGACGGCTCCACGGACAGGACCGCCGAACAACTCGTCGAACTGCGGGCCACCTGGCCGCAGTTGCGGGTCGTACGACTGCGACGCAACAGTGGACACCAGGCCGCGCTGACCGTTGGCCTGCACCGCGCCCTCGGGCAGTACGCCGTGAGCCTCGACGCCGATCTTCAGGACCCCCCGGAGAAGATCCCCGAGATGCTCGCCCTGGCCCGCTCCCAGCACCTGGACATCGTCTACGGCGTACGCGCCAACCGCTCCACCGACAGCGGTTTCAAACGCCGCACCGCCAGTGCCTACTACTGGCTCATGCGGCGCATGGTCGGTACCCATGTCCCCGCCCAGGCCGGCGACTTCCGCCTCCTGTCACGCAACACCCTCGACGCACTGAAAGCCCTGCCCGACCAGCCACAGGTGTACCGGCTCCTCGTCCCGTGGTTCGGCTTCCCCAGCGGAGAGGTCACCTACCACCGTGACCCACGCGTCGCCGGTCACACCAAGTACCCCCTGCGCAAGATGATCCTGCTGGCGGTCGACAGCATCATCAGCTTCTCCGTAGCCCCGCTCAGGCTGGCGATCTGGCTCGGCACCCTCGCCTTCTTCGTCTGCCTCGGCACGCTCGTGTACACACTGGCGGTGTACGCGGCGGGCGATACCGCCCCCGGCTGGACCTCCCTGATCATCGCCGTTCTCTTCATCGGTGCCGTCCAGCTCATCTGCCTGGGCGTGCTCGGCGAGTACCTCGGCCGCATCTACACCGCCGTCCGGCAACGCCCGACCTACTACGTCGCCGAAGACACCGGCACGGCGGCCGCCCCCACGATGGGCATCGCCTGGCCGGGCCCGCGACGCGGCCAGGGAACCAGAGAGGACTCCCTCGGCGGCCAGGGCCTCTCATAGGACTCGGGTTCCTGCGACGGCCCGGCGCGCTATGTCATCGCGCCGGGCCGTCGGTAGGGGAGGACCTTCCGTTACCGGACCACGTCGGGCCGGGTTACTGCGCCGGCTGCCACTGCCAGTCCTTCGCGGCTGCTACGTCCGGGCCGGCTCGGTCGTGGTGCTGCCCGGGACCCGTCGGCCGGGCACGGTCGGCGCTTCGGACCCGTGGCGGAACTCGTGGACTGTCGTCCGGAGCAGGGCCATCAGCGCCAGCAGCATCAGCACACCGTGCGCGGGCATCGACAGATACGGAGCCACGAGCGGGGCAACGCACGCCAGGTAACTGCCGAACGAGGCGAGCTGCACCAGCACCGGTACGTACCAAAGCTGCCGGGGCAGTAGGAACGCGGCCATCACGGTGAACACGTCTGCGATGTAGAAGTACCGCTCGTGCATCGAGGGCAGCAGGAACGGCACCACGATCGCCGAGCAGGTGGCCAGCAACACGATCCGGGTGTCCGTGAGCCCCGGCGCGCGAAGGCCGGAGTCCGGCACGCCGCGTCGGCCGCGCCGCAGGGACCGGACCGCCAGCCCCATCAGGAGCGACACAAGCACCCCCGCGACCAGAACGCCCGCGCTGCGCACGGGGTCGGGGTTACCGGGCACCGACAGGAACTGGTAGACGGACGGCGCGTAGATGGTGAGGAGGTGGTACGTGTCCGTCTGCCGGGCGTAGACCGTCAGCAGCTGTCCCGGGTCGGCGCCGAGCGCGAGGGCCGGGACATCGAGTACGAGGTACGCCGCGGGAACGGCGAGCAGGCACCGCCACGGCACCCGTCCCACCAGCACCAGTACGAGCAGGAAGGGGAAGAGGAAAACTGCCTGGAACTTGAACGCCATCGCGATCCCGAAGAACGCGCACGCCCACCACGGCCGTGGGCGCAGCGCGTGATAGGTCCCACCGACCAGGAAGGCCGCGAAGACGGCGTCGCACTGCCCCCACCACGCGCTGTTGGTGACGACGGTGGGCAGGAAGAGTACGACCGCGGCCGCGCCGAAGGCCGCCCACCGGTGCGCGGGCCGGAGCAGGAACACAATCCGGAAGGTGTAGTACGCCAGCACCAGGTCGAAAAGGATCGAGACGCACTTGATGCCCACCAGCGACGGCAGCGGCAGGTAGGTCAGCGCGGCCAGCAGATAGAGGTAGGGGACGTTGTAGTTCGAGAAGCTGGGGTCGGCGAGGGCGTGGAACCCGCCGTGGCTCACGATGTGCCAGTACCAGGGCTCGAGAAAGGTGAGGTAGTCCCCCGACTCGCCGGGCAGCAGAAGTACACGGACCAAGAGGGCTACCGCCACCGTGATGTACGCGGTGAGCGCCAGCACCGTCGAATCGGCGGTGTGCCGGTGGGGGGCCTCGGCGGCTGTGTCGGGCATTCCGGACTCCGTTCAGGTCGTGCTCGATCGCGCCGTGCGGACGGCATCCGGGCGCGACGGCGATCAGTATGTCCGAAACACCCCTTGGTGACGTGTAACAAACCGGTGTTAAGGGGCAATTCACCTATGGTGCTGCCATGCGCGGAATTCTCCTGGCCGGGGGCACCGGCTCGCGACTGTGGCCACTGACCAGCTCGGTGTCGAAGCAACTGCTGCCGGTTTTCGACAAACCGATGATCTACTACCCGCTTTCCACACTGGTGATGGCCGGTGTTCGCGAGATCCTGATCATCACCACCCCCGAAGACCAGTACCAGTTCCGCCGCTTGCTCGGCGACGGCCGTCAACTGGGCCTGCGCCTTGAGTACATGGCGCAGGAGCGCCCGGAGGGCATCGCCCAGGCCTTTCTTCTGGGGGCCGACTTCATCGGAGGCGAGTCGGTGGCCCTGATCCTGGGCGACAACATCTTCTACGGGAGCGGCCTCGGCACCCGGCTGGCCCGCCACGACGACGACCTCAAGGGCGGGAGGGTGTTCGCCTACCAGGTCGCCAACCCCTCGGCTTACGGCGTGGTGGAGTTCGACGAGTCGGGCCGGGCCCTGTCCATCGAGGAGAAACCGGCCCGGCCGAAGTCCCGCTATGCCGTGCCCGGCCTTTACTTCTACGACCATCACGTCGTGGACATCGCTCGCAGTCTGCGGCCCAGCGCCCGGGGGGAGTTGGAGATCTCCGACCTCAACCGGGTCTATCTGGAAGCCGGGGCGCTGCATGTCACCCGGCTGGACCGCGGCACCGCCTGGCTGGACACCGGGACCTTCACTTCCATGATGCAGGCTTCGGAATTCGTCCGGGTGATCGAGGAGCGCCAGGGCTTCAAGGTCGGTTGCGTGGAGGAAGCGGTGTGGCGTGCCGGCCTGATCGATGACGACCGGCTCCGGGAACTGGCCCAGCCCCTGCTCAAGAGCGGATACGGCCACTACCTGCTGGGGCTGCTGGAGGACTACCGACATGTCGTCCTGCCCCAGAGAGGTGGCGGATCGCGCCACCAAGAACCGCTGGGCCGACCCTGAACCGACTGCGCGGTGGAAAGGAGTATTCACATGGAGCCACTTGGCATCGAAGGGGCCTGGGTGGACAGGCCCAAGGTGTTCACGGACGGCAGAGGCAGATTCCATGAGTGGTTCAAAAGTGAAGGGTTTCGTGATTTCACCGGCCAGGGGTTTCGACTCGAACAGGCCAACTGCTCCCGCTCCGTTCTCGGCACTCTCCGCGGCATCCACTACGCATCGGTCCCACCGGGCCAGGCCAAGTACGTCACCTGCGTCAGCGGCGCCGTCCTCGACGTGGTGGTCGACATCCGCACCGGTTCTCCGAGCTTCGGGAAGTGGGAGGCGGTCAGACTCGACGACACGACGCACCACTGCGTGTACATCTCGGAAGGGCTGGGCCACGCCTTCATGGCGCTGGAGGACAATTCCACCGTCGTGTACCTCTGTTCAGAGGGATACGCACCGCAGCGCGAACACGGGATCAACCCCCTCGACCCCGAGTTGGCCATCGCCTGGCCCGAGGAACTCGCCCCGCACCTTTCCGACAAGGACGCCGCTGCGCCCACGCTGGAGGAAGCCGGGCGACAAGGTCTGCTGCCTTCCTTCGAGGGCTGCGCCGCGTATCGCAGAGGGCTCGCCAAAGGAATGTACGAGGAAGGCACGGAAAAAGTAGGTCCATTGAGGCCGCACGGGTGATCCTCGCGCAAGTCGTGGCGTGATCCGTGACCATTCAATTGCCGAGAGATTAAGAATGGCTTTGTCCGTAGCCAAAGGCGACGTGACGCGCATGCGAATAAAGCGCACCGGGTGCGCGCGCTTGCGGCCTGATTCCCTCCCAGTTCCTGAGGAAGGTTCTCTTGAACCGTAGAACGATTCGAAGTTCACGCCTGAGGTCCGCCACGCTGGTGTCGGCGGGCGCTCTCGCGGTGGTGCTCAACGTTGCGCCGAGCTCGGTGGCCATCGCCGATGCGATCCACAGGTCGGGCGTAGACAACGCTGTCTCCCACGCGGTGCCCGCCGGCGGCCACGGGGGCGACCGGGGCCCCAAGGGCGACCGGGGCCCCCAGGGGCCCCAGGGCAAGCCTGGCCATGATGGCAAGCGGGGTCCGCAGGGCGCGCAGGGTCCGCAGGGTCCGCGGGGTCCGCAGGGTCCGCAGGGTCCGCAGGGTCCGCGGGGCTATCAGGGCGCCCAGGGCGCCCAGGGTGCCCAGGGTGCTCAGGGCGCCAACGGTGAGAACGGTGTCCAGGGCCCGCAGGGTGCTCAGGGTGCTCAGGGCGCGCAGGGTGGCCCGGGTAAGAATGGGGTCCAGGGTGCCCAGGGCGCGCAGGGTGCGCAGGGCGCGCAGGGCTCCTCGGGCATCAAGACGTACGTCAACACCAGTTCGTTCCCTGTGACCGACCAGGTGGGGACTGCCGAATGCGACCCCGGCGACCTCGCCACCGGCGGCGGATTCGATTCATTTGCCCCCAACGTCGAGAACAGCAGGCCCGTCCACATCGGCCCCGGAACCGGCCCCAACGCGTGGGAGGTTAGCCTCCCGCCTGGTCTCGCCGTCCCGCCGACCGCCCCGCCCAGTGTCGACGTGTACGTGGTCTGCGCCGATATCACCCCGTAACTCCCACGCGAGCGGTAGTGCGCCACCGGCCATCCGCTACCGCTTCCCCTGGGAATGAGCGACGGTGCCCCCGAGGCTTCGGCCTCGCGGGCACCGTCCGCATTATGCCCGCGCCCGCGGCCTGGCTCTGAGGCTTTGGCGCTGGATCCCGGGCAGCAAGAAAGACTCGGAGAACTATGCGCATCCTTGTGACCGGCGGTGCTGGATTCATCGGTTCGGAATATGTCCGCCGACATCTGAATTCGGGTCCGACAGCGCGGATCACCGTCCTCGACAAACTCACCTATTCGGGGGTCGAGGCCAATCTGGCACCGGTCGCGGAACACCCGGGATATACCTTCGTCCGGGGCGACATCTGCGACCCGGATGTGGTCGACCAGGTGACGGCGGGCCACGACGCGGTGGTCCATTTCGCCGCCGAGTCGCATGTGGACCGGTCGATCGACGGGGCCGGTCCGTTCGTCCGCAGCAATGTGATGGGCACGCAGGTGCTCCTGGACGCGGCCCACCGGCACGGTGTCGGCCGCTTCGTCCACGTCTCCACCGACGAGGTCTACGGCTCGATCAGTGAAGGCTCATGGACCGAGGGGTGGCCCTTGGCGCCGAACTCCCCCTACTCAGCGTCGAAAGCCGGCTCCGACCTGCTGGCGCTCGCCTACCACCGCACCCACGGCCTGGACGTGGTGATCACCCGGTGCTCCAACAACTACGGGCCGTACCAGTTCCCCGAGAAGGCCATCCCGCTCTTCATCACCAACCTCATCGACGGGAAGACGGTCCCCCTCTACGGAGACGGCCTCAACATCCGCGATTGGGTGCACGTCTCCGACCACTGCCGGGGCATCGACCTGGTTCTGCGCGGCGGCAGAGCCGGGGAGGTCTACAACATCGGCGGCGGGACCGAGCTGAGCAACCACAAGCTCACCGGCCTGCTGCTGGACGCGGTCGGCGCCGGCTGGGACCGGGTCGAGTACGTGCCCGACCGCAAGGGCCACGACCTGCGCTACTCGCTGGACGACAGCAAGATCCGCGAGCACCTCGGTTACGCCCCGCAGGTGTCCTTCACGGAGGGCCTGGCCGCCACGGTGGCCTGGTACCGCGCACACCGGTCCTGGTGGGAGCCGCTCAAGGAGAGGGCCGAGCTGCGATGACCACGAGCTGGCTGGTGACCGGTGCACGCGGGCTCCTCGGCCAGGACGTGCTGGCCGAGCTCGCCGGCGATCCGGACGCCATGGTGACGGGACTGAGCCGGGACAGGCTCGACATCACCGACCCGACAGCCGTCCGCGCCGCCGTCACCGGTCACCGAGTGGTCGTCAACTGTGCCGCATGGACGGACGTCGACGGCGCCGAGCGGTCCGAGGCGGCGGCCACAGCAGTGAACGGCACGGGCGTCCGCAACCTCGCGCGCGCCTGCGCGGACAGCGGCGCGCTCCTGCTCCACATTTCTTCCGACTACGTGTTCCCGGGTGACGCCCGTCGGCCGTACGCCGAAGAGGCACCGACGGGGCCCGTCAACGCGTACGGGCGAAGCAAACTGGCGGGGGAGCGGGCAGTCGTCGAACTGCTGCCGCGCACCGGCTACGTCGTGCGCACCGCCTGGCTCTACGGCGCGCACGGCCCGAACTTCGTGGCCACCATGCTTGAACTCGCCGCCCTGCGCGAGACGTTGGACGTGGTGGCCGACCAGCACGGCCAGCCGACCTGGTCCCGGGCGCTCGCCAGGCAGCTGGCCGCCCTCGGCCGCGCCGCGCTGACCGGACGGGCACCGGCGGCCATCTACCACGGCACAGCGGCCGACCGCACCACATGGTGCGGTCTGGCGCGTGAGACCTTCCGGCTCAGCGGCCTCGATCCCGAGCGGATCCGCCCGGTCGGATCGGACAAGTTCCCGCGTCCGGCCGCCCGCCCGGCCTTCGGTGTCCTCGGCCACGACAACTGGCTGCGGGCCGGCCTCGCCCCCCTCCCTCCGTGGGACGACCAGCTGGCGGCCGCGCTGAAGGAACCCGCGTTCGCCGGGCCGGCCGCCGCGGCGCGCGCGAGTGCCCGCCACACGTAGAAGGCGCCCTGCGGACCAGACGGTCCGCAGGGCGCCTTCCGGGGCGTCGTCCGCGCCGCCAGGCACTCAGCGGCTCACGGAAGCCCGAAACTCTTCCGGCACTTGGGAAAGGATCCGGTGGTCGACCGCGACCGCATGACGGAACACATCCTCGGCCTCGCCCTTGCGGTGCTGCTCGGCCAGGAGGTTACCCAGTTGCATCTGGATCGAGGTGGCCTTCGGATCGGCGGCAACGGCACGCTTCAAGAGCTCAATGGCCCGGTCGGGATCGCTCGACCTCAGCAGAAACGCCTCGCTGTAGAGCGCGGACATGAATTTCGGATCGGTCTCCAGAGCCTTCTCGTACGCTGCACGGGCATCCGCCGCCCTGCCGTCCTGCTGCTCGATGAGGCCGAGGCCGTACCAGGCTTGCTTGTTCCTGGGGTCCAGTTCCAGCACACGTCGGTAATCCCGGGCAGCCCCAAGGGAATCCTGGTGCGTCTGGCGCTGAAGTGCGGACTGCAAGAGTGCCTCTGCCGGCTTGCTGTTCCGGATCACGGACGCGGCCTTGGATTCCGACGGCACGTTCGAGGGGGACGGAAGCGCCCAGATGGTCACCCCGGCGGCGACCGCCGCTGTCGCGGCGAGCCCTGCCCACAATCTCCTACGTGTCACTTTGTCACATCTCATGGAATGGTGGAGGACGGATGGATATGGCTCATCTCAGGTGGCCGACACCGACGTTACGAGGCCGCCCGGTGGCGCCGCCGTTCGGCAGGCGCTTGGGGCGTGCAAACCACCCGAATGACAGAGCAGGCGCCCGGTGGAACCTCACGGTCCACCGGGCGCTCGCTGTTTCGGGCGGCCTAGACGAGCAGCTTTCCGCCGCACCGCGCGGTGTCGTCCTTCATCGCGATGAGGTTGGCGACCACGTACGAGATGTCGTTCTTGGAGTGCCACTCGCTCGGGAAGTAGGTGGCCAGCCGCGACGACTGGAATCGGGCCTCGAGGTCCGGCACGAAGGCGCGGTACTGGTCGTCCGTGTAGTACCAGAACGAGTTCTCGTTGTAGTAGGCGACGTGGGTCGGGTCCTGGTACGCGCCGCGGCCGTCGGAGCTGGGCGTCATGGTGAGGAGCATGCCACCGGGCGCCAGCAGCCGGTACAACTCGTTGATCAGCGGCACCTTCGCGGGCACGTACTCGAGGAAGTCCACCGCCCGCATCAGGCCGACGGAGCCGTCGGGCAGGTCCAGCTTCCCGGGCAGGGTCGCGACGATGTCGACACCCTCGCCCGGCCGCTGGTCCACGCCGACGTAGCCCGGCGGCTTCCGGTGGGCCGCGCCGAGGTCCAGCGCGAGCAGTCCGCGCCGGTAGGTCCAGGCGAGGGCGTTGGCCTCGATGTACTTGTCGTACAGGGTGACTGTCTGGCGCTGGATGTGCGCGTTGATCTCCGCGTCGCTCTGGGTGTTCCCGGGGTGAACCCGCTGGAGGTACAGGCAACGGTTGATGTGGTGGAAGTCGCCGACGTGGAAGAGGCGGCACATCAGGTCCTGGTCGTCCAGGACCGTGAGCTCTGGGTCGTACCCGCCGGCCTTCTCGTAGCTCTCCTTGCGGAACGCCCGCACATGGTTGGGCGCGTACCAGATGTAGGCGACGTTGTGCGGTGTCGGCGCCAGGGAGACGACCTGCAGCAGCTTGCGGCCGTCGACCTTCACCTCCTCGTACTGCCAGCCGAACGTCTCGTCGAAACGGCTGTCGTCCCGCTTCCCGTCCTCGGTGATCTGCGCGGTGTTGCTGTAGACGAACACGGCCTCGGGGTGCGCGTCGAACGCCATACCGAGCTCCGCCAGGCACGCCTTCGCCAGCAGGTCGTCGTGGTCGAGTTCCACGAGGATCTCGCCGCGGGCCAGTTCACAGGCCCTGCGCTTCGCCGCTCCGACGCCCTTGACGTCGTCCGCGATCTCCACGCGGACCCTGTCGTCGGGTCGATCCGGTCGCCATCGGGCGCCGTTGTTGAGCAGGACGATCCACTCCCAGTCGGAACAGGTCTGCGCCTGCAGGGTCGCCAGACACTCATCGAGGAAACGGGGCCGGTGGCTGGGGGTGAAGACGGAGAACCTCGGTGTCGCCGTCGACGTCATCTGTTGCTCCCTGCTTGGCTCGATGTCGGTCGGGGGATTGAGGAGTCGGGAATCACCGGAATTCCTCCGGCACTTGGGAACGCAGTGAGGGATCGGCCTTGACCGCACGACGGAACTCGTCCGCGGCTTTGTCGTCACGGTTCTTCTGCGCCCAGATTCGTCCGAGGTGGAGATGTGCCGTGGCGTCCTTGGGATGGCCGGCAATGACACGCTTCAGGAGTTCGGCCGCCCGGTCGGGATCGCTCGACTCCAGCAGCAGCGCCTCGTTGAAGAGGGCCGACGGGAACATTGGATCGATCTTCAGGGCCTTGTCGTAGTCCGCACGGGCATCGGCCACCCTCCTGTCCTCATGCGCGATGACTCCGAGGTTGTACCAGGCGAACTTGCTCTGCGGGTCCAGCTCCAGAACTCGCCGGTAGGTACGGTCGGCCCCTGCGAAGTCGTGGTTGTTCTGCTGCAGAATGCCGGCCTGCAAAAGCGCATTGGCATCCTGCAGGTTCTGGTCCGCTGGTGACGGGGCCTTGGAATCCGGGGGCGCTGCCGAGAAGGAATGAATCGCCCACGACATCACTCCGGTGGTAACTGCAGCCACAGCGAAGAGCCCCACCAACAATTGCCTACGTTTCACTTTGTCACATCTCGTGGAATAGTGAGGGACGATGGCGTGCCGGAGTCCGAACCACCGTCATTTCCACCGACGTTACGAGGCAGTGGTGATGCAGCCGCCGTTTGGCGGGCACCAAGAGCGCGCAGTCCACCCGAATGTACGCGTCGTGTGCACAAAAAAGTGGCGCCCGGTCCGCACGTCGCTTCGAGTACGCGTGGACCGGGGCCGTTCGAGGGGAGCCGTGGGGCTCAGTGGGACGCGAGTTCGCGGGGGTCGGCGGCGGATTCGTGGGCGTCCATGCGCTCGGCCGCCAGGATCGCGGCGGCGGTGTCGGCGCGGGATGCCGCGACGACCAGGGCGCGTCCGGCGAGGGCGTGCGCCCGCTGGTGGAGGGCCGCGACGCCGGGTTCATGGATGGCGGCGGCCACCGTGGAACGTACGGGTGCCGACCCTCCCCGCAGTCGCGCCACCTGCTCGGCGAGCCGCTCGGCGGCGGCGTCCAGGTCGGCGGACGGCGCGAGTCCGCGGATCTCGTCCGTCATCGCGAGCAGTGCCGCGAGGTGACCGGCGAGCTGGATGTCCAGCTCCTCCTCGCGCGACCGGTGGGGGAAGTCGGAGGGGGCGGTGCCGGCCATCGTGTGGACCGACTTGGTGCGGATCGGTTCGTACATGGGATGGCCTCCTGTGCTCTGACAGGAAGCCATCCTAGCTTAGATTTCGTCTAAAGTTGAGCCCGGTCGCAGAACTCGTCGCGCTGCGCACACAGCGTGAGCGTCACGGCTGGCCGTAGCCGTCCAGGAAGTTCCCGATCCGGGTCACCGCGTCGGTCAGATCCCCGACCGTCGGCAGCGTGACCACCCGGAAGTGGTCCGACTCGGGCCAATTGAAGCCCGTCCCCTGGACGACCATGATCTTCTCGCGGCGCAGCAGGTCGAGGACCATCTGCCGGTCGTCCTTGATCTTGAAGACCTTCGGATCGAGGCGCGGGAAGAGGTACAGCGCCCCCTTCGGCTTCACACAGCTCACGCCCGGGATCTGCGTCAGCAACTCGTAGGCGACATCCCGCTGTTCCTTCAGCCGCCCGCCGGGCAGCACCAGGTCGTTGATCGTCTGGCGTCCGCTCAGCGCGGCGACCACGCCGTGCTGACCGGGCATGTTCGCGCACAGGCGCATGTTCGCGAGGATCGTCAGCCCCTCGATGTACGAGTCCGCGTGCGCGCGCGGGCCCGAGATCGACATCCAGCCCACCCGGTAACCCGCCACCCGATACGCCTTCGACATGCCGTTGAAGGTGAGCGTGAGCAGGTCCGGGGCGACCGCAGCGGTCGCCGTGTGCGTGGCGCCGTCGTAAAGGATCTTGTCGTAGATCTCGTCGGAGCAGACGAGGAGGTTGTGGCGCCGGGCGATGTCCGTCAGACCCCGGATCATCGCCTCGTCGTACACCGCACCCGTCGGGTTGTTCGGGTTGATGATCACGATCGCCTTGGTGCGGTCGGTGACCTTCCGCTCCACGTCCGCGAGGTCCGGCATCCAGTCGGACTGCTCGTCACAGCGGTAGTGCACGGCCGTACCGCCGGAGAGCGAGACTGCGGCGGTCCACAGCGGGTAGTCCGGCGCCGGTACGAGTACCTCGTCGCCGTCGTCCAGCAGGCCCTGCATCGCCATCACGATCAGCTCGGAGACGCCGTTGCCGATGAAGACGTGCTCGACGTCCGTCTCGATACCGAGGGTCTGGTTGTGCATGACCACCGCCCGCCGCGCCGCGAGCAGGCCCTTCGCGTCGCCGTAGCCGTGGGCCGACGAGACGTTACGGAGGATGTCCTCCAGAATCTCGGGCGGGCACTCGAAACCGAACGCCGCCGGGTTTCCCGTGTTGAGCTTGAGGATGCGGTGACCGGCAGCTTCGAGCCGCATCGCCTCCTCGAGAACCGGGCCCCGGATCTCGTAGCAGACGTTGGCGAGCTTCGTGGACTGGATCACCTGCATGTCCGTGAGCTTACGGCCGTGTAACGCTCCGCGGGGGGTGTTTTTCACCACGTGAGACGTGGCGGTTTGGTCATCTTTGTCCGCTCGCTACGCCGTAAGCCCTTGCGATCCCTACAATGCGCGCCCATGTCCTGGCAGTCCGGCGAACCCGAAGCCGCGCCGAGGGTGTACCTCCCGCAGAGCGACGGCGAGGCGCCTCCGGCCTATGAGACGTACACGGACCCGGCCGAGGCGCACGGCTGGCAGAAGGGGTACGAAGAGGGCGGTGACGGTGCTCCCCGCACGCGGGAGGCGTACGAGGACGGCGACGACACCCTCGTACAGGCTGCCGTTCCCGGTGATCCCACGGGCCGCCGCGACCGGCTGCTGCGCCGGCGCCGTGCCCGGCTGCTGCGCCGGCTGTCCGTGGCCGGCGGGGCGGTGTGCGTCGTCCTCCTCGCCCTCGTGATCTCGGGGGCCTTCGACTCGGGGTCGTCCAAGGGGTCGGGCGGTCCGAGTCGGGAGCCGGCCTCGCCACCGCACCTCGCCACGGGGGCCGTCGCACCCACGGAGGGTTCCGCCGCGACCGCCGGCACCTCTGCGGGTCCGTCGTCCACCACGTCGCCCGGGGCGTCCGGCAGCGCGGGCGCCGCCTCCGGCTCCCCGAGGGCGGCCCCGTCCGCGAGCGCCTCGACGGCCCCGGCGACCTCGGCTCCCGCGACCGCCACCTCCACGACCGAGGGCGGCCGGGGCAACTCCAACGGCCACGGCCAAGGAGCCACGAAGCGGCCCAAGTAGCCGCCGGTGCCAGTAGGTTGGCCCTGCCGTGAGGGGAAGGCAGGGCATGGACTTCTCGCTGTTGAACGACGAGCCGGTGATGGAGCCGGGTGAGGATCGACTGGGGACGGAGCGAGCCGCGCACGAGCTCGCCAAGCTCTTGTACGACTCCCGCGCCGCGACCCCGTTCACCCTGGCCGTCGACGCCGGCTGGGGCATGGGCAAGAGCACCTTGATGCGCCTGGTGGACGCGGAACTGCGGAAGAAGCACGGCGTCCCGACGCTCTGGTACAACGCCTGGACCTCTACCGGGGCGGACGCGCTGGAAGGGCTGATCAAGTCGGTCCTGGCGAAGTTCGACAAGCGGCTGCTGCGGCGGGCGGCCTATCGGGTGTCGGAGCAGCGGGCGGTCTTCGGGGTCGCACGGACCGCGCTGACGCTCGCCGCGGGGCCGCTCGGGGCGGCCGGACTCGTCGACCGCTTGTGGCAGGACCTCTCCATCGACGCGCAGGCCCGCAACGAGATGCGCACCCGGCTGCGCGAGCTCGCGACGGAGTGGGCGCAGTCCACGCCGTACGAGACCCGGAAGATGCTCGTCGTGTTCGTCGACGACCTCGACCGCTGCTCGGAGGAGACGATCCTCGCAGTGTGCGAGGCGGTGAAGGTCTATCTGGATGTGCCCGGGCTCGCCTTCGTCATCGGGTGCGACCGGTCGGCGCTCGGGCCCTCGGGACTGCTGCGGGACCTGTCTCCGGCCGGGTCCGCGTTCATGGAGAAGATCTTCCAGACGAGTTACCGGGTGCCGCTGCCGGGCGTCGACAATGTCAAGGAGTACGTCCGCCACTGCGCCGAGCGCTCGGGCATTCATGACCTGCTGCGCGAGAGCCTGGTCGACCTGATCGCGGCCCACTCGTCCCGCAACCCGCGCCGGATCAAGCGGCTCATCAACGGGTTCGGGCTGGAGCACGCACTCAACCTCGTGTGGGAGCCGTTCGATTCGGCGGTCGTGATCCCCATTCTGCTGCTCCAGCAGCTGTACCCCGACTTCTACCGCACGTTGGTGGCCCGCGACGGGGCCGATGTGCACGCGGTTCGTGAGTTCGACCGCTACCGCGCGGCCCGGCAGGTGCTGAGCGAGCCGTTGGCCCAGCCCTCGGACGTGTCCTGGACCATCACGGCGGGCTGCCTGGAGGCGTACGGTCTGGCCAGGCCGAAGCGGGACCGTTCCGAGGACTGGGGCTCGCTGCTCGCGCAGCTGGAGGGGCATCTTCCCACCGGATTCCCGGAGTTGGCGCTCGACCGGAACTTCGTCGACCTCATCGACTGGCTGGCCCTCAGGAACGAGCTGGACACCTTGGTGGAGCAACTTCAGCAGGGCGTCCCCTCGGTCGCGGTGATCCGTTCCGAGGAGCCCCCCTCGGCGGGATCGGCCGTGCGACGGGGCAGCACCGTGCTGTACGCCGGAAAGCATGTGCTGTGGATCGACGACCACCCCACCCGCAACACCGAGTTCGTCGAGCAGTTGGAGTCTCAGGGCGTCCGCGTCTGGGTGGCCACGGACCGGGAGCGCGCCGAGCACGTCCTCGGGGTCACCCGGATCGACCTGCTGATCTCCGACGTGCAGCGCGGTCGCGACCGCGACGCGGGGATCACCGATCTGCAGGACTGGCGCGACCGTGACCGCTACAAGGGGCCCGCCGTGTACTTCACCAGCCGCATCACCCCGAACCGCGAGTCCCGCGCCCTGGCGCTCAACGCACGGGTCGCCACGACCGGGCCGATGCTCTTCCAGTACGTCGCCGCGGCACTCGAACAAGCCGACCGCTAGGCCAAAAACAACTCCTTGCCCCTCAACCCCTCTCCCCTCACAATGCGCATGACAAATCAACAGGTGACCGGAAAACCTTCGGTCGCCCAAGTCGCAAGAGGGGACCCCCCACATGAGAAAGCCTCTCGTCGCCGCGCTCTTCGCCCTGGTGATCGCCGGGGCAGGCGTGGCACCCGCGGTCGCGGCACCCGTGACCACGGACGGCGTGACCACGAAGACCACGGCCGCGCCCGCGATCCAGGCCGTCAACTTCGCCGGCACCGTCTCGCTCAGCAACTGCTCCGGATCCGTCATCCGCTTCCCCGGCTCGCAGGACGACGACCCGGCGCTGGTGCTCACCAACGGCCACTGCCTGGAGACCGGCTTCCCGGAGCCCGGCGAGGTCATCGTCGACCAGCCGTCCAGCCGTAGCTTCGGTCTGCTCAACTCCTCGGCCACGAGGGTCGGGACGCTGCGCGCGAGCAAGGTCGCGTACTCCACGATGACCGACACCGACGTCACGATCTACCAGCTCACCACCACCTACGCGCAGATCAAGAGCTCGTACGGCATCAGCGCGCTCATGGTGCAGGACACGCACCCGGTCGCCGGTACCGCCATCACGGTCGTCTCCGGTTACTGGAAGCGGACCTACGCGTGCAACGTCGACGGCTTCGTCTACCGCCTCAAGGAAGGCGACTGGACCTGGAAGGACTCGGTCCGCTACACCTCCGCCTGCAAGACCATCGGCGGCACCTCGGGCTCGCCGGTCATCGACAACGCCACCGGCAAGGTCGTCGCCGTCAACAACACGGGCAACGAAGACGGCGAGCGCTGCACCGAGAACAACCCGTGCGAGGTCGACGCGAACGGCAACGTGACCGTCCGCCAGGGCATCAACTACGCCGAGGAGACGTACCAGATCGTCCCCTGCTTCGGTCTCGACAACAAGCTCGACCTGAGCCGCACCGGGTGCACCCTGCCCAAGCCGTAAGGCTGTAAGGCCGTAAGAAGGCGGAGGCGGGCGGTCACCGGGGAGTACGGCGGACCGCCCGTCCCGCCAGTACGTCCGTCCTGCGCCCGTCCTCGATCACGAAGCGGCCGTCGATGAGGACGTGTGGGATGCCCGTCGGCAGCGTGCGGGGCTCTTCGAAGGTCGAGCCCGCCGCGACCGTGGCCGGGTCGAACAGGACCAGGTCGCCGCGGTATCCCTCGCGGACCAGCCCGCGGTCGGGCAGGCGCAGGCGGGCGGCCGGGCGGCCGGTGAGATGGGCGACGCACTCCTCCAGCGAAAGGACGCCCAACTCCCTTACGTACCGCCCGAGATAGTGCGGAAAGGTGCCGTACGCGCGCGGGTGGGGTTTGTCGCCCCGCAGGATGCCGTCGGAGCCGCCCGTGTGCACGGGGTGCCGCATGATCGCCTGGACGTTCTCCTCGTGGCCGACGTGCTGAAGGATCGTCGAGCCGAGCCGGTCGTCGAGCAGGAGACGGCGGGCGGTCACCCAGGGGGCCTCGCCGCGCCGGTCGGCGGACTGCCGGACCGTCCTGCCGACGTAGGGGGCGAGCGCCGGGTCGTTCACTCCCGAGATCTCGATCGTGTCCCACTCGATGGGCACGCCGTGGCAGCCGTCGGCGCCGACGACCTCCATGTGGTGCCGGATCCGTTCAGCGGTGTCCTCGTCCGCAAGTCGCTCGAGGATCGCGTCCGGGCCGCCCTCGCTCGCCCAGCTCGGCAGCATGGCGACGAGCGTCGTGGAGCCCGGGGTGTAGGGGTAGGTGTCCAGGCTGATGTCCGCGCCCTGTGCCAGCGCCTTGTCCAGGAGGGCGAGCAGGTCCGGGGCCTTGCCCTTGTTCACGCCGAAGTTCATGGTGGCGTGGGCCAGGTGGAGCGGGCAGCCGGCCTCACGGGTGAGGGCCACCATCTCCTCGTACGCCGCCAGGGCGCCCGCCCCGTACGAGCGGTGGTGCGGGCAGTAGTAGCCGCCGTACTCGGCGACCACCCGGCACAGCTCGGTGAGCTCGGCGTCCTTGGCGTACATCCCGGGCGTGTACGTCAGCCCGGAGGACATGCCGACCGCGCCCTGCGCCATCCCCTCGGCGACCAACTGCCGCATCCGGTCGAGCTCCTGGGGCGTGGCCGCGCGGTCCTCCCAGCCGACGGCGAGCATACGGACGGTGCCCTGCGGGACGAGGTACGCCGCGTTCACCGCGATCCCGCGGTCCAGTCGGTCCAGATACTCGCCGACCGACCGCCAGTCGAAGTCGATGTCGTCGCCGTACCCGTTCCAGCCGGTGATCGCGCGGCGGACCTCGGCGAGGGTGCGGTCGTCCACCGGCGCGTACGACAGGCCGTCCTGGCCGACGACCTCCAGGGTCACGCCCTGCGCCGCCTTCGCGCTGTGGTCCGGGTCCCGGAGCAGCGCGAGGTCGCTGTGCGCGTGCATGTCGATGAAACCGGGCGCGAGCGCCAGGCCTTCGGCGTCCAGGACGCGGCGGGCGACCGGGCGCAGACAGCCCGCCGCCGCGGCCTCCTTGACCACCGTGGTGATCCTGCCGCCCTCGATGCCCACGTCGGCGCGGTACGAGAGGTCACCGGTGCCGTCGACGACCTCCGCGTCGCGGATGACGAGATCCATCACAAGGGCCTCCTAGAAGAACGTGCGGACATAGTCGACGACCGTTCCGTCCGCCTCCACCAGCGGAATCAGCTGCCACTTGTCGAAGGACGTGCAGGGGTGGGAGAGGCCCATGGCGAGCCAGTCGCCGACCTGGAGGTCCGCCTCCGGGGTCGTACGGAGCCAGCTGTGCTGGTCGGAGAGGCCGGTGACCGTGATGCCGGTGGCGGGGCGCTCGGTGCCGTCCCGGCGTACGACCTGGGCGAAGGGGAGGTCCAGGTCGTACGCCGCGTCCCGCTTGCCCGCGTTGGTGAAGGCCTGGTCGGGGGAGGGGCGGGACACGACCTGGGACCAGAGGCGGAAGGCGGGGTGCAGGGCGCCCTCCTGCGGGATGCGGGTGAAGGGGGTGAGCTTGCGGTAGTGCCCGTCGTCGTGCGAGACGTACGCGCCGGAGCGCAGCAACTTCAGGACGGGAAGGGAGAGCTCGGGGATCCGCGCGAAGACGTCGGCCACCGCGTCGAACCAGGCGCTGCCGCCCGCGCTGACCACGATCTCGTCGAGCTCCGCGAACCGGCCCGCCTTGTCGAAGTCCGTCGCCAGCGCGGTCAGTTGGTGCAGCCAGGAGTGCACGCGCTCCGGGTCCGCCTGCGGGACCTCGCCCTCGTAGCCCGCCACGCCGACCAGGCGGAGCGTCCCCGTCGCGGCCACCGCGTCGGCGACCGCCGCGCACTCCGCCTCCGTACGGACACCGGTGCGCGCGCCCTCGCCGGCCGCGAGTTCCACGACGACGTCGAGGGGGCGGGGCGTCCCGCGCAGCGCCGCGTCCATCAGCTCGACGCCGCGCAGGGAGTCGACGTAACAGATGAAGCGGAAATCCGCGTCCGCGGCCAGCTCCGCGGCGATCCAGCGCAGCGCCGCCGCGTCGACGAGCTCGTTCGCGAGGAAGATCCGGTCGATCCCGAAGTCCCTCGCCACGCGCACCTGGTGGGGCACCGCGAGCGTGATGCCCCAGGCGCCGTGCTCGATCTGCTTCCAGAACAGCTGCGGGGCCATCGAGGTCTTGCCGTGCGGGGCGAAGGCGAGGCCGTGGCGGGCCGCGTACGTCTCCATGAGTTCGAGGTTGTGCGTCAGGCGCTCGGCGGAGAGGGCGAGGACAGGAGTGGTGAAGCCGTCGGTGAAGAGGTTGCGGCGCTGGGCAGCCAGCTCACCGACCGTCAGGCCCGCGGCGTCCGGGGGGAGGCCCTTGAAGCGGTGGTCGACGCGGTCCGCCGTGAGTGCGGCCAGCTGTGCTGCGGCGGTGTCGGCGCCCATGGGGCCTCCTTTGACGAGGTGAGGTGCGGTGCGCCGCGGATGCGGTGCGGGGGTCTTGCTGGCGTATTGCGACATGTGCAACGGTCATTGCGTATGTCGCTTACTGCTGTCTAACATCCCAGCCAACGCAGGGTCAACGGTGCACGGAGCGCCTTTGGCCGCCAGAGCGAGGAGCCCCAGTCATCGTGTCCCCCAACGGACCCGCAGGTGCCGCGCCCCACGATGCCGATGCCGTCGGCCTCGTCGATGTTGTCGCACTCGGCGAGTCCATGGTCACGTTCCTGCCCACCCGCCCGGGACGCCTCGCCGACGTGCCGTCGTTCGAGCGGGGGATCGGGGGCGCGGAGTCGAACGTGGCGTGCGTGCTGGCTCGCGCCGGGCACACCACGAGATGGGTCAGCCGGGTGGGCGCCGACGGCTTCGGAAAGCATCTGACCGAGCGCATCGGCTCGTACGGGGTCGACGTGAGCGCCGTACAGCGCGATGCCGCACGTCCTACGGGCATCTACTTCCGTACGGCGGGGGACCGGGCGACCGACGCCCACGAGGTCGCGTACTACCGGGCCGGATCCGCCGCATCCGCGATGGCGGTGGAGAACGTGGACCTGGCCGCCGTCCGTTCGGGCCGCGTGCTGCACCTGTCCGGCATCACCGCCGCCCTGTCCGACGACTGCCTGGCCCTGCTGCGGACGCTGACCGCTCCCGGCCCCGGCCGCCCTCTCGTCTCGTTCGACGTGAACCACCGGGTGACCCTCTGGAACGGCCAGGACCCGGCCGCCGTGCTCCTGGAGCTTGCCTGCGGCGGCGACCTCGTCTTCGTCGGCGAGGACGAGGCCGAGGCCGCGTGGGGCATCACCGGCGGCGCGGCGGCGATCCGTGCGGCGCTGCCCGAACCCCGGGCCCTGGTCGTCAAGCAGGGGGCACGCGGAGCAACGCTCTTCGAGCGGGCCGAGGACTCACTTCAAGCCCGTCATGGGGGTCCCCCCTGTTCGAGCGAAGCCGAGAACTCGGGGGAGTTCGAGGACGAGCGCGAAGCGCGATACGGGGCTCCGGGGGAGGAGCCCCCGGGTACGGGACAGGAGGGGGCGACAACCCGCAGGCCTCCCACCGTCGCCGTACCCGCCCGTGACACCGTCACCTTCGTCCCCTCGCTCCACGTCGACGTCGTCGCCCCCGTCGGCGCCGGGGACGCCTTCGCCGCCGGATTCCTCTCCGCCACGCTGCGCGGACTCCCGGCCAAGGACCGGCTGCGGCACGGTCACCTCATGGCCGCCGCCGCGCTCACCGTGCCCGGCGACCTCGCCGCGCCTCCCGGCCGGGAGCACGCCGACCGGCTGGCCGCTCTGGACGACGACGCGTGGGAGACACTTCGACTCGGCCCCGGCTGGACCGAAGCCGTCGACCAAGCCGTCGATCGGGCCGAGGAGGAGGTACGTACCCCATGAGCCAGACCGTCGACCGAGCGCTGAGCATCCTGCCGCTGCTCGCCGAGGGGCCCGCCGACCTCGGGCAGGTCGCCGACCGCCTCGGCGTCCACAAGTCCACGGCGCTCCGCCTCCTGCGCACGCTCCACGAGCACGGTCTGGTCTACCGCCAGTCCGACCAGCGCTACCGCCTCGGCGCCCGCCTCTTCGCCCTCGCCCAGGAGGCCGTCGAGAACCTGGACATCCGGGAGATCGCCCACCCTCACCTCGTACGTCTCAACGAGCAGTGCGGGCACACCGTGCACCTCGCGGTGTACGAGGAGAACGAGGTCCTCTACATCGACAAGGTGGAGAGCCGCTACCCGGTGCGCATGTACTCGCGGATCGGCAAGCCGGTCGCCATCACCGTCGCCGCCGTCGCGAAGCTGCTGCTCGCCGACCTTCCCGAGGCCGAGCGCCGTGTCCTCGCGGAGAAGCTCGACTACCCCATGTACACGGCCCGTTCGATCCCCCACGCCGCCGCCTTCCTCAAGGAGCTGGCGACGGTACGCGAACAGGGCTGGGCCACCGACCTCGGTGGCCACGAGGAGTCCATCAACTGCGTCGCCGCCCCCATCCGCGGCGCAGACGGACGCGTGGCCGCCGCCATGTCGGTCTCCGCGCCCAACGTCGTCGTCACCGCCGACGAACTCCTCACGCTGCTCCCGCTGGTGCGCCGTACCGCCGACGCCATCAGCCGTGACTACTCCGGAAAGCCCTCGAAAGAGCCCAGCTAAGGACCCCGCATGACAGACAAGATCGCCCTCACCCCCAAGACCCACACCACCCCGCCCGCCAAGTTCTCGCACGGCGTGAAGAAGGGGAACATCCTCCAGGTCGCCGGACAGGTCGGCTTCCTGCCGGCCGAGGAGGGCAGGCCCCCGACGCCCGCCGGCCCGACCCTGCGCGAGCAGACCCTCCAGACCCTCGCCAACGTCCGGGCGATCCTCGAAGAGGGCGGTGCGAGCTGGGACGACGCGATGATGATCCGCGTCTACCTCACGGACGTCGACCACTTCGCCGAGATGAACCAGATCTACAACGCCTACTTCGAGGAGCAGGGCCTCACCGCGCCCCCCGCGGCCCGCACGACGGTCTATGTCGGCCTGCCGGCCGGACTCCTCATCGAGATCGACGTACTGGCCGTACTCGGCTGACGTCACTCGTGACCGTCGCTCGTCACCTGTGAGCCGACGCTCGCCGCTCGTGAACCCGCGCTCGTCACCTGTGAGCCGACGCTCGCCGCTCGTGAACCCGCGCTCGTCACCTGTGAGCCGACGCTCGCCGCTCGTGAACCCGCACTCGCCACTCGCGAGCTGACGCTCCTTCCGCAACTCCCGCACTCCGTACGTCGTCACGGTGCGGCGCCCGTCATCCCGGGGCGCCGCACCGCGATCCCCCCTGCCCTGGCTGTGCCCAGTGGGGGGACGCCCACCTCCCACCCCCCGGACCATGCACTTACGAAACAGAGGCCCTCCATGCCGTCCCCCTTGTTGTCGTATCCGCTCGCAGCGACAGCCCCAGCCACCCCCGAGACCCCACCCCACACCGGTGGCCTGCTCCTCCTCGTCGACGGCACCGCGGGCCTGCTCACGGTCGCCGCTCTCGGTATCGCCCTCCTCCTGGTCCTCATCATCAAGGCCAGACTCCAGCCGTTCGTCGCCCTGCTCGCCGTCTCCATAGCCGTCGGCCTCGCGGCCGGACTCTCGGTCACGGAGCTCTTCGGCACGGTCCAGCGGTCCACGGCCGTCTCCGTCATCGAGTCCGGCATGGGCGGCATCCTCGGCCATGTCGCGATCATCATCGGTCTGGGCACAATGCTCGGGGCGATCCTCGAAGTCAGCGGCGGCGCCGAGGTGTTGGCGTCCCGGCTGCTCAACCTCTTCGGCGAGAAGCGGGCGCCGCTGGCGATGGGCCTCACCGGCCTGATCTTCGGTATCCCGGTCTTCTTCGACGTCGGCATCTTCGTCCTCGCGCCGATCGTGTACGCCGCCGCCAAGCGCTCCGGCAAGTCGATCCTGCTCTACTGCATGCCGCTGCTGGCCGGCCTGTCGATGACCCACGCGTTCCTGCCCCCGCACCCCGGCCCGGTGGCGGCGGCCGGTCTCCTCCACGTCCAGCTCGGCTGGGTCATCCTCATGGGCATCGTCTGCGGCATCCCCGCCGTGCTCGCCGCCTGGGTCTACTCCGCCTGGATCGGCAAGCGGATCTTCGTCGCCGTACCGCAGGACATGGTCGAGGCGGCGGCCGAGGCCAAGCTGGCCGTCATCGAGGAACAGCGCGCGGCCGGCGTAGAGCCGCGCGAGAAGCCGGTGCCGCTCGGCACGGTCCTCGGCATCATCGGTACGCCGCTGGTGCTGATCCTCGCGGCCACCTTCTCCTCGATCGCCCTCGACCCCTCCACCGTCCGCTCGGTCATCGAGTTCTTCGGCAGCCCCTTCGTCGCCCTCACGATCGCGCTGATCCTCGCGTACTACCTCCTCGGCATCCGCCGCGGCTGGTCCCGCAAGTCCCTCGAGACGGTGTCGACTTCGTCCCTGAAGCCGGTCGGCAACATCCTGCTCGTGGTCGGCGCGGGCGGCATCTTCGGCGCCGTGCTGAAGGCGAGCGGTGTAGCGCAGGCCCTCTCCGACACCTTCAACGACGTCGGCCTTCCGGTGCTCGTCCTCTCCTACCTGATCTCCGTGGTACTGCGGGTCGCCCAGGGTTCGGCGACGGTCGCGATCGTCACCACGGCCGGGATCGTGGCGCCCCTGCTCGCCGAGGGCCACCACTCCCAGGCCTTCGTCGCCCTCGTCATCATGGCGATCTCCGCGGGCTCCATCTTCGCCTCGCACGTCAACGACGGCGGCTTCTGGATGGTCGCCAAGTACTTCGGCATCTCCGAGCGCGACACCCTCAAGTCCTGGACCGTCCTGGAGACGGTGCTGTCGGTGGCGGGCTTCGCGGTCGCGGCGGTGCTGAGCCTGTTCGTCTAGCACCGCTGGGACCGCACCTCTCGGCTCCCCCGGCCAGGCCTGCTCGGATCGGCAGCACCGGATCCATCCGCAGGCAGGGCAGGGGGAGTTGTGGCGTCCCGGTGCGGCGCTCACCGAGGCCATCCGGGCCGTTCACGCCTGCGGCATCGTCCACCGCGACCCGATTGAGTCGCAAGAGGCGTGGGGGGCGACTGTTCCCGACACAGGATCGTCGACCATACTGCCCGCTGTGGAGCAGCGCATAGGTTCGAGCAGCCAGCCCCTGGACGTTCCCGTGGTCCCCGCCGCCGCGGTCGATCCGGCGTACATCCCCGGGCTCACGTCACCCGCCCCGGCGGAGCCGGAGGACGCGACCGAGGAGGCCACGACGGCCGAGTCCGCGACCGAGGACACCGCCACCGAAGAGGCGGCCTCCGACGAGGCCACGGACGAGACCGCCGAAGAGGCCGCCGAGGAGGCGGACCCCGACGGCCCCGTCTTCGAGGCGTCCGACCGGCGTGCCTCGATCACGGCCGACCACCACGGCGTACGACTGCGCCTGGACGACCAGGAGTGCGAGTTCCGCTGGGAGGAGATCGGCGCCGTCGAGACGGAGGCGCCGCGCTTCGGCAAGCGGTTCACCGTCACGGTGCACACGCCGGACCGGCGTTGGTACCCGGTCGAGATCGAGGCGAAGGCCAAGTCCCAGCACAAGGAGTGGGAGGCCGCGCTGGACGAGGTGCTGGACGCGTACTTCGAAGAGGGCGCGGACGAAGAGGAGCCGGCCGAGGAACGCGCGCCGTAAGAGGTGCGGGGAACCGCGGGACCGGCCATGACCGGCCCGCGGTTCCCCGACCGCCTCATTCGCGCGTGACGGGCCGTTCGCTCGTCACGAGCAGTACTGCGCCTCCTTGCCGATGGACCGGTACATGCAGTCCGCGTTCTCCAGCAGTTGCAGCACCGCGTCCCGGTTGCGTGAGGTCTCCCGCTCGATGACCTCGTCGGGCGGGTAGAAGCCCCCGCCGGAGCTGGACGTCGGGTACATCTCGAAGGTGTAGCTGAAGATCTTCTGGGTGCCCCAGAGATAGTCGTCGATCGAGCCGTCCGTGATGTACAGGTCGCTGGACTGCTCGGGCGTGTAGCCGTTGCTGGCGGCCATCTTCTGGCCGACGGCCTTGAAGGCGTTGTAGTCGTCCGCCGTCATGCCGGTGGCGGTGTCCGAGTAGGTGTAGCCGAACGGCCAGAGCACCAGCTCGCTGTAGGTGTGGAAGTCGATTCCGGCGGTGATCTGCTGCTTGCCGCCGACGATCCGGCCGCGGACGAAGTCGGCGACGACCTTCACCTCGGGCGCCGACTCGGCGGACGCGCCCCGGTAGGTCTCGGACGACTTGGACCCCGAAGAGCCGCCGCAGCAGCCCCATTTGTAGTTCCAGTTGCGGTTCAGGTCCGTGCCGACGTACGACGAACCGGAGTTGGGCTGGCGGTTCTTGCGCCAGGAGCGGTAGGAACCGGTGGCGATGTCGTACTCGCCGCCGTCGGGGTTGAGGTCCGGGACGATCCAGATCTCGCGGCTGTTCACCATGTTGGTGACGCGGGAGTCGCTGCCGTATCCGGCACCGAGCTCGCGCAGCAGGTACAGGGCCATCTCCACCGTCAGGTGCTCACGCGCGTGCTGGTGGAAGGTGAAGAGGACCTCGGGCTCGTTCTCGTCGGTCGCCACGTTGTCGCTGACCTTGATGGCGACGATGTCCCGGCCCTGGTACGACTTGCCGATCACCTTCTTGCTCATGATGCTCGGGTACGCCGCCAGCCGCTGATCGATCTCCGCATTCATCTCGGCGTAGTTGTGGTACTTCGAGTCCGCCGACGGGAAGTCGAGGAGCCGTACGTCGTGGGCGCCGTTCGAACGGTTCGGCGCCGAGCCCAGCAGGGTGACCTCGTAGCCGAGTCGGCGCAGTTTCTTGATCTGGTCCGCGCGGCCCGACACGACGACGGTCTCCTCGTCGGCCTCGTCCACGGTCACGCCGGCCTGCTGGATCGCCGTACGGGTCACGGGGGTCGTGCTCTGGTGGATCTCGTACTGGCGGATGTCGTCGGACGAGGGCGCGGGGGCCTTCGTCGCGCTCGCCGTGGCGTCGGTGGCGGTGGCGGTGAGGGGCGCCGCGAGGGCGAGGGCGGCGAGCACGGCGAGGGCGGCGGTGCGCCGCCCGCTTCTGCCTCTGTCGTCGGGAGTGCCGTTGCCGCGTATGCGAAGTCGCATGAAGTCTCCTTGTTTCTCCAGGAATTCCGGGATCTCCGGAATGTGGGGAGTGGAGCGGGGGGTGGCTCATGGCGACGTGCCTGATGCGGGTGTGGCGCTCATCGTGAGGCCGTGGCATGAGCAGGTCAAGGGATGCCAAAGCGGCGAGGGGCGGGAATCGGCCGAAAATCGGCCTGACCATGTGTGCGTCGCGTGGTGATTGCCGCGCGCTCCCTTGTGTCCCCGCTCCCTTTACGCTTTCTTGAACCGCATGACGGAGACCGCTGGGAAGTCCGGGAAGTCAGCGTCGGGGGAGGCCAGCTCCGGTCCCCGCAAGTCCAGTTGGAAATACATCGGCCCCGGCATCGTGGTCGCCGCGACCGGCGTCGGCGCCGGGGACCTCGTCGCGACGCTCATCGCGGGCAGCAACTTCGGATACACCCTGCTCTGGGCCGCCGTGATCGGCTGCGTGGTCAAGATCTCGCTGGCCGAGGCGGCCGGACGCTGGCATCTGTCCACCGGACGCACCCTCTTCGACGGCTGGGCGAGCCTCGGCCGGTGGACGACGTACTTCTTCGTCGTCTACGCGGTCGTCTGGGGCTTCGTCTACGGCGCGGCGGCGATGTCCTCGAGCGCACTGCCGCTGCAGGCGCTGTTCCCCGACGTCTTCCCGGCCGACTGGTCGATCAAGCCGTGGGCGGTCGTCTGCGGGCTGATCGGCCTCGTCTTCGTCTGGTTCAACAAGTACGAGGTCTTCGAGAAGGTCATGACCGTCCTGGTGGGCGTGATGTTCGTGGTCACCGTCTACCTGGCGATCCGCGTCACCCCCCACCTCGGCGACGCCTTCGCGGGGCTGCTCCCCGTCCTGCCGGACGAGAAGGACTCGATCCTCAACACGCTCGGTCTGATCGGCGGGGTCGGCGGCACCATCACCCTGGCGGCCTACGGCTATTGGGTCAACGCCAAGGGCTGGACGAACACCGGCTGGATGAAGGTGATGCGGCTCGACAACCGGGTCGCCTACGCCACCACCGGCATCTTCGTCGTCGCGATGCTCTTCGTCGGCGCGGAACTCCTGCACTCCGCGAACGTGGCCATCGCCGACGGCGACAAGGGTCTGATCCAGCTCGGCGACATCCTGGAGGCGGAGTACGGCTCGGCGACCGCCAAGTTCTTCCTGATCGGTTTCTTCGCGACCTCCTTCACCTCGCTGATCGGTGTCTGGCACGGCGTGAGCCTGATGTTCGCGGACTTCGTGGAGCGCTACCGCAAGCGCGCGGCGACGACCGGGGAGGAGATCGCCTCCGGCGAGCGGGAGAAGTCGTGGCCGTTTCGCGCCTATCTGCTCTGGCTGACCTTCCCGCCCATCGTGCTGCTGTTCCAGGGCCAGCCCTTCCGCCTGATCATCCTGTACGGCGTCCTGGGCGCGGCCTTCCTCCCCTTCCTGGCCCTCACCCTGATCTGGCTCCTCAACTCCTCCCGCACGCCCAGGGAATGGCGCAACGGCGCACTGAGCAACGCCATGCTGGCCCTCGCCGGACTCCTGTTCCTGGTCCTGTGCGTGAAGCAGATCTGGGACCAGCCGTGGTCGGAGTTCTTCTGAGCGGCGCAGGGCCTAGCGGCCGCCCACTCCCGGGCGGGTCACTTGAGCAGTTCGCGCCACTTCGGGCTGAGGGCGATCGTCCTCAGCTCCTTCATGGTCAGCGCGGGGGTGGCGCGGGTCGCGGCGGTCTCCTGATTTCCGGAGTTGAACGCGCTGACGACCACGCGCACGCCGTCGGTCCTGATGGTGTCGGCGGTCCACATCACGACCCCCTCGCCGCCCTTCTCGCCGGGCGTCTTGCGTGTGGTGACCTTCGTGCCGTCGGGCAGGGTCTCGGCGTCGGAGCCGAAGAGCTGGCCCTGGACGTCGGACATGCCGGCCTGCACATTGATCTGGACGAGGCTCCTGCCCTTGCCGTCGTCGACGATCACGTAGGCGTACTCGCTCTCCTGGCCGCCCTTCGCCTTCACTTCGACGTCCTTGGGCAGGAGGGAGACGAGGGCGGACGAGACCGCCTTGCCGTCGGCCGAGGGCCGCGGGGCCGTCGACGACGCCGGCTCCTTGCCCTTCGCCTTCTTCGGGATGGCGTCGACAGCGGTACGCCACGCCGTGGCCGTGACGACCTTCTTCAACTGCGAAGGCGACAGCGGCGGATTGGCCCTGCTGACGGGAGCGTCCTTCTCGGCGGGCGCGTTCCACTCGTACACGCTGATCTGCTGGCCCTTCGCGGTGACGAGCTGCGCGTACCAGTTCTTCGTGTCCACGCGGCGGTCCGGGTACTCATACCCCTGGAGGATCATGAGGGCGGAGCCGTCGGCCAGCTTGCTCGTCGTGCAGGCGTCGTAGGACACCAGGTTCTTGTCCGGGCACGTGGTCGACTCCCGAGCCATCTGGCTCCCCGGCTCGACGCGCCCCAGTCCGACCTCGACGGCCGCCTTTCCGTCACCGTCGTCGTAGACGAGATGGGCGGTCGGGCCGAGTACGTGGCTGGTGGAGCGCGCCTGTTCTCCGCTGAACCTGCCGGGCGGGAGCAGCCCTTTGAGTCTCCGGAGCAGCTCGGCTCCCGACACCTCGGCCGCCTGGCTGCCCGTCCGCACCTTCGACGGGCTCGCGGCCGACTGCTGCGGCTGCCCGGCGTCCGTCCCCGGCATCAGCAGCGCCCCGCCCACGCCCACGAGCGCGAGCCCGGCCACGCTCCCGGTGATCGCCATCCGGCGCCGCAGGCGCAGCCTGCGGCCGCGTGTCTGCCCGGCGGCGGCCAGGGCCCGCCGGTCGGTGTCGAAGGTGTCGCCCGCGTGGCGCAGGGCCTCGCCCAGTCGGTCCTCGAAGGGGTCCTCGAAGGGGTCTTCTACGGGGGAGTTTTCGGCATGCATGGGGAACCACCGTTCCTGAAGAGAAGTGAGTGAAGGACGAGCCAGGGAAGAGAGCGGTCAAGGTGTCGCGTGTTCGCTGAGGCTGTCGCCCAGCAGTGCCCGCAGCTTGGCCAGCGCGCGGACACAGCGAGTGCGCACGGCGGCCGAGCTGGTGTGCATCGCGTCGGCGGTCTCCTCGATGCTGCGGTCCTCCCAGTAGCGCAGGACGACCACGGCCCGGTCCTTCGAGGGCAGCCGGCGCAGCGCCTCGACCAGGGTGAGCCGCAGCGGCGTGTCACCGTCGGCGGCGCCCGGGTCGGGGACGTCCGGGATCACGTCGGTCGCACGTTCCCCGCTGCTGCGCAGCCGCCGGTGGGCGAGGAACGTACGCGTCAGGACGGTCTGCGCGTACGCCGCCGGATTGTCGCTCCGGGACACCCGCCCCCAACTGACGTACATCCTGCCGAGCGCCTCCTGCACGAGGTCCTCGGCGAGATGCGTGTCACCGCCGGTGAGCAGACACGCCGACCGGTACAGATGTCCCGCGCGGGCCGCCGCGAACTCCGCGTAGTCGTCCGCACGGACCTGTCTCATGCGCTTTCCCCCCGGTCGCTGCCACCGTCCTCACTTCATTGATGCGGTGGACGCCCGGAAATGTTTCACCCCGCTCGCCGCGGCGCGGCGAGCGGGGTGAGCCCGTTCGTTTCCTCCTACAGCGCGTGCACGTGCGGTCCCACCGCGTTCGACCAGGCGTTGCCCGCCGACGCGTCCCAGTTCGTCGACCAGGTCATCGCCCCGCGCAGGTCCGGGTAGGTCCTGGACGGCTTGAAGGAGCCGCAGTTGGTGGCCTTGGTCAGGCAGTCGAGGGCGTTGTTCACGATCGTCGGCGATACGTAGCCGCTGCCCGCGCCGCTGGTGGAGGCGGGGAGGCCGAGGCCCACCTGGGACGGAGCGAGGCCGCCCTCCAGCTGGATGCAGGCGAGCGCGGTCAGGAAGTCGACCGAGCCCTGCGAGTACACCTTGCCGTCGCAGCCGAGCATCGAACCGCTGTTGTAGTACTGCATGTTGACGACGGTCAGGATGTCCTTGATGTTCAGGGCCGTCTGGAAGTACGCGTTCGACGTCGACTGCATGTCGATGGTCTGCGGTGCCATCGTGATGACGAGGGAGGATCCGGCCTTCGACGACAGGGACCGCAGGGCCTGCGACATGTAGGTCGCGTTGAGACCGTTCTCCAGGTCGATGTCGACGCCGTCGAAGCCGTACGTCTGCATGAGGGAGTAGACGGAGTTGGCGAAGTTCGTCGCGGAGGCCGAGTCGCTCACCGACACCGTGCCGTTCTGGCCGCCGATGGAGATGATGACCTTCTTGCCCGCGGCCTGCTTCGCCTTGATGTCGGCCTTGAACTGATCGACGGTGTAGCCGCCGAGCCCGGCCGAGTCGAGGGTGAAGCTCACCGCGCCGGGTGTGCCGGTGGCGTCGGCGAAGGCGACGGCGATGATGTCGTACTGCGACTGCACGGCGGAGATCTTCTGGACCGTCGCGCCGTTGTTGAAGTTCTGCCAGTAACCGGTGACGGCGTGCTTCGGTACGGTGCCGCCACCACCGCCGGAGGACGCAGTCGTCGTGCCGGTGACCGCCGACGACTTCGCCGACTCACCGGCCGAGTTCGTCGCCGTGACCTGGAAGGAGTACGACGTCGAGGCCGCGAGCCCGGAGACGGTCGCCGACGTTCCCGTCACCGACTGGACCTTCGTACCGCCCTGGTAGACGTTGTAGCCGGTCGCGCCCGACACCGTGTTCCAGGACAGGGAGACGGACGAGGAGGTCGTGGAGGAGACGGCCAGTCCGGCCGGCGTCGCGGGGACCGTGGGGGCCGGGTCGCCGCCACCGCCGCCGTCGGGCCCGTACACCGACAGGTCGTCCGCGTAGTACGCGGCCTGCCCGTACCAGCCGTGCGTGTACACCGTCACCGAGGTCGTCGACGAGCCCGTCGTGAAGGTGGTCGTCAGCTGCTTCCAGGAGGAGGAGTCGGGCGTCCACGTCGACACGTCCGTCGTCCCCGTGCCGGTCGCGCCGAGGTAGGTGTAGCCGCCCTGCACCCAGGCGCTCAGCGTGTACGTCGAGTTGGGCTTGACCGCGACGGTCTGGGTGCACTTGGCGTTGTCCTGCCCCGCGGGCGTGCCCTTCAACGCGGCCGAACCGCCGTGCACGGGGGAGGAGACGGTCGTACCGCTGCCGGCGGAACAGCTCCAGTTGCTCAGGCCCGACTCGTAGCCGCCGTTCTTGGCGTTGTTGACGTCCGCGGCCGAGGCCTCGGTGGCGAGGCCGGTGAGGGTGAGGGCGGACGCGGCGAGTGCGGCGGCGAGGAGTCCCGCCCAGGTGCGTCTGCGTCCGGGCATGCCTGATACGCGGTCCACTGGGACCTCCGGTGAGGGGGAGGGGAGGGGGGATACGGATCGGTGGCCACCGTTGGATGTACAAGTTGGTCCAGACCAATTCGGTTGTCAAGACCTCTGGAGCTCCCAACGCCCGTGTCCGGACGTTGAGTTGCGGCATATGCGGCTCACTCTCCGTTGATCACGCCCGCACCTTCGGTGAGTTGATCTCGGGAAGTCGGTGTTGAGCGGGGCATGCCGTGGATATGGTGCTGATGCAAGAGGACGTCACAGTGACGATCTGTGGCCATCTGTGACGGTCCATGGCGAAACAGGGGCGATCTGAGGCGGTGGTTGACCACCCCGCCACAGCGAACGGGGTGTGTGCAGCGTGCCGACCGCGATAGCCGTCACCAGTCCCGACCTGGTGCTCCCGCCGCACGACCGGCAGACCCCGCCCGCAGTAGTCCAGCCGCTCGACACCCTCGAAAGCTCCCTCACCGGGATGCACGCGCTCATCGAGCAGCACGGGTACGTCATCTCGCTCTACCCGTCCTGCGTCTCCGACGACGTGACGCGGCGACTGCACACCGTCCGCTCCGTCCTCGAGAGCGACCGCATCGCGCTGCTCGGCATCGACCTGCCGCCGCTCGGACTCGCCCTGCTGGCCCAGCAGTTACGCCAGCTGTCGGTCTGCGACTTCAGTCCGGGTGTGCTCGCCTCCTCCGCCCGGCTGCTCGCCCACTACATCTACGCCGGTGCCCTGCTCGGCTCGGTCGCCAAGCTCGACCGGGTCCCGGTGTCCCTGAAGTCGCACGCCAAGTCCTGGGTGCCGGGCGCCCAGTTCGCCGTACTGGCCAATCCGCGACCGCAGCTCGTCAGAGTCGGCCAGGAGGAGCTCCCCGGGCCGGAGTTCGGCACCCGGCTGCTCGTCGCCTCGGGTCAGCCGCCCTCCGACTGGGTCACCGCCGAGCTCGCGCCCGCCTGGCGGGCGCAGGGCGTCGCGACCGTACCGCTGCCGGAGGAGTCGGCCCGCTGGTGGGGCACACCGCGGCTCGCCGAATTCGCCGCCGGCCTGTACGACGTCTCCGTGCTCTACCAGCTCGTCTCGTCCGTCCGGCGGGAGGAGTGCCACTGGTGCGGCCTCGAACTCATCGGGGACCGCTGTGGGTTCTGCGCCGCGCCGCTGCCGCCGCCTTCACCTTCGCAGGGGCTTCCGGCCACCGCCGCCCGGGCAGCCTCTTCGGTACGCGCCCTGCCCCGAGGCGCCACGTAAGTACAACTCCACAACACCAGGCACGACCGCTCGACCCCGCCGTCCCCCGCAGATCGAGGTTGTCCGCGTCATGCTGCATCACCCCGGGGGACAACCCCCGGACCCCCGGCAGGAAAAGCAGCTCCGCTCAGTCCCCGGCACGTTCCTACGAGGTGAGATTCAGTGAACTCGCGCCAGCGCCGCGGCGTCATCCTGCTGGTCCTCTCGGCCCTGTGCGCCCTGGGCGCCTTCGCCGGAGTGCTCTCGGTGATTCGCGACGTGAACTCCAAGGTCGGCCCGGAGGTGGCGGCGTACCGCCTGAAGGGCGACATCGCGCCCTACAAGGAGCTGTCGGCCGACCAGTTCCAGAAGATCTCGATGCCCAGGCGCTGGCTGTCGTCCACGGCCGTCACCAGCCTCGCCCAGATCCGCGGCAAGATCGCGGTCACCCAGCTGGAGAAGGGCTCCCTGCTGCAGACCGACATGATCGTGGACCGGCCCCAACTGGCCGCCGGGCAGCAGGAGATCGCGATCATGATCGACGCGGCGACCGGTGTCGCGGGCAAGATCAACCCCGGTTCCCGGGTCAACATCTACGCCACCTTCAGGGCCGAGAACGACAAGGGCACCGACCAGTCCAAGGTCATCGTCGAGAACGCCCGCGTCATCGACGTCGGCAAGCTCACCGCGCTCGACCCCGGCCAGTCCAGCTCCGACCGCCGCAACAGCGCCACCCAGGCCGTCCCTATCACCTTCGCGCTCGACACCGCCGACGCCCAACGGGTGGCGTACGCCGAGTCGTTCGCCGAACACGTCCGGCTCGCCCTGGTCGCGGGCGGCTCCGACGCGACCGTCGCGCCCGGCGACCGTACGTACACCCTCGACGAGGACAAGTAGGAGGCCGCGCATGACGACCGCTCCCGCTGGGGCCCGTCGCAAGAGGCGTGAACGTCGCCAGAGCCGTCAAAGGTGCCGTCGATGACCATCCGTATTCTCCCCGCCGTCGGGGACATCGACTCGGCCCGCGCGCTCACCACCCTGCTGAGCCAGCTCGCCGACGCCGAACCGGCCCCGCCCGTCCCCGACTCGACGGCGCTGCTGGACACACTGGCGAGGCTGGCCGCCGAGTCCCTCGACGAACTGCCGGAAGTGGTCCTGGTCCACGAACGGATAGGCCCCGTCCCGGCGTTGGACCTGATCCGCGACCTGGTGATGCGCTTCCCGGCGGTCGGCGTCGTCCTCATCACCGCCGACACCAGCACCGGTGTCCTCACCGCCGCCATGGACTCCGGCGCCCGCGGCATCATCGGCCTGCCGCTCGGCTACGACGCCCTCGCCGAACGCGTCCAGGCGGCCGCCGCGTGGTCCGCCGGCATGCGCCGCCACCTCGGCAGCGGTACACCCGAGTTGTACGCGGGACCCGGCGGCACCGTCGTCACGGTGACCGGCGCGAAGGGCGGCGTCGGCGCGACGCTGACCGCCGTCCAACTCGCCCTGGCGGCAGCCGCGTCGGCCCGCACCGTGGCGCTGGTCGACCTCGACCTCCAGTCCGGGGACGTGGCGTCGTACCTGGACGTGCAGTTCCGGCGATCGGTCGCCGACCTCGCCGGCATCAGCGACATCAACCCACGGGTCCTCCAGGACGCGGTCTACACCCACGACAGCGGCATCGGCCTGCTGCTCGCCCCCGCCGAGGGCGAACGCGGCGAGGAGGTCACCGACCGGGTGGCCCGCCAGGTCCTGTCCGCCCTGCGCTCCCGCCACGACGTGGTGGTCGTCGACTGCGGCTCCCAGATGAACACCGCGACCGCCGCCGCCGTCGAGATGGCCGACCAGGCGCTGCTCCTCGTCACCCCGGACGTCGTCGCCGTCCGCGCCGCCAAACGCATGGTCCGCATGTGGGACCGTCTCCAGATCCGCAAGGCGGAGGAGACGACGACGGTCGTGAACCGTTTTTCGAGGGGTACGGAGATCCAGCTCTCCCTCGTCGAACGCGTCACCGGCACCAAGGTCGCCCGTTCCGCGGTTCCCGCCGCCTTCAAGGAACTCCAGTCCGTGGTCGACGCCGGCCGGCTCCAGGACCTGGACACCCGCTCGACGGTCAAACAGGCACTGTGGGCGCTGGCCGGCGAACTCGGCCTGGTGGCCGCCCAGGAGAGCGGCGGCGGAGGCCGACGCCGCAAGACGTCGTCGGACCGGGGCGCACTGACCCTGCGCCGCCGGGGCGGCGACCGGGGAGCCGTGACCCTCGAATTCGCGGGCATGTTCCCGCTGCTCCTGGTCGTCATGACCATCCTGTGGCAGTGCGTGCTGTACGGCTACTCGTACTCGCTGGCCGGGAACGCGGCGGACGAGGCGGCTCGGGCGGCGACAGCGGCGTACGCGGTCAACGGCGACGTCGCCGGAGCGTGCCAGGCGGCGGGGAGCAAGCATCTGCCGGGGGCCTGGAGCGGGGCGGAGATCAACTGCACCCCGGCGGGCTCGGTGATGAAGGCCACCGTCAAGGTCGACGTGCCGCTGTTCTTCCCGGGATTCAACGCGGACTGGCATGTGGACGGGGACGCGGGCGCGGCATTGGAGGGGGACGAGGGATGAGCGTTCTCCCGTTGCTCGGTCATCGGGCTCCGCCGCGCCGGCGGGCAACCCCGGCGGCCCGGACCGGCGGTGCCGAATCCGCCGTCGCTGCGGCGAAGCCGAGTCGCGAGACCCGGCCGAGGCGGCGCCGCTGGGACGACCGCGGCGTCTCCATCCTGGAGTTCACCGGGTTCCTGCCCATCCTGCTGGTCATCGGCATGGCCGCCATCCAACTCGGCCTCGTGGGCTACGGCATCAACCAGGCGGGCACAGGGGCGCGAACCGCCGCGCGGGTCGAGTCCCAGGGCGGCGACGGCAGGGCGGCCGGTCAGGCCGCCGTCAGCGGATGGCTCCACCCGAATGTGTCGTCCGACAAAGGCCCCGATCTCACCACCGCGACCGTCAAGGTCCATGTCCGCGCCGTCATCCCCCTCTTCGGCGGCTGGGATGTCACACGCCACGCCACCATGCCCACCGACGACTGACCGACGGCCCATCGACGACTGACCGACGACCGACCGATGCCCCATCGACGACCGATCGACAACCGATCGACAACCGATCGACGAACGACCGACGAACGACCGACGACCGACCGAGAGGAGCCGATGTCATGAGCCTGCGTTCCCGCAGAGCCACCCCCGACGAGTCGGGCCCCGCCCGTGAGGACGGACACCTCGTCGCCGTCTACCGCGCGAAGCTCCTCGAAGAGATCGACCTCGCCGAGATGTCCAGCCTGGCGGCAGCCGAACGCCGCGTACGCCTGGAGCGCGTACTGGGCCACATCATCAGCCGAGAGGGCCCGGTCCTCTCCTCCGCGGAACGCTCCCAGCTGATCCGCAGGGTCGTCGACGAGGCACTTGGCCTCGGCGTCCTCGAACCCCTCCTCGCCGACGCGTCGATCACCGAGATCATGGTCAACGGACCCGACTCCATCTTCGTGGAGCGGGCCGGCCGCGTCGAGCAGCTCCCCCTGCGCTTCGCCTCCAGCGAGCAGCTCATGCAGACCATCGAACGCATCGTCTCGACGGTCAACCGCCGCGTCGACGAGTCGAACCCGATGGTCGACGCCCGCCTGCCCACCGGCGAGCGCGTCAACGTCATCATCCCGCCGCTCGCCCTGACCGGCCCGACGCTCACGATCCGCCGCTTCCCGCGTGCGTACACGCTCCCGGAGCTGATCGGCCTCGGCTCACTCGACGAGCAGATGCTCATGCTGCTTGCGGCCTTCGTCAGGGCCCGCTTCAACGTCATCGTCAGCGGCGGCACCGGCAGCGGAAAGACGACGCTCCTCAATGCCCTCTCCGGCCTGATCCCGTCCCACGAACGCATCATCACCATCGAGGACTCGGCCGAGCTGCAGCTCCAGCAGGAGCACGTCATCCGCCTCGAATCCCGCCCCCCGAACGTGGAGGGCAAGGGCCAGATCACCATCCGCGACCTGGTCCGCAACTCCCTGCGCATGCGTCCCGACCGCATCATCGTCGGTGAGGTCCGCGGCGGGGAGACCCTCGACATGCTCCAGGCCATGTCGACCGGACACGACGGCTCCCTGGCCACCGTTCACGCGAACTCCGCCGAGGACGCACTGATGCGCCTCCAGACCCTCGGCTCGATGTCCGAGGTCCAGATCCCCTTCGAGGCCCTGAAGGACCAGATCACCTCGGCGGTCGACGTCGTCGTCCAGCTGGCCCGGCACGCCGACGGCTCCCGCAAGATCACGGAGATCGCCCTGCTCGTCTCGCACGGCCGCGAACAGTTCCGTATCGCGCCCGTCACCCGTTTCGTCCCCCGTCCCGTCGGTCCCGACCGCATCGTCCACGGCCACTTCGAGCACCTGCCGCTGCCCCGCCAGATCGCGGAGAAGCTGTATGTCGCCAACGAGCCGCTGCCGCCCGCCTTCGGCGTCGCGGAGGCCATCGACGTACTGAACACGAGGCAGGCCATCGGATGACGACCCCCACCTCCGACTCCTCCTCCGAAGGGAGGCAGCCATGAACAACCCCGCCCTCCTCGCCCTCGGCGCGACTCTCCTCGGCGGCACACTCGCCGTCGCGGGCGTACACACGTACGCCTCGGGGCGTGCCCAGCGACAGGACCTCGTCGACCGCCTCTCCGGCGGCGGCCCACTGCGTACGGCGGCCGGCCGCGTGCGCCGCTTCGCCGGCATCGACCGCCGACTGCGCCGCACCCGCCTCGGCCGCACCATCCACCTCCGCCTGTCGGCGACGGGGCTCGACGTGACGGCGGGGGAGTTCTTCACCTACGTCACGGCGGTGGTCGTGGCCCTGTGGCTGATCGCCTCCGCGACCCTCGCCCCCTTCTTCGGCCCGATCGCCGCCGTCCTGGGCGTCTGGAGCGCGGCCATCTTCCTCAACTGGCAACGTCAGAAGCGCATCGAGGCCTTCATCAACCAGCTCCCCGACGTGGCCCGCCTGCTGGCGAACGCCACGGCGGCAGGCCTTGCCCTGCGCACGGCCCTGGCCATGGCGGCGGAGGAGCTGGAGGCCCCGGCGGGTGAGGAACTCGCCCATGTCGCCGACCAGTTGATGCTGGGCCGGACGATCGACGACGCACTCGGCGAACTCTCCGAACGCCTGCCCTCGCGCGAGCTCATCGTTCTCGTCACGACGCTCGTCCTCGCCAACAAGGCGGGCGGCTCGGTCGTCAGCTCCCTGCGCAACCTCACCCAGACCCTGGAAGACCGCAAGGAAACCCGCCGCGAGGTCCGCACCATGCTCTCCGAGGTGAACGCGACGGCCTTCACGGTCCCGTTCCTCGGCATCGGCTCACTCGTGCTGATCAACTCCTCGAACGAGGGAGCCCTGGCCCGCGTCACCGGCTCCCCGCTCGGTCAGGGCCTCGTCCTGCTGGCCCTCGGCCTCTACACCGTCGGCTTCTTCGTCATCCGCCGCCTCGGCAAGATCGAAGTATGAGGGAGGGGTTACGTTGCTGCCGCTGCTGCTCGCCGTCCTGATGGGCGCGGCCGTCGCGGGCGTCCTCCTGGGCATCCGTATGATCCGCGCCGACGCCAAACTCCCCAGCGACCTCGCGCTCGCCCTGGAGGTCGGTGGAACCCGCGTCTCCACGGCGGACTCGGCCGTCGACCGTCTCGGTATGCGCTTCGCGCCCACGGTCCTGCGCCTGATGGGCCCACGCCGCGTGGACGCCAAGCGCCGCCGCATCGACATGGCGGGCAACCCGGGCGGTTTGACGCTGAACCGCTACGCGGCCCGCCGCGCGGTATACGGCATCTTCGGCGTCGTACTGGCCTTCATCTTCCTCTCGAACGGCCAACTCCTCTTCGCCGCGCTGGCATTGGCCTTCGGCCTCCTCGCTGCCGACGCCGCCATCTGGCAGGCCGTCCGCGAACGCAAGGAGGTCATCGACCGCACGCTGCCGGACTTCCTCGACGTCCTGGCCGTCGTCGTCTCGGCGGGCCTCGGCTTCCGCCAGGCCCTGGACCGCGTCGCCGAGAAGTACGAGGGCCCCTGGGCGGACGAGCTGCGCATCACGCTGCGCCAGATGGACATGGGCGTCAGCCGTCGCCAGGCCTTCGACGAGCTCCGCAGGCGCAACTCCTCGGAACAGGTCGCCCAGTTCGTCTCGGCCCTGCAGCAGGGCGAGGAGCTGGGCTCCCCCATCGCGGAGACCCTGATCCAACTCGCCACGGACATGCGCCGCACGGACGCCCAGAACGCCCGCCGCCGCGCCGCCAAGACCATCCCCAAGGCGACGATGGTCACCCTCGTCTTCATGCTCCCGGCGACGATGATCCTGATCGCGACAGGCATGTTCCTGGGCTCGGGAACGAACTTCGGCTCGATCCTGGGTCGATGATGGGAAGCCGCTTCGCTCAGCTGCCGTCGCTCTCGCAGCTGTGGGCAATCGTGCCGCTGGGGCGGCACGGGTGGGTACAGCGGCACCCGGCAAGCGCCGGCAAGCGCACCCACCCAGACCTCCAGCCGGACACCAGGCACTCGGAAGCCGGGCCAAGCACCAGCCAGGGCTGGCCCCCGAGCGCCGGGTACCTCGCAGACGATGCCCCCGCCCCCGGCAACGTCCGCCTCCAGCTCAACGCCCTCCAGGCCCTCTGCCGCCAGGCCTTCGCCGTACGTCTCGCCGCCATCGCGATAGGCGCCCCCTTAGCCATGACGAATGCGACCGACGGCGCCGCCCGCTACGCGGTCCTCGCCGCAGCCGTCCTCGGTGTCATGGGCTCGTACGCCATGCTCAGGGACTGGGACCGCTTCGGCCCCCGCCTCCTGGCCCACCCCACGCTGATGGCCGTGGACCTGTTGTTCGGCGCGGTACTGTTCCTGACCGCATCGCCGGCGTCGCCGCTGGCGTATGCGACGGTCTGCACCCCGCTTCTGTCGGGCCTGCTGTACGGCTGGCGGGCCACGGGAGTCTTCACGGGCCTGCAACTGATCGTCCTCCTCACGGTGTTCAGGGCGTGGGAACACCACCCGGGAGCAGGCGCCAGCACCCTCCTCATCGCCGGTTTCTGTATCGGCGCCGGCATCATCGGCGTCACCCTGCGCAACCTGATGTTCCGCTTCGGCACGGCCAGCCAGGCGCTGTCCGAGGCAACCTCTCGCCTCGCCGTGGCGGAGGCCGTGGAGTCCGAACGGGCCCGCCTGGCCCGTGAGATGCACGACTCCGTGGCGAAGACCCTCCACGGCCTGGCCCTTGCGGCGGAGGCACTGGCGACGTCGGCGGACGAGTCGGACCCGCAGGTGCTCAAACGCCAGGCGACGCTCGTGGCGGGCGCGGCGCGCCGCGCGGCGACGGAGTCTCGAGCGCTTCTGACGGACCTGCGCCGCCACACGGACCTCACGACGCCGGACACGGACGTCCTGTCCGAACTCCACGCCCGAACAGCGGAGTTCGAGTCCCGCACGCGCCTCACCACGGTGGTACGGCACCGGGGCGGGCGCCCGATCCTCCCCTACGCCATGGCCCACCACGTCCTGGCGATCGCGTCCGAGGCCCTGGAGAACGCCCATCGCCACGCGCACGCGAGCGGGATCGCGGTCGAACTCGACGTCTCGGACGCCGATTTCACGCTACGAGTCCAGGACGACGGAGTGGGTCCACCCCCCTCCCTCACCCTCGACGACCTGACGAGAACCGGCCACTTCGGTCTGCTCGGCATGACGGAACGAGCCGCCTCGCTCGGCGGTCGCATCGCCCTGAACCGACCCCCGCAGGGCGGCACCGAGGTCCACCTGACCCTTCCTCTCTCCTCGGCCACCGCCGCCCACAAGCCCCCCACTCCCCAAGAGGAGGCCGCTCATGCCTGACCAGGCACTTACCGGCCCGCCCCTGCGTGTACTCGTCGCCGACGACAACCCGGTCGTCCGGGCGGGCCTGACCGCGCTGCTCGGCGGCCACCCGGACATCGAGGTGGTCGCGGCGGCACCCGACGGCGACGAAGCCCTCAAGGCCGCCGCCCGCCTCACCCCGGACGTCGTCCTCCTCGACGTCCGCATGCCCGGCACGGACGGCCTGACCGCCCTCCCCGAACTGGCTCGTCTGGCGCCCGTGGTGATGCTGACCTACAGCCGCGAACCCGAGGTCGTGGCCGAAGCCCTGCGCCGAGGCGCGTCCGGCTACTTGGTCCACGGCGAGTTCACAGCCGCCCAACTGATCACGGCCGTACGCGACCTGCGGCACGGAAGGCCGACTGGCCGGCCAACTATGTCGGATTCACTCGGAGTTTCGCACGAACCGAACGAACTCGCTTCGCATCTGCAACCATCTATGGCACAGTCGTCAAAGGCTCGACCCGCCTACGCGACGGGGCTGCGCCGCGGGCACCCCAACCGGCCCGACTTCGGCCTGAGTTCAAGGGAGGTGGAGGTGATGGACCTCATCGCGGCCGGCATGAACAACCGCCAAATCGCCGCCACCTGCTTCATCAGCGAGAAGACCGTCAAGAACCACATCAACCGCATCTTCGCAAAGCTGCATAGTTCCTCGCGCAGCGAAGCCATCGCCCACTGGCTGGGCACGACCCACGAGGGGTGGAGCCGATGACTCCACCCACCAGAAGTTGGGCCCCTGGGCCCACCCGGAGTAGGCACGTTCTCACGTACGGTGCACGGGTCGGTAGTGGCGTCAGGCGGGAGGGCAGTGACGATGAGCAGGTTCGACTGGTGGACGCGAACCGTTGTCTCCCGGATGCGGGGGAAGGGACGGGACGCGGGGGCCGGGTTCGTGGAGTATGCGGGCCTGATGATCATCATTGCGGGGATCTTTACGCTGATCGACGGGCTCGGACTGGACGGACTGATCTCGAACGCGATCCTCAACGCCGTGAACGACGTGATCGGCGGCTGACCTCTGCGCAAATGGCGAGCGACCGAGGACAGACCCTCCCCATCTACATATGGCTGACTGGGATCCTGCTCTTCGCTGCGTTCGCCTTCTTTGCATTCGCTCAAGCAGCGTCCGCTCGCAATGGAGCTCAATCTGCGGCGGACGCTGCGGCGTTGGCGGCCGCACAGGACTCCCGCGACGAGCTGATGACGGGCCTGGCAGGGGCTATCGGCAAGGACGACCAATGGCTGGACTGGCTCGACGGCGACCTTTTCAAGGGCGCAGGAGCCACGGCCGCGGCGGAGCAACTGGCCGCCGAGAACGACTCCACCGTCCAGGGCGGAGCCCAGCCCACGGTGATGGGCGGCTATCCGGGATTCCGGGTCGAAATCCAGACCAATTACACGGTCGGCCACTCGATCATCCCTGGCACGGAGGGCATGCGGGCTAAGGCCTACGCCACGGCCGTCATCGAGCCGCGCTGCACTTTCGCCCAGGACGCTGACCCCAAGAAGCTTGTGGAACTGGACTGCGGCGGCGATCCCGTCGACATCGATCCCGAAGATTTCAATTCGGACGACCTTCCCGATGCGTCCGTGCTGTTCTCTGTGCATCTGGCCGAGTGAGAGGAAGCCGTACCGATGGAATTTCGGCACACCATGAAGGGCCGCAAGGCGCTGAGCGCGGTGGCGATCACGACTGGGTTGCTCCTCACGGTGGCCGGCTGTGGCGGGGGCGACGATGACAATTCTGGCAATGGCGCGGCCTCGTCTCCCTCTACAAGTGCCAATGCGACTAGTGACAAGGAGTCAAAGGCACCTGAGGCGAACACGGTGCTGGCGGAGGTCAAGGGAGAGAGCGGCGTCACGCTGTCGATTTTGTCCGCCAAGCGCGACGAGGGCGGCTTTGTCACCGTGGAAGGCACGGTGACAAACGGCACGGGTGGCGCACTGGCTATGGGTAACTGGCGAGGTGATGAACGCGAGTTGGCCAAGAACGGCGGCTCCATGGCAGGAGCCAGCCTGGTCGACCAGGCTGGCAAGAAGAAGTACCTGGTCCTCCGTGACACGTCAGGCCGCTGCCTGTGCACGCAGTTCACCGGCGGCGTCCGCCAAGGCGCGACCACCCAGTGGTTCGCCCAATTCCCCGCTCCACCCGCCGAAACCACCGAGGTCGACTTCCAAATCGGCGCCATGCCCCCCGCCTCCATCGAGATCTCCGAGGGCTGACCCATGGCCCTCCCGCGCCGCACCACCGCGACTACGTTCACGGCTCTGGCCGTGCTGATCACGCTCGGCCTCCCGGGCGGGGGTCCGGCCTACGCCGACGACGATGACCCGAGCGCGCCCCCGGGCAGCGTGACGACCTCCCCACCCCCCGAAGTGGACGCCAACAGCCCCGGCCTCAAGCTCGCCGACGGTGCAACCCTGGCCCCCGCCAAGGTCCTGGACATCAAGTCCGTAGTCGAGGACCTGGGCGGCGAGGAACGCCGCGAGGACACGAACTCGGACGTGACCTTCGCGCTGCAAGCGGAGGTTCTCTTCCCCAAGGACAGCTCGAAACTGAACCCCGAGGCCCATTCCCGCATCCAGGCGATCGCGGACGAGATCAAGGCCCAGAACGCGACGACGGTCCGAGTCTTCGGCTTCACCGACAACCTCGGCTCGTACGCGCACGGCCTGACGCTCTCCAAGAAGCGCGCGGAAGCGGTCCACGACCAACTGGCCGCAGCCCTCGGTTCGACGGACATCACCTTCGAGGTACGCGGCTACAGCGAGGACTACCCGATCGCGGACAACACCTCGGAACAGGGCCGCCGCAAGAACCGCCGTGTGGAGGTGACGTTCCCGCGCGGGGAGTCGAACGGCGACTCATCGGGGACCCAGAGCTGAGCGAAGCACGCGTGGGCAAACAGCTCTCCGCTGCCGGTCGTCCACGAGGACCGGCAGACGTGCATTAGGTCACTCGGCGCGTACCTGCCGGCCACGCGGAGTGGGGGGTGATGCGTATGAATCGGGACGAGTCCGTGCGTGACCGTCTTGATCTTGACGGATCCCCGCCTGGTGTCCTCATGTACCCCTTGGATAGCGTTGGTTCGCTTGTGTTATCCCTCATCCCAACGGGAGTTCAGAGTGAACCGCGCCGCCCGGCTTGTGACAGCCGCGCTCACTGCATCCGCAGCCCTGGTGCTGACCGCCTGCGGCTCGGGGGGAGGCGACGACTCGTCCTCGGACAAAATCAAGGGGGCTGACTCCGGCAACAGCACGGCCCCGGCGAGCCCATCCGCTTCGGCGGCGGTGGACGGCGTCAAGCGGCCGGAGATCAAGCTCCCCAGCTCCTTCCAGGCGGACTTTCAGAGCTGGACGAACAGCGACTCCAAGCTCCAGGCGATCCTGAACGACGGGCGCGAGGAGCTGCGCTCGGAGTACGCGGCGGTCATCGAGGCGAACCCGGACTCCGACGCGGTCGCGTTCTACACCTCGGATGCCACCCGGAAGTCCGCGCGCACGTGGATCAAGCAGTTCGTGGACGACGACGACAGTCTGATCGGCAAGGTCACGGTCTTCGACCCTCAGGTCCACATCAACGACACTGGTTCGGGCGTGCTCTTCTACTGCGTCGACGAGCGCAAGGCATCCACGAAGAACCGCAAGACCGGCAAGATCATTAACACCCCTGACAAGCCCGAACACGTGCTGCAATACCGCACCAGGCTGGACAAGACCGCTCAGGGCGTGTGGAAGACCGTGTCGGCGACGGTGGTTCCGGGAGCATGCAGCTGATGACCGTCGCAGCGAAGTCGTGCGCTCTCCTCGCCGCAACAGCCTGCACCCTGATCCTGTCCTCCACAGCGGCGTACGCCATCGGAGACGACGAGAACAAGCCGCCGTCCTCGGGCTCTTCCGGCGACGCGGCAGGGACCATGCTGACCGCCAAGGCCACCGCCACCAGCATCAAAGTCACGCAAGTCAGCGGTGGCGTCTCGGGCAGCTCCCCCAAGGCTCTCGCCCCGGTGGATCCCAATTGGGAGCCGCCGGCGTGCTGGTACGAACCGGTGGCCACGCCCAAGCAGCTGAAGGCCGCTGTGGACCGGCTCAAGAGGGGCGGGGACCTGGTGCCCGTCACCCCGACGCTCAGCTGGGGCGAAGAGCTGATGGTGGACCACTACGACAAGGGCAAAGCAGAGAGCGGCAGCGGGGCGGGCTATGAGAACTACAACCTCGGCAAAGACGGCAAGTTCTGGCGAGGGGTGATCAACAAGAACAGGGAGAACGATCCCGCGACGTACGACTGCGAGAACACCCTGTTCTGGCAGAACGCCAACACGCTCCCCGACAACAAGCACGCCCCCACCCCGGACGTCCTCGCCGCCTACGCCTACGACAAGATCCACGTCCCGGAGACCGAGGTCGAGCTGAAGCCCGCGACCAAGTCCACGGTGAACCTGCCCACTTGGGCGTGGCTGGACAAGGGCACCTTCAAGGAGGTCAAGGTCCGCGCCGAGCTGGCGGACGCGGGAGTGTGGGCGGAGACGACTGCGAAGCCGGTGGCCCTGCATCTGAATCCGGGGACGGACGACGCCGAGACCTACCCCGCCTCCGGCGACTGCAAGATCAGCGACGACGGCTCCATCGGCACCCCCTACACCAAGGGTGACGCCGACAAGACCCCGCCGTGCGGCGTCACGTACCTGCGCGCGAGCAGCGGTCAGCCCTACAAGCTGAAGGCGTCGATCACTTGGGCGATCTCCTGGGAAGGCTCGGGTGGCTCGAAGGGCGACCTCCCGGACGGCACCTTCGAGACGACCCAGGACATGGCGGTGCAAGAGATCCAGGCCATCAACCGTTAGACCATCAACGGGGGAATGATGAGCGACATATACCTCGACATCGACGTGCTCGACCGCGTCCGCAAAAACATCAAGAGCATCGGCGACCTCATGGAGCGCCCTGGTCAGGAGATGGACGAGGTCGATGGGAACGCCATGGGCGTGATGGCGCTGGCGTCACGCATGGACGACTTCGGGGGCGAGTGGTCCTACGGGATCAAGCAGATCAAGAAGTTCTCCGGTGCGGCGGTGAAGACACTCGACAAGATCGAGAAAGAGTTCAAGGAGATCGACGCGAAACTGGCGCACGAGCTGAGGAAGTCGCGGGAGGAGTGCGCGTGAGCGACCTGTTCTCGTGGACTTCGCCAACACAGACCTCTCCGCTCAAGGACCAGTTCCCTGCCATCGAATTCGTCCCATGCCCAGGTGAGCCCCACACTGCCAAGCACGTAGCCGGCATCGTGCAGCGAACCGCCAAGGCCCTCGACGAGATCTCCGATGTCCTGCACGGCACGGGAGAAGGTGACTGGAAGGGGCGCCACGCCGAGGAGTTCCGCAAGCAGTTCGACGACGATTTCCGGCCCAAGATAGATACGGCGAAGCGCTCCTTCAGCAAGGCCGCGAGCGCGCTGAGGGACTGGGCCGACGCGATGCCTGATTGGCAGCGCAAGGCCGAGGCCCTGGAGAGTCAGGCCCAGGACGCCAAGGACGCGCTGCACGGGGCAAAGGGGAAGCTGTCCGGGCTGCCGCCCAAACCGCTGCTCGACCTGCCGCCGAAGGATGATGCCGAGGCGCGCAAACGGGAGAAGATCGAAAAGGACAGGTCCTCGGCGGAGTTGGCCGCCAGCACGGCACAGTCGGATCTCGACCAGGTACGCGCCCAGGCCCGCAAACTGGCCAGTGACTACGACCTGGAAGGCCAGGCCGTCGCCCGGCGCCTCAACAAGGCAATGGACATTGCGCCGAACGAGCCCGGCTTGATGGACAAGCTGGGCGACGCGCTCGTGGACATCGGGAAGGCCCTGGGCGCGATCGATGACGTTGTTGCCGCGGCCGTCAGCGTGGCCGTGGCCGACGCGGTCAAGTGGCTTGCGGAACACGCCAATTCCATCGCCGCACTGGGCGACGTGCTCGCGACCGTGAGCGCCGTGCTTGGCGCAGTCTCACTCGTGATGCTCTTCTTCAGCCCGTTCTTTCCGCCCCTCGCCGTCGGAGCAGAGGCGGTGGGCATTGCATCGGGCGCTTTCGCCCTTGGGGCGCTGGCGTTACATGGCACAGCCAGGGCCGTAGGGGGCGACTCCGTGGTATCCAACCGAACCCTGGCGCAGGATGTCCTGGGCACCCTCCCGGTCGGCCTCGCGTTCAAGGGTGTGACCGCGGTGGTCGCCGGAAGCCGTGCCGCTGACGCCTCTGCCAACTTCGGGCTGGTGGACACGGTCGCGTCCTTCATCGCTGATCCGACGGCGCTTGGTTACTTCGTGCCGAAGAACCGTCGGCAGGCCGTCGAGCTCGGAATTCCTGGAGGCCCCCTCTTCGTGGCCTTTGAGAACGCCTGGAAGGCTGGGAGTGAGAAGGACCGTGCCGCACAGCAGGAGAAGTGAAGGTCCGATATGAAGGATGAGCAAATCCTCGCGTACTTCGACGGACGAGGCACCGCAGAAATCACGCTCAGGGGTCGCGACGTGATGCAGAGCGACCGGATTGCGGCGATCGCCTTCGAGTTGGGCTACAAACTCCACGAGACGGACTTCGTCACCCGCGGACAGTGGCGGATGGTCTATCTCCGCAACGATTCACCGGACGTACGTCAGAGAGCCCAGAGCACACTGGACAGACTCCGGGCCGGCGGCCCTCTGCTGTCTCAAGCGTGGGCCCCTGGCGCCATGCCGCGTGTCCTGGGCAGCCCGATCACTCCCGTGGAGGCGGCTGCCGCCCGGCGGAACGTGACCGCCTTCGAAACGAACGGCTCGAGAGGGCTGGTCATCTTCGTAGCCCTTCTCAGCATCGGCTTCGTCGCCCTTGCATGGGTGGCACGTGATTCGCTCGGCGGCGCGATCGCTTTGTTGGTGATGGCTGGCTTGTTGGCTGTGGTGGCGGCGCTGATTCCCCGCTTGATGAGGAGCTGGTACGAACGCAACCAGCAAAGGGTGGCCCGGTTCAGCCAGCAGCGGTCCCAGCAGTGGGGGCCTCCGCCCCCACCTCCTCCCTTCGGAGGCGGTAGGCAAGGTGACTCAGGAGGAAGCGGTTTGTGATCCGGGTTGACTTCTCAGTGCCTGTGGACTTCGAAGACATTCCCATAGGTGCCGACTTCGAGACGGCGTGGGCCGACGTGAACAGGCGCAATGCACACGCCTCTCTGACGAGCGACGAGGACCAAGAGAAACTTACGGACATGGCCCGGGCCGTGCACCAGATCTCCCGCCTCCTCGGCGAGGTCGGTGTGGTGTACGCGGCCAACTGCCTCCACTCCTTCGAAGGCGAGCCTTCCCTGGGCTCGCTGGCAGTCGCCGTCGTGGACTTCCCGTACGGCCACGAGCCCGCCACAGCTGCCCGTGGCACGCTGCGCGGCGTCCTGGATTCTCGAGGACCGGAGTGGGCGGGATCCGTGATCGATGCTCCGTGCGGACCAGCAGCCGTATTCACGGGAGGCCAGAGTTATACGCTCCCGCCGTTGTTCTCCCCGAACGGCGAGGAGATCGAGCTGCTCACTGCCCAGTTCCATGCCATCATTCCGATTTCGCCCCAGGCTGGTGGAGATGGCCAACGCATGTGCCTTCTCGCCTTCTCCACCCCGAACATCGCCCACTGGGAGAAGTGCTACGCACCAATCATGGCCAGTGTCTTGCGGAGCCTTCGCTTCACGGAGGAGTAGGACTTCGCGAAGCGCCTCTCGTGTGCGTCCACGCGTCTTCACCGTGGCAGTTCGGGGAGGGCCACATTTGCACCCGTGCCCGCCACGGTCTGGCAGATGCAGTTCTGGGTGCCGCTGATGACCGATCCCGGGGCGGCATGACACAGGACATCGACCACTGGGCCGAGTACGTCGATGTACTCAGCGGCATCATGAAGTCGGTCTCGGCGGACGAATCGCGCGGGGAGGACGCCCTGGAGCCCGGCGGCCCGGATGGCGGAGGAACGGAGCAACAAGCATGAGCAGCGTTGCAGAGGCAGAGGACGAGGTACGAAAGAGGCGCATCCGCTACCCCGTCCTGTTGTCGGTCGGCGTCAGCTGCTACGTGTTCGCCGTGATCGCAAGCATGTTCCTCCTGGCGGACGACTTCGGGCCCCTTGTCCAGGTCCCCCTGTGGATCGTGCACGGAGTGATTCTCGTCGTGCTGATCCGGAAGCTGGGGGCCAGGGAGTCGAGTGCGTACGCGGCGCTGTTCATCGTGATCACGTCCGCGATGTCCGCGTACGTCATTGGCGTGGCGCGCGACGACCTGACGCTTCAGCAGCGGGGCGAGACGGTCACGGCCACGGTCGTGAAAGAACGGCTCGACCCTGCCCAGGGGCGCAAGGGCCGTCACTCCTACTACACGATGGAGCGGCCGGACGGCACTCGCGTCCCGGGCCCCGAGATGGAAACTACGTCCGACCGCTACGACGTCGGCCAGGCGCTGACGGTGATCGAGGACCCCGAGGGCGAACTCCGCCCCCGGACGCCGGGTCAAGCGGATGCCACGGGTGACGCGCTCGGTTCAGGGGCGCTCGCACTCGCCGCACTCGGCGCAGTCGGCTGGATGACATGGCGTGGGTCGGATGCCGCGAGCCGGCGGGACCCGCGGAAGCCGCCCAGTGGTGTGCGGAAGGCGTACAAGGCCGTCACTGGCGATCACTCCACCCAGGAGGAGCAGGAGGAGAAGCTGCGCGAGGCCCTGCGCACGTACCCAACCGACAGGCGCGGCTACATCAAGGTGCACCCCGAGGAGTATCCGGATGTGCCGCAGCAGCGGGCGGCCCGGATCGCCTGGGAGATGGGCCTGCGTGCGGAGGCGGCGGGCAACCGGGGCTCGTGGCGCTTCGGAGAGACCGTGGTCGACGAAGTCCCGCGCGACTGAGCCCGCGAAAGGCAGTAAGCAGGCGGGCTCTCGGAGGGCCTCGTCTTCCTTGGCGACGCCGATCGATCAGAGCAGATGATCGGCCTTCCCGGCTTTGATGTCCCGGATGAGGTTGGCCAACGCCTCGCGGGTGTCCGTGACGTAGTGGTCCTCCTGGCCGGCAAGGGCGATGTAGGCGTTGCCGTTGTCGTCGGTGCCTATGCGGAAGCAGTTCGCGCCTTCGCCGCAGAAGGGGGCTTCCCAGGTGATGTCCGGCACATGGTCTCCTAGAGGTCGTCGGCGAGGGTACGGACGAAGTCGCGCGAGGCGTCCGACGCGAGCGCCACCGCCTCGGCAGCGTCGAGCTGGGCCCGGTACTTTTGAAGTTGCATCGCCGAATCGATGAACTCAGGGCCATGGGTGCTGTCGAGCTCCACGGTGTCGAGCTGCGGCACGGCCGACTCGGCGTAGACGACCGACTGCCCCGCCCCAGGGAAGCCGCCTGCTTTGAACGGGATCACCCGCACTGAGATGTTCTCCCGCTCGGAGAGGCGCAGCAGATGTTCCAACTGCCCCTGCGCCACGGTTGCTCCGCCGAACTCCATCCGCAGTGCAGCCTCGTGCACGATGACGTCCAGGGGCAGAGGCTCTGGCCGGTCCAGGACTTGCTGCCGGTCCATTCGCTGGGCCACCCGCACTTCGATGTCCGTCTCCGGGAGGCGAGGGATCACGGCCTCGAAGACGGCGCGGGCGTGCTCCTCGGTCTGGAGCAACCCCGGCAGGTGCACGGACAGCGCGATGTGCAGGCGCTTGGCGTGCCACTCCAACTCGGCGATGTCGAGGAAACTGGCGGGGAGCTGGCCCCTATAGGATTCCCACCAGCCCTTGTCTCTCTCGGCGGCTATGGCGGCCAGGGCCTCGACGAGCGCTTGGTCCGCGCAGCCGTAGTTGCTCGCGAGGGTGCGCACACGTTCAGGGCTGATGCCGGAGCGGCCGGACTCCATGTTGGGCACGTTCGTCCGTGGGACACCGAGCAATCCGGCGGCGTACTCCGTTGTCATCCCGGCCGCGACGCGCAGCTTGCGCAACTCCGTACCGAGGCGCCGCTGACGCTCCGTTGGTGCACTTCTCGGCGCCATGCATTCTCCCGTCCGACCCGGCGACGGGGGTCAGTCTGCCTTCCGCCGCTGCGGCGAGTCCACCGCGAGCAGGAGCTGTTACCGCGAAGAGGTAGTACATGTACTCCTTCGTGTTCTACAGTGAGTAACGCATCGCTCACGCACGGCGCAGTCGGAAGCGCATCGCGCGAGCCTGCCCGCAGCCTCCTGCCCTGGGAGGGGTGGGCCGCGCCAGGGAGACAGGCACACCGGTCGTGCGGTCACGTCACTTCGCGTCACGTCATTCGTGTCAATTCGCGCTGCTGTCCAACACCCCTACGCCATCAGGGAGTTGCTCATGCCCGGAACCGTCACCACCTGCCTGGTCCCCGGCGAAGCCCGCCCCACTCCGCCCGACCCGGAAGCACTCGCGTACAGCCTCACGCTTCCTGCGAGCTGCACCACACCGTGTATCGCCCGCGCCGCGACCCGTATGATCCTGCGGGCGCACGGCCTGTCCGACATCACGGACGCGGCGGTCCAGACGGTGTCCGAACTGGCCGCCTGCGCCTGCCGGTTCGCGTCCGCCGCCGAGGTGTACATGTCCCTTCGCTACCGGGACGGATCCCTCCGCGTGATCCTCTACGACAGCCACCCGCGCCATACGAACCCCCGCCTCGCCGCAGCCTGTGACGTCCGCCGTCGCGCGTCCCTCCGCGTCCTGGCCTGCGTCGTACGGGCCACTGACGGCGACTGGGGCTTCGGCGAGGCCCGCGAACCGGGCGGTGGCACGCGGATGTGGGCCGTGGTGCCTCGCGTGGGTGCCCGGGTCTTTGCCGAGTCGGACCCCACGCGTGGATGACGTCGACGGGGAAGAGGCCGGTGACGTGCTGGCTGTCGCCCGGTCGGCGCATCCGGGCCGGCGGGGTTCAGGGGCAAGGCTGTGCTCGGTGGCCGGGGCCGGTAAATGGCCCAAAGTTGCCGATCGGTGTGTTGGGCAGGAGTCGAGTGCGCTGCCCGGCTTCCGGTGGGCGTGAGCCCCGTGCCGGCGTCGCGGGCGAAGCGACACGGTTCCTCGCGTCCTGGTCGGGCGGGGGGCCTGGTGTCACCATGCCCCGGGATGGCTCGCACGCGACGTCGGAGGTTCGTTATGAGGAAGATTGTGCTGATGATGTCGGTGTCCCTCGACGGGTACATCGAGGGGCCGAACCGTGAGATCGACTGGCACATGGTCGATGCCGAGCTGCACCGGCACTTCAATCGCGAGATCCGGGAGATGGGCGCTCTGCTGTCCGGGCGGGTGACGTACGAGCTGATGGCCGGGTTCTGGCCGACGGCGGACAAGGATCCGGACAGTACGCCCGAGGTGGTCGAGTTCGCCGGGATCTGGCGGAACATGCCCAAGGTGGTGTTCTCGCGCACGCTGCAGCGCGGCGAGGGGCACACCACCATCGTGCGGGAGGTCGTGCCCGAGGAGATCCGCGAGCTCAAGGAGCAGCCGGGCGGGAATCTGGGGCTCGGCGGGGCCGACCTCGCCGCCGAGTTCATGCGTCACGATCTCGTGGACGAGTTCTGGGTGTACGTCCATCCGGTGCTCCTCGGCCGTGGCAAACCGCTGTTCCCGGAGGCCGACGCCCTGACCCGGCTCCGGCTCATCGAGGCGAGGGTATTCGGCAACGGTGTCGTACAGCTGCGGTACGAACGTGCCAACGCCGCCGCGTCGTAAAGCGGTTGTTCTGGAGGCGGGCCCTGGGTAGGAAGTGCGCATGACTGGACTCGGCGCTGTGTTCCGACCCCAACTACCTCCCGAACGGCTCCGTGCCCTCGCGCGCGTCGCGGACGAGGCGGGCCTCGAGGAGCTGTGGCTGTGGGAGGACTGCTTCCTCGAAGGAGGGATCTCCGCTGCCGCGGCCGCCCTCGCCTGGACCGAACGCGTACGCGTCGGGGTGGGGCTGCTGCCCGTCCCGCTGCGGAACGTCGCCGTCACCGCGATGGAGACCGCCACGCTGCACCGGCTGTTCCCGGGGCGGGCCGTCGTGGGCGTGGGCCACGGCGTGCAGGACTGGATGGGGCAGGTCGGGGCGCGGGCCGAGTCGCCCGTGACGCTGCTGCGCGAGCACCTCGACGCGTTGCGCGCACTGCTGCGGGGGGAGCGGGTCACCACCGACGGGCGGTACGTGAAGCTCGACGGTGTCGCCCTCGACTGGCCGCCCGCCGGGGCGCCCGAGGTCCTCGCCGGCGCCACCGGGCCCCGTACGCTCCGGCTCTCCGGCGAGGCCGCCGACGGCACCATCCTCACCGCCTCCACCACGCCCGAAGGGGTACGGCGGGCACGCCGACTCATCGATGAGGGGCGGAAGGCGGCGGGGCGGACCGATCGCCACCGGATCGTCGTCTACCTCCACGCCGCCACCGGCCCCGACGCCGCCGCCCGGCTGCGCGCCGAGATCGAGGCCAACGGGGAGGATCCGGTCCCGGAGCACGGCGTCGCCGGTGACGCGGGCGCCGTGGCCAAAGCCGTCCAGCGGCTCGTGGACGCCGGGGCCGACACCGTCGTCCTCCAGCCCACCGCAGACGAACCGGATCCCGAGCAGTTCGTACGATTCGTGGCCGAGGAAGTGCGCCCGCTGATCCCCTGAGCAGGCCAGTCCTGCGGTCGCGGGTGAGTGTCAGTGGCCGGTGCCACACTCGGTGGGCATGGATGCGGACGTACGTCTGAGGGACGTGACCGAGGCCGATCTGGAGACGCTCTACGAGCAGCAACTGGACGCGGAGGCGGTGCGGCGTTCGAGGTTTCCCTCCCGGGAGCGGGAGGCCTTCATGACCCACTGGGCCACGAAGATCCTCGGCGACAGCACCGTCTTCGTCCGGACGGTCACCGTCGACGGCGAACCGGCCGGCTCCATCGTCGCCTGGTGGGAGGGGCAACGGCGGTACATCGGTTACTGGTTCGGCCGTTCCTACTGGGGCCGCGGCATCGGCACCCGGGCCCTCTTCCTCTTCCTGCGCGCAGAGAAGAACCGGCCCCTGTACGCCGACCCGTTCATCGGGAACACCGCATCGGTACGCCTCCTGGAGAGGCACGGCTTCCAGCACGCGGGGACCGTCCGCCACGGCGAGAACGACCACGCCCTGCTCGTGCTCGACGCATGACGCCCGCCTGAGGCTCCCGCCGCACTCCGATCACCCCGGCCGGTGATCCCCCGCACTCCCGTCGATCAGCTCCCGCACGATGTCCATGTGCCCCGCGTGCCGGGCCGTCTCCTCGATCATGCGGATCAGGACCCAGCGCAGGGAGACAGTCGTGCCGTTCCACGACGTGCCCAGGTCGTCGAGGGGCAGCTCGGAGATGGTGCGGTCGGCGGCGGCGCGGGCGCGGCCGTAGAACTCGACGATCCGGGCCGTCGTCTCGCCCTGGCCCGCCCTCATGTCCTCCCCGGCGAACGGGTCGAACCACAGCGGCTCGGTCTCGCGCCCGAACGTCGTGCAGAACCACCCGTACTCGACGGATGCGAGGTGCTTCACCAGGCCCAGCAGGTTGGTGCCCGACGGCGTCATCACGCGTCGTACCTGCTCGTCGTCGAGGCCCTCCAGTTTCCACAGCACCGCGTCCCGATGCCGGTCGAGACTCGCGTGCAGACTTTCCTTCTCGCCACCGGTGTACGGCACCCGGACGGCCCCTGGACTCGTCGTCATGCCCGGAACGTAGCAGCGGGCACCGACAATGCCCGGCGCAGGAAAATCCCTCGCGTCCGTGCGCGGCCGTTGAGACGATCGCCGCCATGACCGCCACCGCCCGCACCTTCGAAGAGCTCGTCGCCGAAGCCGAGGCCGCGTCCGTCGACGGCTGGGACTTCTCCTGGTTCGAGGGCCGGGCGACCGAGGAGCGGCCCTCGTGGGGGTATGCGCGGGCGATGGGGGAGCGGCTGGCTCGCGCGTCCGCCGCGCTCGACATCCAGACCGGCGGCGGCGAAGTCCTCGACTCCGCGCCGAAGCTGCCCCCGCTCACCGCCGCCACCGAGGGGTGGCCACCGAACGTCGCCAAGGCCACGGCCCTGCTGCACCCGCGTGGCGTCGTGGTCGTCGCCTCCCCGGAGGACGCGCCGCTGCCGTTCGCGGACGAGGTCTTCGACCTGGTCACCAGCCGGCACCCGGTACGGACGTACTGGGACGAGATCGCCCGCGTACTGTGCCCGGCAGGCACGTACTTCTCGCAGCAGATCGGCCCCGCGAGCGTCTTCGAACTCGTCGAGTACTTCCTCGGCCCGCAGCGGGACGACATCAAGAACGCCCGTCACCCCGACCGCGCCCGCGTCGCCGCGGAGGCCGCCGGGCTCGAAGTCGTGGACCTGCGCGCGGAGCGGCTGCGCATCGAGTTCTACGACATCGGAGCCGTCGTCCACTTCCTGCGCAAGGTGATCTGGATGGTGCCGGGCTTCACCGTCGACCAGTACCGGCCCACGCTCCGCGCGCTGCACGAGGAGATCGAGGCGAAGGGCCGGTTCGTCGCCCACAGCACCCGCTTCCTGATCGAGGCGCGCAAGCCGGCGGCGTGAGGGTCACGCATGGGGTCCCGCCGTCACCTTCCCCACCACCAACTCCGGCTTCGCCTCGAGAACTTCGCCGACCCGCTCCACCTGCTGTGCCAACTCCCGCTCCCGCGCGGGCGTCAGCTGTCCCAGCGGCTCCACCGTGACCCTTGTGCGGCGTCCCTGGCGCCGCTGGTGCCAGACCCCGGCGACCACGCCGTCGACCAGCAGCACCGGGTAGTTCCCGGCCTGCCCGCCGGCGAGCGCGCGCTCGTACGCCGCACCCGGGAACAGCACCTCACGCGGCTGACAGCCAATGGCGTACGCGTCGAAGTACGGCAGCAGCCGCACCCCGCGCACCGGCTCCTGGGGAAACTCCGTGTCGCCGGCCGCCACCCACGCCGGACCGCCCGCGAAGTCGACCTCCTCGATGTCCCCCGCGTCCGCCAGCGAAGCGAACAGTTCGGCAGCCCAACCCCGGGGCGCCGCCGCCCACTTGGCGAAGTGCGAAGCCGTCGCGGGCCCGTAGGCGCGCAGATGGCGCCGTACGAGCAGGGAGAGTCCCTGGTCGGCAGCGAGCGGCTCGAAACGCGGGGGGCGTGTGTACGTCACTTTGCGTCCCCGGTTCGGGCCGAAGCACAGCGCTCCCCGCTGGCCCGCCCGGTGCATCACCTGGCGCCAGCGCGGCCACATGCCCTGGAACGCGGGCATCACCAGGTCGCCGGCCCACGGCCCGGTGCGTGCGACGACCTCGTCGCCCAGCTCGTCGATGGTGAGGGATGCGCCGTCCAGGGCATCACCGATCGCCGCGACGACCTCGTCCGCCTGCGCGTCGGTGAGCCGTACCTCCGGCCGGAACGGGCTGGGGCCGGTCGGGACGGCCGCCAACGCGGCAGTCCAGAGCGGGAGTTCGGAGGACGGGAGCAGGTGCAGCGTGCCGCGCGGGCCGTATGTCTTCACCAGCGAGCGGTCCTCCCACAGTGCCGCGCGCACGTCCGCCCGGGTCACCCCGTCGGCCCGGACCCCCACTGACACCTCGGCCGCCGACAGCACCTGGGCGTGCGCGCCGAGCATCGCCCCGACCACTTCGGCGACCGCCGTTCCGGCCTTCGCGGGAACGGCCAGGAACTGCCGTTCCATGCGCCGCGCGCTCGCCTCGTCCCATGTGATCCTCAAGGTCATGGGGCGACGCTAGACCGCAAAGAGGTCAGATCCTGTCCGCTGTGCCGGGCAACCTCATGGCGCGCCATCCTGCCGAACCTGACGAGGAGTTGACCATGTCGAAGGGCAAGGGCCCCTACACCTGCGGTCTCGACGCCGCCGTGGATGTCGTCGGCGGCAAGTGGAAGCCGATGATCCTTTGGGCGCTGCACGCGGGCGGGACGCTGCGCTTCGGGGAGCTGCGCCGCCATGTCGCGGGGGTCAGCGAGAAGGTGCTCAGCCAGCAACTGCGCGAGCTGGAGGCCGACGGGATCGTGCACCGGGAGGTGTACGGGGAGGTGCCGCCCAGGGTGGAGTACTCGCTGACCGACCTCGGCGAGACGCTCAATGCGGCCCTGGTGCCACTGGGCGAATGGGGTGATCGACACATGCGTGAGCTGATTGACCGAAAACATCCCAATGGGGCCCACTCCGCGTGAGACGGCCGTCCGTATCGCGGACGCATGCCGGGCATCACGGGCCACATCTCCACAGGGTTTCCACATCGTTATCGAGGGTGGCTCGCCCCGACTGTTCAGCTCACGTAAGTTCAGACCAAGGTAATTCGCGTGAGCAAAGCTGCGCGTGTGGCACCGCGCAGTGGAGGGGGCTGCGCGGTGCTGCGCCCATTTCCTGACAGAGCGTCACACCTCGTGGACCGTGACCCGCACCCCGCGCCGTACACCCCACCGCTCCATCGCCCCGGCCTCCGCCTCCAGGACGTAGCGGGCCCGCGGCCGCGGCAGCCCCACCCGGCCCGGACGCATCGTCCGCACCGCCAGGACCCGCGACTTCCGGTCCAGATAGGCCACGTCGATCGCGAACCGCATCCCCACGGTGTGTACCGAGCTCGCCGGACTCAGCAGCAGCGCGCCCTCGATCCCGTCGCGTCCGAGCAGTCCGCGCCGCCGAGAGTGCGCCGACTCGGCGAGCTCGAGGGGCACCGGCCCCGGCGTCTCGGGTGTGGTGAAGGTGGCCATGGCTGCGAAGTTAGCGGTGGCGTCAAGGGGGCGTACGCCGCGAGCATCACCCGCCTGGAGTACGTCAGGGCGAGTCGGCGAGGAAATCGCAACCGGGGGCAAACCCATCGGATCTCCCCGCATCCTCCGCGATTCCCTTTGAATCCGCTGTGATTCGGCCATGATCGGGCCCTGAATCCCGGCTTCCGGGCCCATCGGGGCGTCGCCGGGCGATTTCGGAGAGTAGTTGTGGCACGCCGATGCACGCAGCATCACTTACGAAGGGTTATGGTGGAAACCCCCCCTCGGGCCGGTCCGTCTCCCCCCCACGGACCGGCCCGTTTTTTGTGCCCGCACGCGGTGGCCCGACGGGCGCCCCCGTGCGCCCCCGCCCCCGGCGACACCCACCCCGGTGACTCAGTGCCCACCTGTGGCGGGTGCGCCGACCTGCGTCAGCTGCGACCGGCCCAGATGTTCGTGCCCGGCGTCGACACCGCGAACGTGTCGATCTCCTTCAGCTCCTCGTCCGTGAGCTTCGGCGCCGCCAGTGCCGCCACGTTCTCCTCCAGCTGCGCCACGCTGGACGCGCCGATGAGGGCGGAGGTCATCCGCTCGTCGCGCAGCACCCAGGCGAGCGCGAGCTGGGCGAGGGACTGACCGCGGCGGGCCGCGATGTCGTTCAGCCCGTTCAGCCGGCGCACCACCTCGTCGCTCAGCAGGTTCGGGTCCAGCGACTTGCCCTGCGTGGCGCGCGAGCCCTCCGGGATTCCCTCGAGGTACTTGCCCGTCAGCAGGCCCTGCGCGAGCGGCACGAAGGAGATGCACCCCATGCCGGCGTCCTCGAGCGTGTCGAGCAGTCCGTCGTCCTCGGTCCAGCGGTTGATCATGGAGTACGAGGGCTGGTGGATGAGCGGACGCACACCCATGTCGGTGAGGATCCGGGCAGCCTCGGCGGTCTGCTCGCTGGTGTAGGACGACACGCCGACGTACAGCGCCTTGCCCTGCTGGACCGCGGACGCGAGCGCGCCCATCGTCTCCTCCAGCGGAGTGTCCGGATCGAAGCGGTGCGAGTAGAAGATGTCGACGTAGTCGACGCCCATCCGCTTCAGCGATGCGTCCAGGGACGACAGCAGGTACTTGCGGGAGCCCCATTCGCCGTACGGGCCGGGGTGCATGAGGTAGCCCGCCTTGGTCGAGATGACCAGTTCATCACGGTACGGAGCGAAGTCCTGCTGCAGCAGCTTGCCGAAGTTGAGCTCGGCCGAGCCGGGTGGCGGTCCGTAGTTGTTCGCCAGGTCGAAGTGGGTGACGCCCAGGTCGAAGGCGCGGCGCAGGATCGCGCGCTGGGAGTCCAGCGAGCGGTCGTCACCGAAGTTGTGCCACAGGCCGAGCGAGACGGCGGGCAGCCTGAGTCCGCTGTGGCCCGTACGCCGGTATTCCATGGAGTCGTACCGGTCCGTTGCGGCGCGGTATACAGACGTGTCGTTCATGCAGAGGAAACTACGACAAGTCACTGACACCCCGCGCAAGGGCTCGGCCGGGGGCCCGGGGTGCTCCCCGGGAGGACACGCTCCGGGGGTAGGCTTCGGCCCGGGGGACCGCCATACGGACAGGGACTGTGCTCGCTCGCGCCTGTCCGACCCGCACGGAGGGGCTGACAACACGTGACCTTGCGCGACAACCTGCGCCGTCTGCTGGTCAGGTTCTATGCACGCAGGGTGGAAGGCCACCTCGACCACGACCAGGTGCCCAAGCACATCGGGGTCATCATGGACGGCAACCGGCGCTGGGCGAAGGCCGCGGGCTCGACCACGGCCCAGGGCCACCGCGCCGGCGCCGACAAGATCGAGGAATTCCTCGGCTGGTGCTCGGAGACCGATGTCGGGGTCGTCACCCTGTGGCTGTTGTCCACGGACAACTTCGACCGCCCGCAGGAGGAGCTCGGCCCGCTGCTCGGCATCATCGAGGGAGTCGTCCGCACCCTCGCCGCCGACGGCCGCTGGCGAGTGCACCACGTGGGCACGCCCGACCTGCTGCCCTCGGGGATGCAGACGGTACTGAAGGAGGCCGAGGAGTCCACCGCGCACGTCGACGGGATACTCGTCAACGTCGCCATCGGCTACGGCGGCCGGCAGGAGATCGCCGACGCCGTCCGCTCGATGCTCCTCGACGCCCATGAGAAGGGCACCTCGATCGAGGACCTCGCCGACACGGTCGACATCGACCTCATCGGCAAGCACCTCTACACCGGCGACCAGCCCGACCCCGACCTGGTGATCCGGACCAGCGGCGAGCAACGGCTGTCCGGATTCATGCTCTGGCAGACCGCCCACTCCGAGTACTACTTCTGCGAAGTCTTCTGGCCGGCCTTCCGAAAGGTCGACTTCCTGCGTGCCCTGCGCGATTACGCGGCGCGACACCGTCGTTACGGTGGCTGATCCCACCGGCACCCGGGGACCGTACGTCACCAGGAGTTAACGAACGCGCCGTCATATGCCGTGGCATGGCGTGGCCTGTTCGAGGGCATAAGCCTTCCAGGTCGATGCCCGAACCACGGGTGTCGGATCTCAGCGGACGGCACGGGGCCGTCCGCCCGGGAGGCCCTTTGCACCAGCCCGACCGTGCGGTCAGTACGGACGAGACGGGGGGCCGGTTTCCGGCCCGCGCAATGCGGCCAGGACCGGTCCAGCTCCTCTCCGTCGCTCCCCGACCTCATCCGAGGGGGTACGTCCTTCCGTGGTGACCAGCGCAAAGCGCCACAAGCCAGACCGGCGCACTTATGTTCTCGACACCAGCGTCCTGCTGGCCGACCCGAATGCCCTGAGCCGCTTCGACGAGCACGAGGTCGTGCTTCCGATCGTCGTGGTCACGGAACTGGAGGCCAAGAGGCACCATCCCGAACTCGGCTACTTCGCCCGGCAGGCACTGCGCCTGCTCGACGAGTTCCGGGTGCGGCACGGCCGCCTCGACTCGCCCATCCCGATCGGGGACCTCGGCGGGACCGTACGCGTCGAGCTCAATCACTCGGACCCCAGCGTGCTGCCCAGCGGGTACCGCTTGGGGGACAACGACTCCCGGATCCTCGCGGTCGCCCGCAATCTGCAGGCCGAGGGGTACGACGTCACGGTCGTGTCGAAGGACCTGCCGCTCCGGATCAAGGCCTCGTCCGTCGGGCTCCTCGCCGAGGAGTACCGCGCGGAGCTCGCCATCACGGGCTCCTCCGGCTGGACCGGAATGTCCGAGCTGACCCTCTCGGGTGAGCAGGTGGACGTCCTCTTCGACGTGGGCCACGCCTATGTCCCCGAGGCGGCCGAGCTGCCGGTGCACACGGGCCTGACCATCCAGTCGGAGCGCGGCAAGGCGCTGGGGCGCGTCACGTCCGAGGGCAACGTCCGTCTCGTACGCGGCGATCGGGAGGCGTTCGGCATCAAGGGGAGGAGTGCTGAACAGCGCATCGCCCTTGATCTGCTCCTCGACCCCGACATCGGGATCGTGTCGATGGGCGGCCGGGCCGGCACCGGCAAGTCCGCGCTCGCGCTCTGCGCGGGCCTGGAGGCCGTCCTGGAGCGGCGCCAGCACCAGAAGGTGATGGTCTTCCGGCCGCTGTACGCGGTGGGCGGGCAGGAGCTCGGCTATCTGCCCGGCTCCGAGTCCGAGAAGATGAGCCCCTGGGCGCAGGCGGTCTTCGACACCCTCTCCGCGGTCACCAGCCGCGAGGTCATCGAGGAGGTCACCGCGCGCGGCATGCTGGAGGTTCTGCCGCTCACCCACATCCGCGGCCGCTCCCTCCACGACGCCTTTGTGATCGTGGACGAGGCCCAGTCGCTGGAACGGAATGTACTGCTGACCGTTCTGTCCCGAATCGGCGCCAATTCACGGGTTGTTCTCACCCATGACGTGGCACAAAGGGACAATCTGCGCGTCGGCCGGTACGACGGAGTGGTTGCCGTCGTCGAGAAGTTGAAGGGCCATCCGCTCTTCGCGCATGTGACCCTCAATCGGTCCGAGAGGTCCCGGATTGCTGCCCTTGTGACCGAAATGCTGGAGGACGGTCAGATCTGACCCGACTCACCCCACCTGGTCAAAGGATGGTGGATACACGGTAGTTGGCGCCGTCCGGCAAAGGCGAAGAGCCTAGCCGGGCGGCGTCTTGGCGTGTGCTCGTTTCCGGAAAACTCCTGAGGCAAACGAGGTGTGAGCTTTCACACGCAACGCAGAATTGCCTTGCGGCGTGGGGTTACGGCAGAGTCTCACTCCTGTCAGGCCCCGCATACGACACACCTGTACCCCCAGCGGTACGGCACCACAGGAACCTCAGAACTCCATAGAGCCGTCGTATGCCGCCCGAGCACCACGCGGCGCTCTCCTCGCGAGAGTTGCCCACCGGGCCCGTGTCTCCCGTGACCCCGCAGTTGGGAGACCAGAGCCAGGGGCACGATTGCGTCCGCCAGGGTCACCGAAGCGGGCGATGCTGGAAGGAAACCGTGTGAGCCGGATTTCGGTCCGGGGATTCGCAGTGGCCTCTGCCACCGCGGTCACCGCTGTCGGAAGCGTCGTCGGAGTTGCCTCGGGCAGCACCGCTCAGCCGAACGATGCCGAGGCGACGGCAAGTGACTCGACCCTCCTCGCGGACATACCTGCGGGCCAGCAGGCCCAGGTGCAGACCGCGTCCCTGACGCAGCAGGCCGACGCACAGGCCATCGCCGCGGACGCGAGCGCCAAGAAGGATGCGGAGGAGGCTGCCCGCAAGCAGGCGGCCGACGACGCGATCGCGAAGCAGAAGGCCGCGGAGAAGGCCGAGAAGGAAGCCAAGGCGCGCAAGGCGGCGCAGGAAGCGGCCAGCCGCTCCGCGACGCGTGACGCCTCCAGCTTCTCCGTCCAGTCCTCGTACAGCACCGCGCAGATCCAGGCGATGGCACGCCAGATGGTGCCGAGCGGTCAGTTCCAGTGCTTCAGCAACATCGTGGACCACGAGTCCAGCTGGAACTACAAGGCGGTCAACGCCTCCTCGGGTGCCTACGGACTCTTCCAGGCCCTCCCCGGCTCCAAGATGTCGTCCGTCGGTTCCGACTGGCAGACGAACCCGGCCACACAGATCAAGTGGGGCCTCAACTACATGAACAGCCGCTACGGCAGCCCGTGCGAGGCCTGGTCGTTCTGGCAGGCCAACAGCTGGTACTGAGCCCCACGGCGTACACCGGCCGCTCAACCTTCTGAAGCCCCTCCCCGTCCTAGGGTGAGGGGCTTCAGCCATGTACGGTCGGAACCGACGACTCCAGGGGGGAGTGGTGGGGAGCAACGGGGGAAAAGGACGGATCATGTCGCGAGTGCCAGGGTGGCTCGGCCGGCTGGGCGCCGGACTGACCGAGCTGGGGGAGCGGTTGGACGAGCGCCGCGCCGAGGTGGAGAAGGAGTCGCAGGACCCCCTCGACTCGGAGGGCGCGCTCGGCATCCTTAAGGACGCGGCACCACAGGACTCGCCGGTCGCGGACGCCGGGACATCCGCGAGCGCCGTCGGGAGTTCTCCCGAGGACCCTTCCGAGAACCGTACTGGGAACCTCTCCGAGAGCCGTCCCCGGGAAGGTGTCTCCGCGACTACCGTCGCGTATGTGCCGATGGCGGCCCATCGCCCCGACCCCGCCCTCGCCGTGCCGTGGGGTGTGCGGGTCGCGGCCGAAGCCGGCTGGCGGCTGCTCGTCCTCGCGGGCACCGTCTGGGTGTTGATGCGGGTCATCAGCGCCGTACAGCTGGTGGTGCTGGCCTTCGTGGCCGCGCTGCTCATCACCGCGCTGCTGCAGCCGACGGTGGCCCGGCTGAAGAGGTACGGAGTGCCGCGCGGGCTCGCCACCGCGCTCACCGCGATCCTCGGCTTCGTCATCATGGGGCTGGTCGGCTGGTTCGTGGTCTGGCAGGTCCAGGAGAACATCGACAATCTCTCCGACCAAGTCCAGGACGGCATCGACGAGTTGCGCAAGTGGCTCCTCAACAGCCCGTTCCATGTGACGGACAAGCAGATCAACGAGATCGCCAAGAATCTGCGGGACGCGATCGGCGCGAACACGGATCAGATCACGTCGGCGGGTCTCGAGGGCGTGACGGTCATCGTGGAGGCGCTGACCGGCATCCTCCTGACGATGTTCTCGACTCTTTTCCTGCTCTACGACGGCAAGCGGATCTGGGAGTGGACGCTCAAGCTCGTCCCGGCCGCTGCCCGGCAAGGTGTCGCGGGCGCGGGGCCGCGGGCGTGGCGCACGCTGACGGCGTATGTGCGCGGGACGGTGATCGTGGCGTTGATCGACGCGACCTTCATCGGGCTGGGCATCTACTTCCTCGACGTCCCCATGGCCGTCCCGCTGGCGGTCTTCATCTTCCTGGGTGCGTTCATCCCACTCGTGGGTGCCGTGATTTCCGGGGCGCTGGCGGTGGTGGTCGCGCTGGTGACGCAGGGTGTGTTCACGGCGGTGATGACGCTGGTCGTGGTGCTGGCGGTGCAGCAGATCGAGGGCCACATTCTGCAGCCGTTCATTCTGGGGCGGGCGGTTCGGGTCCACCCTCTGGCGGTGGTCCTCTCGGTCGCCGCGGGGGGAATGATCGCCGGAATCGGGGGTGCCGTGGTCGCGGTGCCGCTGGTCGCGGTCACCAACACGGTGGTCGTGTACCTGCGTTCCTACGCCCGCGAGGCGAGCCTGCGCCACGCGCCCGAGCCCCGCGGCGCCACAGCCGTGGACGCGTCCCCGGCCCACCGGCCGTAGTTCTTCGCCCCCGCCACCCAGGCCTGTCCCGTACGCGCAGTTCCCCGCGCCCCTTTTCAGGGGCGCGGGGAACTGCGCAATCATTTTGGCGGGGGTCTGGGGGCGCAGCCCCCAGGTACGGGAATGGGTAGGGGCGGAGGGGGCGAAACACCCCAAAGCCCCGCTCACCCCCAGCGGAGGTGGACGGGGCCCAAGAGGAAACGCCCGCGGAGGTTACTCCGCGAGGACCGCCTCCGCGTCCAGCGTCGCGCCCACCGCCTGGATCACGGCCGCGATCTTGAAGGCCTCCTGGATGGTCTCCCGGTCGACCCCCGCCTTGCGGAGCACCTGCTCGTGGGAGTCGAGGCACTGCCCACAGCCGTTCACGGCGGAGACGGCGAGCGACCACAGCTCGAAGTCGACCTTCTCCACGCCCGGGTTGCCGATGACGTTCATCCGCAGGCCGGCCCGCAGCGTCCCGTACTCCGGGTCCGACAGCAGGTGCCGCGTCCGGTAGAAGACGTTGTTCATCGCCATGATCGCGGCAGCCGACTTCGCGGCGGTGTAGGCCTCGGGCGAGAGCTGGGCCTTCGCCTCGGGCTCCAGCTCACGCAGCACGCGCGGCGAGCGCGAAGCGATGGCGCAGGCCAGCACGGTGCCCCACAGCTGCTGCTGCGGGAGCTCCGAGTTGCCGATGACCGAGCCCAGGTTCAGGCGCAGGTCCTTCGCGTAGTCCGGTAGGGCGGACTTCAGTTCGGCGAGAGCCATGGAGGGTTACTCACCCGCCAGGAGCGCCACCGGGTCGAGGGTGTTCTCGCCCTTGGTCCAGTTGCACGGGCAGAGCTCATCCGTCTGCAGGGCGTCCAGGACCCGCAGGACCTCCTTGGGGTTACGGCCGACGGAACCGGCGGTCACCATGGAGAACTGGATCTCGTTGTTCTGGTCGACGATGAACACGGCGCGCTTGGCGAAGCCGTCCTCGCCCTCGATGCCGAGGTCACGCATGAGCTCGTGCTTCGAGTCGGCCATCATCGGGAAGGGCAGGTCACGCAGGTCGTCGTGGTCCTTGCGCCAGGCGTGGTGCACGAACTCGGAGTCGCCGGAGAAACCGAGCACCTGGGCGTCACGGTCGGCGAACTCGTCGTTCAGCTTGCCGAAGGCCGCGATCTCGGTCGGGCACACGAAGGTGAAGTCCTTGGGCCACGCAAAGACGATCTTCCACTGGCCCTCGTAGGTCTTGTGGTTGATCTGCTCGAACTCCTTGCCCTTCTCCAGTGAGACACAGGCAGTCAGATCGAACTCGGGGAACTTGTCACCGACAGTGAGCACACGCTCTCCTTGCAGCGAGGAATTACCCCTTTTGAGGGCTTTTTCCATGGGTTGGACGTGATTGATGTTGGCACACGCTGCATTGATTAGGGAAATAGCTACACTCGGTCGTGTTGATCGGCTACAGCTATCAGTGACTATGAGTAAGAGGTACGGCCATGGCAAGCCCGATGGGCGGCAAGGCGAGCTCCAAGGGGAACGGGCGCCGCCGGCCGAGCCTCGCCCAGCTGCGCGCCTTCGCCGCCGTGGCCGAGCATCTGCACTTCCGTGACGCGGCCGCCGCGATCGGCATGAGCCAGCCCGCGCTGTCGGGCGCGGTCTCCGCCCTTGAGGAGACGCTCCGGGTCACCCTGCTGGAGCGAACGACCCGCAAGGTGCTGCTCTCGCCCGCCGGCGAGCGTCTGGCCGTACGAGCGAAGGCCGTACTGGAGGCGGTCGACGCGCTCATGGAAGAAGCCGAGGCCGTCCGCGCGCCGTTCACCGGAGCTCTCCGCCTCGGCGTCATCCCCACCGTCGCGCCCTACCTCCTGCCCACCGTCCTCAAGCTCGTCCACGACCGCTACCCCGACCTCGACCTCCAGGTCCACGAGGAGCAGACGGCCAATCTGCTGGAGGGGCTGGCCGTCGGCCGCCTGGATCTGCTGCTACTCGCCGTGCCGCTCGGTGTGCCCACCGTCACCGAACTCCCTTTGTTCGACGAGGACTTCGTGCTCGTGACCCCACTGGACCACTGGCTCGGGGGCAGGGAGGGGATTCCCCGCGAGGCCCTGCGGGAGCTGAATCTGCTGCTGCTCGACGAGGGCCACTGTCTGCGCGACCAGGCTCTCGACATCTGCCGGGAGGCGGGCCGTGCCGACGCCCCCGTCACGACCACCGCCGCAGGTCTGTCCACCCTCGTCCAACTCGTCGCCGGCGGCCTCGGCGTGACCCTCCTGCCGCGTACCGCCCTCAAGGTGGAGACGACGCGCAGCAACCAGCTCCTCACCGGGTACTTCGCGGATCCGGCGCCCACGCGGCGCATTGCGCTGGCCATGCGCTCCGGTGCGGCCCGCGGGGCGGAGTACGAGGAGCTTGCTTCGGCGCTGCGCGAGGCGCTGCGGCCCCTGCCCGTGAGGGCGTTGGGCCCGGAGGGCTGAACTGCCTGGCAGAGTCGGTCATTTGGGCGACCGATGGAGCCTCTTGGGGGGCGGGAGAATTCAACTTCCGTCAGGTAGTGCGACCCTCGCTGAAATATGCGCCCGGACTGATACACATGCCCCCTCAGTGTGACGCATCAGGCGTCTGTACGAGGCTCCAGAGGCTTCAAGGGGAGTGATGTCGGGCATTCGGGATTCCCTTGGCCGGGTCGGATACGACCTGCTCTCACGCGCGCTGGACGAATGTCATCGCGAGGAGGCGACCGGGGGGCTGCGGGTCTCCGGGAAGCCCGGGGGAGTCTTCCATTTTCGCGACGGCCTCGTCGTCGCCGTCGAGAGCCCCGGCGCCCCGGGGCCCGAGGCGCGGATGCTGCGCACCGGCCGGATCAGTGGTGAGCAGTGGGCGGAGCTGGTCCGGGAAGCCGGGGGAGCGAGCTGGCCGGAGACCGAACTGGTCGCGCACGGCTATATGGGGGCTGCCCGGCTCAGGGTCGCCACGGGGTCGGGGGCGCGACAGCGCACGACGTGGCGGCTCCTTCCCCGGCGGGGAAGGAGCCGCCACGTGTCCGGCTACTCCGTACGCAGTCCGTCCGGCCGCATCAGGCGGATCAGCGGCGGCAGACTGAGCGCCGTCACCAGCGCCACGACTCCCGCGCCGATGCCGGTCATCGACAGCATGCTGGACCAGTCGACAGCCACCGGGGTGTCCGTCATCTTCAGCAGGACCGTGCCCAGCGTCAGACCGACGACCGATGCCAGCAGCAGGCCCAGGGCGATCGGGATCGCGGTCTGCCACAGCACCGACAGGCTCAGTGTCCGGCGCCGGGTACCGAAGGCGACCAGCGACGACAGCAGCTTCTTGCGCTCGCGCAGCTGCTCCAGCTGGGAGACCAGCAGGCTCGCGCCGATGAGGATCAGGACGCAGGTCGCGCCGACGAACAGGCCGGTGCGGATGGAGGTGAAGCGCTTGGACTGCGTCGTCGCCGCCCAGTTGTCGGGGTCCGCGAGCGGGTCGATTTTCGCGGCGCTGTTGCGTACGAACTCACGGACGTCCGGCACCGAATCGTCGAGCTGGAGGTAGACGGTCCCGTACACGGTCGACGCGGCCTTCTCGGGCAGCGCACCGGGTGTGAACAGGAAGCCCCCGCGCTCATAGCCCGTCGGGTCCTCGCGCGAGTCCGCCGTCTTGATGCCCTTCGGTACCGTCCAGGGGATCTCCTTGCCCTTTTCGGAGGTGCCGTAGGAGGGGTCGATGTAGAGCTTCTTGCCGGCCGTGTCGAGGCTCGCCGTGTCCTGGTCCCACTTGGCGTCCTCCACGGCGAAGACGTCGCCGTCGTGGCAGGAGGGCAGTTTGGCCGCCTCACGAAGCGCCGTGCAGTCGCCGACGGTCACGCTCGCCTGACGCTCGGGTTCGTTCCTCCCGTCGCCGATTTGACCGGTGCCCAGGGCGCTCGTGTGCGTGACGCCCTTGGTCGTGGACAGTTGGCGGACGACCTCGCTCATCGCGACCCCGTCCGGCACCCGGATCGACATCTGGGCGCGCGAGAGGTCGTTCTTGCTGGCCTTGGTGTAGTCCCCGTCGACCCCGGCGAACAGCATCTGCAGGGCGATCGCGCCGGCCACCGCCACCGCGATGCCGTTGACCATGCGGGCCGCGGTGCCGCTGCTCAACTGGAGGCGGCGGATGGCCAGTTGCCAGGCGACTCCGCCGGAGTTCAGCCGGTTGACGACCGCCTCGACGACCCAGGGCAGCAGCGCGGTGATGCCGACCAGGAGCAGCATGACGCCGCCGACGACCAGGTACTCGTTGAAGTTCCCGTTGCTGCGTCCCTGCCCGATCATCGGGTACAGCATCGCGAGGCCGCCCAGCGGCAGCAGCAGCCGCCACCACAGCCGGCGTCGCGAGGGCCGGGCCGTGCGGACCACGCCGAGCGGCTCGATGACGACACCGCGCAGCGCGAAGAGCGTCACCGCGACGGCGGCGGCCGGGACGGCCACGGCGACCAGCGCCACCAGCGCGGGCGCCGGGTTGAGATCGCTGGGGAACACGCTGATCCTGAACACCGAGATCATGCCCGCGATCTGGCGCCCGATCAGGAAGAACCCGGCGCCGAGCACCAGCCCGACCACAGCTCCGGCCAGCGCCTCGCCGGCCGCGATCCGCCGGGTCATCCGCCCGTCCGCGCCGACCAGCCGGAGCGCCGCCAGCCTGCGGTCGCGCCGCTCGCCGCCGAAGCGTACGGCCGCGGCGATGAAGACGGCGACCGGCATCAGCAGCACCACGAAGACGATCAGCACCAGCAGGAGCAGGACCGGGTCCATCTGCTCGCCCTGGCTGCTGGACCCGAACGCGTCGATGCGCTCGATCCGGCCGGTCGTGTGCGTGGTCGCCTTCAGGTCCTTCGTCCCCGCGTAGAAGGCGAGTTCGTGCGGATCGATGAGACCGGCGTCGGCGATCGTCCCGGCGACGCGGTAGGGCAGCCGCTCGCGCAGCAGCTTGCCGTCGGAGGACTTCAGCAGCCGGTCCAGGGCGGGCGAGACCACCATGTCGCCGACCGCGGGAAACTTTTTCACCCCGGGCGGCAGCGGCGCCCGTGCTCCTTCGGGCCGCAGCACCCGTCCGCGGACGTCCAGGTCGCGGAAAGTGGTGTCCGCGGTGCCGATGAGCAGCGTACGGTCCGACTTCTTCTCGACCACCGACTGGTACGTCATGTCGTTGCGGCCGCGCTCGCGATCGTGCCGGGAGGCCAATGCGCTCGGTATCGCCGTGGTGAGCAGCAGCAGGGCCACCCCGAGACCGACCCCGACGGCCGTCAGCAGCACACGCACCCAGGCCTCACGGCCGCCGGTCACCGCGAACTTGGCGCCCATGCCGAAGTCACGGGACCACTGGGGGATTCCGCGGGCGGCGCGACGCGCCTCGGGCAGGGGGGTGGAGGGCGACGGGCGGGCGCTCATACGATGCGCTCCATGTCCCGCGACCTGCCGTCGCGCACGACGATCTCGCGGTCCGAGTACGCGGCCACCCGCGCCTCGTGCGTGACGAGCACGACGGCGGCGTTGGTGGACCGGGCCGCGTCGGTCAGCAGCTGCATCACACGCTCACCGTTGAGCGAGTCGAGCGCGCCGGTCGGCTCGTCCGCGAACAGCACGCGCGGGTTGGTGACCAGCGAACGGGCCACCGCCACGCGCTGCCCCTGACCACCGGAGACCTCGCCGGGCCGCTTGCCCTTGAGGTCGTCGACCTCCAGCTGCTCCATCCACGACAGGGCGGTGCGCTCGGCCTCCTTGCGCCCGGTGCCGTTCAGCCTGAGCGGCAGCGCGACATTCTCGACACAGGTCAACTCGGGCACGAGCTGCCCGAACTGGAACACGAACCCGAACTCGCTGCGCCTGAGAGCACTGCGCTGAGCGTCGCTCATGCCGGCCATCTCCCGGCCGTTGTACGTGATCGATCCCGAGTCGGGCGGCACGATCCCGGCGAGGCAGTGCAGCAGGGTGGACTTGCCGGAGCCGGAGGGGCCCATCACGGCGACGACCTCGCCGGGATGGATGGAGAACTCCGCGCCGTCGAGCGCGGTGGTCGGTCCGTACGTCTTGCGAAGCTCCGACGCGGCGAGCAGGGAGCCGGGGGGAGGAGTCATCGGGTCGTCACCGCCTCGGCGAGCTTGTCGAGGCGCGCGGCGGTGAGCTCCAGCCACCGCAGGTCCGCCTCCAGGTGGAAGAGGGCGTGGTCGCAGATCAGCTGATCCGCGAGGTCGCCCTTGCGCTTGCGGTCGGTCAGGATGCGCATCATGCGCAGGTGCTCCGAGCGCTGCGTGTCGAGGATCTCGCTCGCGTTGCGGTGCGTGAGCAATGCGAGGACGACCTTCGTGTAGAGGGTCGACTGGAGGTACGGCTCGGGCTTCTCCGGCGTCGCGAGCCACCGCTGTACGTCGGTGATCCCGGCCTCGGTGATCGCGTACCGCTTCCGCTCGGGGCCGCCGCCCGCCTCTATCCCGTCGACCTCGACAAGCCCGTTCTTGAGCAGTCGCGACATCGTCGAGTAGACCTGGCCGTAGTGCAGCGGCCGGTCGTGACCGAACTTCTCGTCGAAGGCCCGCTTCAGGTCGTAACCGTGTCGGGGGCCGGACTCCAGGAGCCCTAGGAGGGTGTGACCGATGGACATGCGGAGCACTCTACACAGGGCGTATACACCCCGCGTATACACGGCACGCATAGATCATGAAGGGCCTCGTGGTTCCGCAGGTCAGGGCCGATTGTCACGGTTCTGTCACCGGGTTTTCTCGCCCCCTCCGCCTCTGCCCGTCCCGCTCAAAAGACTGCGCAGTTCCCCGCGCCCCCTTTCAGGGCGCGGGGAACTGCGCGAACGGGGTCCGGGGCGGAGCCCCGGGGACGGGTCGGGACGGGACGGCGGGGGCGAAAGAACTCGCGGTCCCCTAGGCCTCGGGTTCGCCGGAGGCCGGTGGGCGTCCCCGGCGGGGGATCGGTCCGACCCCGCCGGGCAGGCGGCCGGACTCGGCCAGGGCCTTGCGCAGCAGGAACTCGATCTGGGCGTTGGCGGAGCGCAATTCGTCCCCCGCCCAGCGGGCCAGCGCCTCGTACACCAGCGGATCCAGCCGCAACAGCACCTGCTTGCGCCGCTGCGGCTGCCGCCGGGGCGAGGCCCCCTCGGAAGGAGCCGTCACCGGTAGCGGGATCCGGTGTTCAGGACCGGCTGCGCCGCACGGTCCCCGCACAGCACCACCATCAGGTTCGACACCATCGCCGCCTTCCGCTCGGAGTCCAGCTCCACGATGTCCCTCCCTCACTGCCTGAAGGGCGTGGGAGGTGCCCCCACGGTGATCCGGGCGATCGCCGCCTCGACCATCCCCACGGCACCGTCCACGATCTGCCGCCGCGCCGCGACGACAGCACCGGCCTGCTGCCGCTGGAGCGCCTCGCCGGGCGCCACGGTGTTCGGACCGCACATCGCGAGGAACGCGCCGATGCCGACCAGGATGCCGACGGTGATCAGCGCGGCCTTGGCGCCGCTCGCCTGCACCATGCCACCGCCGAGCGCGACGAGCGTGGTGCCCAGCAGCAGCCCGACAAGGCCGAGCGGCAGCGTGAGCGCCCCGCCGATGCTGTGCGCGGCGAACTCGCCGACCCGTGGAGCGGACATCTCGGGCACATCTGCCGTGGGTGAGGAGGTGTGCGAGTCGTACGTGGACGTAGGTCGTCCCCCGTTTCGATCGTTCCTGCGGCATAGCTCAGGTCTATCTAAGTGATAACACTTTACCCGGCTCAGCAACCTTCCACCCCTCTTGCTCGTCGGTTTTGTTGGGGCGGGCGAGCGTGGCGTGCTGATTGTCACGTCCGGAAAAGGCCGGATCGGCGGCCCTTTGTCATAGCGCGCGGTGTTAGCTTTCTGAGCTGACCTGAGCGACGAACCTGTGTGCCACACGAGAGTGAAGCGGAGCGGATCGACCCATGGGACGAGCGGAAGAGAGACGAGCGCGGCAGGCGCAGGGCCGCCGCGCGGCGCCCAAGCGCTCGTCCGGAGCGACGGCCGGAGCGTCAGCCGGGGGAAAGGCCGGGGGGAAGACCCGCCGCAGCGGCATACGCCGGTTCGTCAACTGGAAGACGACCCTCGGCACGTTCTTCGGCCTCTGCCTGCTCGGCATGGGCGCCTTCATCGTGCTCTACATGGTCGTCAGCGTCCCCGAGGGCAACGCGGCCGCGAAGCAGCAGAGCAACATCTACCAGTACAGCGACGGCAAGCTGCTCGCCCGCACCGGTGACGTCAACCGCGAGATCGTGGACCTGGACAAGGTGCCCAAGGGGGTCCAGAAGACCTTCGTCGCCGCGGAGAACAAGTCGTTCTACAAGGACGCGGGCGTCGACCTCAAGGGCACGGCCCGAGGTCTGATCAACACCCTGTCCGGCAAGGGCAAGCAGGGTGGTTCGACGATCACCCAGCAGTACGTGAAGAACTACTACCTCAGCCAGGACCAGACCGTCACGCGCAAGCTGAAGGAACTGGTCATCTCGCTGAAGGTGGACCGCCAGAAGTCCAAGGACGACATCCTCGCGGGCTACATCAACACCAGTTACTACGGCGAGGGCGCCTACGGCATCCAGGCCGCGGCGCAGGCGTACTACCAAGTCGACGCGAGCGAACTCACGGTCGCGCAGGGCGCGTACCTGGCCTCGCTGCTGCAGGCCCCGAGCCAGTACGACTGGGCGAACGCCACGGACACCGGCAAGAAGCTCGTCAAGGCCCGCTGGAACTACACCCTCGACAACATGGTCGAGGAGGGCTGGCTGAACTCCGCCAAGCGCCAGGCCATGAAGTTCCCGGTGCCCAAGCCCCCCAAGGCCGCGCCCGGCATGGAGGGACAGACGGGCTATCTGGTGAAGGCGGCGGAGAGCGCGCTGGCGAAGCAACTCCTCGCGCAGGGCACGGCCGCCAGCCTCGACGACGCTCAGGCGATGGTCAACGCGGGCGGCTGGACCGTGAAGCTCAACATAGACAAGAAGAAGCAGGCGCTGCTCGAGAAGACCGTCAAGGCGCAGCTGACCAGCAAGCTGAACCCGAAGACGCGCAAGGTCGACGCCGACATCCAGGCCGGTGCCGCGTCCGTCGACCCGAAGACCGGCAAGGTCCTGGCGATGTATGGCGGTCAGGACTACGTCAAGCACTACTACAACAACGCGACCCGCCGTGACTACCAGGTCGCGTCGACCTTCAAGCCGCTGATCCTGGCGGCTGCCCTGGAGGAGCAGGCCAAGACCCAGAGCGGCAGGCCGATCACGGCGAACACGATCTACGACGGCACGAACCGGCGCCCGGTCGTGGGCAGCAACATCGCCTTCGCGCCGCCGAACGAGGACGAGCGCAGCTACGGCAACGTCACCGTCCAGACCGCGACCAACAAGTCCATCAACTCCGTCTTCGCGCAGATGGGCGTCGACGTCGGCATGGATGAGGTCCTCAAGGTCGCGGGCGACCTCGGCATGGACACCAAGGGCCTGCAGGCGGTGCCCGCGCAGACCCTCGGTTCCATGGGCGCGAGCCCGCTGGAGATGGCCGGCGTCTACGCCACGCTCGACAACCACGGCAAGAAGGTCACCCCGGCCCTCATCGCCTCGGCCGAGCACAAGGACCGCTCGGTCCAGTTCCCCGACCCGATCGGCGAGCATGTCATCAGCGAGGAAGCCGCCGACACGGTCACGTCGGTGCTGACCGGCGTGGTCGACGACGGTACGGCCCGGATCGCGGTGCGGGACAACCCGTCCCGTGACGGCCAGCAGGTCGCCGGCAAGACCGGTACCTCCGACAACAACAAGTCGGCCTGGTTCACCGGCTACACGCCGAACCTGGTCACCTCGGTCGGCCTGTTCGGCGAGGGGGCGGTCGGTACCGCCAACGCGGGCAAGCACGTCTCCATGAAGGGCGCCACAGGCCTCGTCGCGGAGAACGGCCGCGTCAACGGCGGTGGTTTCCCGGCCCAGATCTGGGCGGCGTACACCTTCGACGCGATGGGCAAGGTCAGCGAGTTCGACCTGAACACCACGTCGGGCGCGGCGGTGGAGCCCACCGAGACGCCCACGTTCACGCGGACGCCTTCGAGTACCCCCTCGTCGACGCCGACCACCGAGGAGCCGTCGACCGAGCCGCCGACGAGCAGCAGCCCGCCGACTCCGACGGAGGAGCCGACGACGACCGAGCCGACGACCACGAAGCCGACCACGCCGACGGGCACGCCGACCGACAGAATCACGGACAATCCGCTGGATCCGAACAGTCAATAGCGAGACAGTCATTTAGCGTGCAAAAAGGGGCGCCCGGTAATCCACCGGGCGCCCCTTTTTCTCGATACGAGTGGCACTTACAGCCGACCCTGGCCGATTCTTTTCGGTCGGGGCCTTACCGTCGGCGATTATCGGCCACCGAGTCCGGAAGTTTAAATCCCCATGAGAAATTCGTTGACTCCGGCCGCGTGACTGGACCATCCTCCCGGTAAACGGGGAGGGGATCATGGCGGCATCCTGCGCCGCGCGCTGACCAGCTGATTGCGTTCCATTGCTGCCCGAATTCCGCGAATTCCGACATGGGTGCGCGGGCTGTCAGGCATGCCCGGATTGCGGTCAAGGCGCCCATTCCCTTCCGGGACTCCCGTGCCGCGGGAGCCATCTGAGAAGGAGAACCGTGAGATTCCACAGACGAACGCGGGCACCGCTGGCCGCCATGGCGGCCGGGGCGGTGCTCGCGGGGCTGACGCAGGCCGTGGCCTGGGCCGACCCGCCGGCACCGGCGGCTCCCGCGAAGAAGGCGGCCGTCGAGAACCGGCGCGACGCGGTGCCCTCGGCCGAGCGGGCCGCGGTGCTGGGCAAGGCCTGGCAGAATTCGGGCGACCTGGCGTGGACCACATCGGGTGACGCGGAGGGATTCCACATCCTCACGGCCCGGAAGAAGGACGGCTACACCTGGCGCAGTACGGCGTCGCTTTCCGAGCCGGGATTCGACGCCGACGCCTGGATCGGCAACATCTGCGTCACCGGTTCGGGCAAGCGGGCGGTGGTGGTCTACGCCCCCCGCACTTTCACCAACAAGCCCCAGCTGATGGCCCGGGGCGGGTTCACCGCGGTCGTCGATCTGGCCTCCGGCAAGGTCACGAAGCTGAAGCTGAAGGCGTCGCTGTCGTACTACAACCCGGGCTGCGGGCCGGATGAGTCGGTGATCCTGACCCAGTCCGGGGGCGAAGACCGGCCCGGCACCCGGCTGTTCCGGCTCGACGCGTCAACGGGCAGGCTCGGCAAGCCGATCGCGATGAGGGGACAAGTCACCTCGGCCGTCCCGGCCGCGCACGGTTCCATGGTCGCGGCCTCCGGCGCGGAGGTCATCAAGATCGACGCCCGGGGCGGGAGCAAGCCCCTCGTCCGAACCGACGGTGTGCCCTACCGGCTCACACCCGACGGCGACGGCGGGCTCGCCTTCCTCGACAAGCGCGGCGCCATATCCCAGGTGAAGCGCATCACGGCCGGCGCCGTGGCGCACCCGAACGCGCGCGGTACACGTGCTGCCGTACTGGCCAAGGGGCTCGCGACCGAGACCGGGCTGACCCGTAGCGCCCGCACCGTGTACGTGACCGGCACCACGCGGCCGATGGTCGACCGACTTCCCTCCATCGTGCGGCGGTTGGCGTCCGTGCCGAAGGACGTCACCGTCTCCACACGCGGCGAGGCCGTCCTGACCCACACGGCGTGGGCCGACGGCAAGGGCACGCTGCTGCTGCCCGGCGAGGCCGCCAAGGCCCGTACGGTGAAGATGTCCCTGACCACCCGTGCCACGGGGCGCACGGCGTCCTTCACCGTGGACCCGGCCCGGCGGGTGTCGACGTACGCGGGCCAGGGCCGTGACGCGTCGCCGGGTCTGCTGACCGGTTCCGGGGGCCCGGGCAAGGCGCCGCTGACCGCGGCGGCCGCCGGTGACCCGAGCGATCCGGTGGAGGCGGAGCGCACCTGCTCCGTGCCGCGCAACGATGTGCGCAACCAGGCCATGCAGCCCAAGCCGCGCCAGGTGGAGTGGGCGGTCGACATGGCCGTCAAGGGTCTGCTGAACACGCACATCTCGCGCCCGGCGGACTGGAAGAACCTCGGCATGCCCGCGTACATGCCGCAGTCGCTGTTCCTGAACCCCGCGCTGGACGGCGGCGGCCGGGCGATGGCTCAGGTCATGCTCGGCGTGACCACCCAGGAGTCGAACATGTGGCAGGCCGGCCGGGAGGCCGTGCCCGGGGTCACCGCCAACCCGCTGATCGGCAACTACTACGGCATCAACCTCTACGACGGCGACACCAGCAACGACTGGGACGTCAACTTCGCCAAGGCGGACTGCGGTTACGGCATCACGCAGATCACCGATCACATGCGGATGGCCGGCCGCGAGGACGGGCACGGCGGCACGGCCTGGGACTACCAGAAGCAGCGGGCCGCCGCGCTGGACTACACCGCGAACATCGCCGCGGGCCTGCAGACCCTCATCGCCAAGTGGAACGAGACCCGCGCCGCGGGAATGATCGCCAACCACGGCACCACCGGGCGGCCCGAGAACTGGTACTTCGCGCTGTGGTCGTACAACTCCGGCTTCCACCCCAACGCCGGTGACGGCTCGCCGTGGGGCCTCGGCTGGGCCAACAACCCCGCCAACCCCGAATGGGACGCCGGGCGGCTGCCGTTCATGGAGAACGCCGCCGGTGGCGAGGACGCCAGCGCCGCCGCCCGCCCGCAGAACTGGCCCTACCAGGAGAAGGTGCTCGGCTTCGCCGCGCACCCGCCGTCCTTCCTGGAGTCCCCGGGCGTGATGGTCCCCGCCTTCCGCCCCTCCACCTGGAACGGCACCAACTCGGCCGTCACGGTCAAGGGCAGCGCGCTCTACAACCGGGCCCACCTCAAGGCGCCCGAGGACGCGTTCTGCGACTCCTCCAACAGCTGCGACCCGAGCCGGATCTCCGACAGCGCCTCCAACGACACCGCGGCCAGCGGGCCGTGCGGCCGAGACGACGTCAAGTGCTGGTGGAACAAGCCGGTGACGTGGAAGACCGACTGCGTCGACACCTGCGGATACGAGTTCATCCGCTTCGGCGACACCTCGCCGGAGGAGCCCGACGGCACCGCCTACCCGCCCGCCTGCACCACCAGCGGCCTCCCGGACAACGCCCTCATCGTCGACGACGTCCCGGCGGGCACCCCCGTGGTCCGGTCCGGCTGCACCAACTCCTGGACCAACTCGGGGTCCTTCAGCTTCAACTTCGCCAACAACGCGGTCGAGACGGTCTACCCCTCCAAGGTCGACCTCCACCAGTTGGGCGCCGGCTTCGGCGGGCACTTCTGGTTCGGCCACACCCGCCAGGACGACGCCAAGGGACAGCGTCTGAAGATCACCGGCACCTGGAAGCTGAACAAGTCGCTGAAGAGCCAGGCCAAGGTGATGGTCCACCTGCCCGATCACGGGGCACAGACCAAGTACGCCACCTATGAGATCGACACCGCCTACGGGACCGAGAAGCGCACCATCGCGCAGCCGGGTGACGGCAACCGCTGGGTGTCGCTCGGTGCCTACCGGTTCGACAACACCCCCGAGGTGCGGCTCAACACGATCACGCCGGACGGCACCGGGGACGAGGACATCGCCTTCGACGCGGTGGCGTTCGTACCGGGCTCGTACGACCTGATCACGGACATGCGGCTGCCGGAGTGGAACCCCGACGCTCCCGAGCCGGCACCGGTGGAGCCCATCAGCACCCTGCCCGGGCATGTCTTCCCGCGGCCGGGGGTGCAGGCCGCCCAGGCCGGGGCCGCGGCCGAGGAACACCCGCGCGCCTTCGACTGCCGTGCCGTCAAGGGCAAGAAGGACTCCGAGGTCTGTCTGCAGTTCCGCGGAAAGCCCGTCAAGGAGACCAAGCGGCAGCAACTGGCGGCGGGGAGCACCGCGTTCTGCTCCAAGAGCGGCGAGGACATGTTCTACACGCGCACCAGAGCGTGTCTGCAGGACAGCTTCTCGGCCACGCTGTACGAGAACAACACGCCCATCGCGCAGAACATCTACGCGTACAAGCACGAGATCGACCTGGACATCGACAGCCCCACGATCAAGCAGACGGTCACGATCCAGCCGACGACGGTCGACCCCAAGGTTCCGCCGGTCACGGTCAACATTCAGTCCTTCTGCCAGTCCAACTGCTCGTCGGCCGGGATCACCTGGTCCAGCCTGCCCGAGTGGTCGGGCGTGGACACGCACACGGCCGTCGGCCAGATCGACCACACCTGGTCGGGTACGGCGGGCAATGAGACCGTGCACCTGAACTGGATCCTCTCCTCGACCATGGGCGGCGCCCCGAACGGTGGGGCCGACTACCAGCCACCGAGCGGAAAGCTGGGCATCCGCTGCGACCGCGAGGCCAAGGGCAAGAGCACGGTGGGATGTGTCTTCCCGGACTACGTCCCGACGTACGTCGTCAACACCGAGGCGAACCCGTCGGCGGCGGCGTTCTACTGGATCCTCATGCAGAAGCTGCCGTACCACCCGGGCAGCCGGGATCACAAGTCGCCGCTGAACTATCTGGCGAGCTCCGACCGGCAGAAGGCGAATCGCAACGTCATCTGCCCCAAGAGCGGCCCGGACAAGTGGGTGCCCAACCCAGAATCGAAGCCGCCGAACAGCACGTCGAGCTGCGACGAGTACCCGTTCGCGGCGACCTATCAGAGCGGTGGCATGCCTCCGCAGGCAGTGAACACGGGCAAGGAGTGCACCCAGCTCTACGCCAAGCCGATCAGCACGGGATGGACGCTGCTCGAAGATCCCAACTACGCCCGCGTCAACACCTGGAACGAGATCTGCGGCCGGGCGAGCATCCCGGGCGACGAGAACTCGGGCGCGGCCAACCGGATCGGCCTGTTCTTCGTGCCGACCAACCGGATGCTCGACAAGGACGCGTTCTATGTGAGCGTCCCGGGATTCGAGGAGTGCACGGACCTTTCACAGATCTGCTTCGTCCGTACGCGATAGGGCGGCGGGCAGGTAGGCGCACTCGGCGCGGCTGAGGCCACGCTCGTCACCACCCGAGCCTGTCCGGGCGGCACACGCCGCCCGGACAGGCTCCGCGCGTCCGGGCCCTCTAAACCAGAACGACGGCCGGGAGCGTCCCGCTTTCCAGGGCCGCGCGGGGCAGGTCCAGCGAGAAGACCTGTTCCGCCACGGTGAGGATCCGCTGCTCCGGTTCCCAGTCCTCCGGGTTCGCCGTGCCGTCCGCCAGCAGCATGCCCGCGGTCTGCATGGCCGGGACGAGGAAGGACGGATCGGTGCCGCCGATCTGCTCCGCCTCCACGCCGGGTTCGAAGTCGGCCGCGATCTCGCCGTTGCGGGCGTGTACGAACCAGTACGGCGGCATGCCGCTGTCCAGCAGCATGACGGCTTCCGTGCCCTCGGAGACCCGCCGCAGCGTGCGCCGGTCGGTCCCCTCGGCGCTCGCGGACTCCAGGGCGAAGGCCCAGCCGTTGCCGGTACCCAGTCGGGCGACGGGTCCCTCGTCCCTGGCGAGCAGCTCCGCCTCGTGCACGGACACGGAGGGCAGGATCCGGGCGGGGTCCGTGCCCAGGCGACGGACCAGCTCATCCACGCTCAGCCCGCGGGCGAACGTGACGCAGTAGGCGTCCAGGGCTTCCCGAATCCACGCGATGCCGTCCACGACACTTTCCCACCCTTCGGCCCACACAACTCCGGTGCCCCGGCACGGTACACGGTGGGAGTGACGCACGGTCGTGGGGGGGGGGGGGGGGGGGGGGGGGGGGGGGGGGGGGGGGGGGGGGCGGGGGGGGGGGGGGGGGGGGGGGGGGGGGGGGGGGGGGGGGGGGGGGGGGGGGGGGGGGGGGGGGGGGGGGGGGGGGGGGGGGGGGGGGGGGGGG